>NZ_JBFRGC010000002.1:0-355593 GCF_052115145.1 Paenibacillus sp. 2TAB26
ACCTTTTTCACTGGAACTCCTTTTATTCTCAATTCAATGGCTTTCATTTTTGTTTCCACTGGGTAACTTACTCTTGTTGCCAACGTAAAAACACCTCCAAGGTTGTCTCCATATCTTACGACATGGTTGCATTTTCTTGAAGGTGTTTTGATTTGTCTCACGTTATGGGGTCAGTCCCTTCCATGTTATAGACGGGGCTGCTTTTTTATGAGCTTTAGGTTTAAATCCATATTCATCAAGAATGGGTTTATTACCTTTTTCCAAGCTATTTCTAGCGATTATTAATTATTTTTCAATAAATCCATCGGAGTAAAATACTGCTCATTAGAAAGCTGAGCATAGCTGCGAACCAATAAAAAAACAAAATCTAAAAATAATACCAACACAAAATGTAAGCATTTTCGGATAGGCAATGAAAAGGACAAAAACGTATAAAGTTTGTCATAAGGCCTGATTTTATAGGGTGATATGATGAAATTGTAAAAAAAGTGGATGAAGAGTCAGACATAGCAAAAGAAATGAAGAAGAACGAAGAGCATTCTGAATACTTTCGAATTTTGCAAGATCATTATCGAACAAGTATGCCTGTGCTTCAGGAATCATTTCTAGCATCGCTGCTTACCCGAAAACTGACAAGCCAGCAAATTGAAGAAAAATCAATGAATTATGATATTCAGCTGCGCGGCTCTCAGTATGTTGTAGCGCTCATCGCTCTTTATCCTACGGAAGAATCAAAAGAATACTCCTCTTCCTTGTTAAGACAGTCGCGTGGTGTGGATTATATGATTCAAGCTGTTTTGAATAGAACGCGAGAAGTATGGGACATCAATTCGCTTGGGAAAGTGTTTATTTATCAAGAAAGCATTGCTTTGCTGGCTATCGATAATGGACAGCACAAGGAGCATTGGTTTTCGATTATGCAAGCAGCACTGTCGGATGTTCTTGAGCAGATTGTGCAAGAGCTGAAGCTGAATGTCACGATTGGTGTTGGATCGCGTGTTTCAGATATTGCCGATGTACATCATTCTTACCGAGAAACGCTTATTGCACTAGACTATCGTCTTGTTATGGGGTCCAAGAAGGTTATCTATTTTCACAATATTGAAGATTATGAGAGTGAGCAACTTCGATTCGACGAACTGAAGGGGCAAGCTTTAAGGAACAGCTTGAAGATGGGGACGGCCGAAGAGCTTTCTGACGCAGTTGATACAATATTCGATGAACTGTTTGAAAGTAATTTTGCTTTGCAGGATATTCAAATCTATTTATTTGAGGTATTGACGGTAATATTGCGTACAGCGAAAGAGGCTGATATTGATCTTGATGGACTGTTAGGTACAAGTATTCAACTGCATGCAGAAATGTATAGATTGCCAGGTTTAAGAGAGGCAAAACGTTGGGTTTTTGATATATGCATTGAAATGATGAGGAAGATTTCCAGCCAGCGGAAGCATGTATATAAAGATATTGTCGAAGAAGCCATTCAGTATACGAAAGATCATTTTATGAATCCAGATTTATCCATTCAAGAGGTTTGCTCATTCCTACACATTAGTACAGGTTATTTCAGTCGTGTATTTAAAAAAGAAGTAAAACTAACCTATGGACAATATGTCATGCACATCCGGATAGAGGCTGTTAAGCAAATGCTGCGTCTTACAGAGCTTAAAGCTTCTGAGATTGCAGATCGCGTCGGGATAACCGATCCTAAATATTTGGGTTTTTGCTTTAAGAAGCATGTCGGGATTTCGCTAACGGAGTATCGGAGTAGAATTACAGAATCCCTAGTGAAATATGAGTGATTCATCGTTACACACCATATCAGATTTACAACAATAGATTAGAATTTCCAGACAAGACGTGAGAATTGTGGGTTCGAATAACAATCATTCTTCTACATAATAGGTCGAGAAGTTAAAAAATGAATTTGGGGGAATTTTGGATGAAAAAGAAATGGGTTCTTGCGTTACTGACAGGTATGATGTTGACGGCTGCAGCATGCAGCAACGATGGAGGAAATACAGAGGGAGAAAAAAAGGATAGCATACAGATCGGAGCAGCTATTTACAAATTTGATGATACCTTTATGACGGGTGTGCGCAATGCAATGCTGGAGTCAGCGAAAAACGGAGCGAAATTAGATGTTGTGGACAGCCAAAACTCGCAACCAACACAAAATGAGAAGGTGGATCTATTTATTTCGAAAAAGTACGATGCGCTTATTATTAATCCAGTTGATCGTACAGCTGCAGGCGTCATTATCGATAAAGCAAAAGAAGCTAATATGCCAGTCGTATTCTTAAATCGCGAGCCGATTGCGGAAGATATGGAAAAATGGGATAAGGTATACTACGTCGGTGCTAGAGCAGAGGATTCAGGAACGATTTCGGGGCAATTAATTAGCGATTATTGGAAAGAAAACCCAAGCGCGGATAAGAACGGTGACGGCAAGCTGCAATACGTGATGTTAACTGGTGAGCCAGGGCATCAAGACGCGGAGCTTCGTACAAAGTATTCTGTTGAGGCTATTGTGGACGCAGGCATAGAGGTTGAAGAGCTTGCTAAAGATACAGCGATGTGGGACCGAGTCAAAGGGCAAGAAAAAATGCAAGCATTTCTAGCATCAAATGGAGATAAAATCGAAGCAGTTCTTTCTAATAATGATGATATGGCGCTTGGCGCGATTGAAGCGTTGAAAGCATCGGGTTACTTCAAAGGTGATAAGTATATTCCGGTTGTTGGTGTAGATGCAACAGCTCCTGCTATTCAAGCCTTGAAGGACGGAACCATGCTGGGTACGGTGCTGAATGACGCGAAAAACCAAGGAGCAGCATCTGTTGCGATTGCTACTGCGCTTTCCAAAGGGGAGACGCCAACAAAAGAAAATATTGGTTTTGAAATCACAGATGATAAATATGTATGGATCGCTTACAAGAAAATCACAAATGCGAACATTGCAGACGCGGAATAATGAAATAAAGATGAGGGAAAGCGGTATCCCGCTGTTTCCTCCTAACTTATTTATTGGTTTTTGATGGGAGGATATGAAATGGAGCAGCATTATGTTCTGGAAATGCGAGGAATTTCGAAGGGCTTTCCAGGGGTACAAGCGCTCAGCAACGCAACAATAAAGGTGAAACCAGGAACTGTACATGCTCTTATGGGTGAAAACGGGGCTGGGAAATCAACGCTAATGAAGTGCTTGTTCGGCATATATAGACCGGATGAAGGTGAGATTTTTATAAATGGTCATAAAACAACGATTCATAACTCTAAAGAGGCACTGAAAAATGGAATTTCCATGATTCATCAAGAGCTTCATCCCGTACCGCATCGTAATGTAATGGAAAATATTTGGCTTGGTCGGTTTCCGGAAATAGGTTTTGGTCCGATTAAGTTTATTCATGAAAAGAAAATGTACGAAGACACATTGCATTTATTCAAAGATCTTGAGGTCGATATAGATCCTCGAGTGCGCACGGGGACGCTGTCTGTTTCAAAAATTCAAACGCTGGAAATTGCGAAAGCGGTTTCTTTTCACTCAAAGCTCATCGTAATGGATGAGCCAACATCCTCTTTGACTGGCAACGAGGTTGAACAGCTATTCAACATTATCAATAGTTTGCGTAAACGCGGTGTATCTATTATTTATATTTCTCACAAAATGGAAGAAATCTTGCGCATCTCTGATGAAGTGACGATCATGCGTGATGGTCATTATGTTGGAACTTGGCCTTCAAGTGAGCTAACGACAGACCTCATTATTACAAGAATGGTCGGTCGTGATTTGAAAGAACGCTTTCCTGCACGAAAGAATATGCCTGGCGGCACAATGATGAAGGTGGAAGGTCTATCGTCGCCTAATCCCAAGTCGTTTCAGGATATTAGCTTTGAGCTGAAGAAAGGGGAAATTCTCGGCTTAGGTGGCTTGGTTGGCGCTCAACGAACAGAGCTGATTGAAGCCTTGTTTGGACTACGGAGCGTAGTTTCCGGAAAAATCTCCATAAACGGGAAGCCAGTGAATTTAAAAACACCTTCTGAAGCGAAAAAGAATAAAATTGCGCTTCTAACCGAAGAAAGGCGAGTAACAGGGATTTTTCCAGTGTTATCGGTTTATGAGAACACGATTATCGCGAATTTGTCTCGTTACCAAAATAAATTTGGGCTGTTGAATGAAAGAAAAGGACGAGTTGACGCGGCGGATAATGTTGAAAAGTTTGGAACAAAGACACCGTCTGTTCATCAACAAATTCGTTATTTATCAGGGGGAAATCAGCAGAAAGTACTCTTGGCAAGATGGCTGCTTACAGAACCAGATATATTGCTGCTTGATGAGCCTACTCGTGGTATTGATGTTGGCGCTAAATTTGAAATTTATACGATAATTACCGAGCTTGCGAAGCAAGGGAAAAGCATTATTATGATCTCCTCGGAAATGCCTGAACTGCTTGGGATGTCTGACAGAATTATGGTCATGAGCGAAGGCAAATTGACAGGCATTGTGGAGGGCAAGTCAGTAACAGAGCAAGAAATTATGCGCCTAGCTGCGCAGCAACGTTCGGTCGTATCAGGGGGTAAACGTAATGAACACGCAATTACTGTTTAAAGTGAAAGACTATTTAATGCAACGAGCGATTTTCGTGGTGTTGATTTTGATTGTAATTGGCATCGCGGTGGCAGATCCTAACTTTCTAGCCTTTTCTACGCTTAGAGATATATTGCAGCAGTCTTCGACTAAGCTAATTATTGCAATTGGTGCGGCATTTATTCTTATTACAGGCGGTACAGATTTGTCATCTGGACGAGTTGTTGGGCTAACGGCAGTTATTTCGGCATCGATGCTGCAAATAGATACGTATGCCAACCGATTTTACCCGGACTTGCCGCAGCTTTGGGTAATAGCTCCGATTTTAATAGGCATTATAGTTGGTTTGCTTGTTGGATTAATAAACGGTTTTATCGTAGCAAAACTTCATGTTCCACCTTTTATTGCTACGTTAGGAACAATGGTAGGAATCTACGGTATCAATAGCCTTTATTTCGATATGAAGCCGAATCAATCGCAGCCGATTGGCGGTCTTCGAGATGATTTTAAAGTGTGGGGTTCGGGATATATCGATCTTGGAGGCGGCTATACGATCCCGTATATTGTGCTTATTGCGCTCGCTGTAGCACTTATCTGTTGGGTCGTATTTAATAAGACTCGACTGGGAAAAAACATGTATGCAATTGGAGGAAACGTCCATGCGGCACATGTTTCCGGCATTAATGTCGCTCGAAATCTGATTTATATTTATGCCATTTCGGGAGCGTTGTATGGTCTTGCTGGTGTACTTGAAGCAGCCCGAACAGGAGGAGCTACGAATAACTACGGAAACATGTATGAATTAGATGCCATTGCGGCATGCGTAGTTGGCGGGGTGTCAACTGCTGGCGGGGTGGGCAAAATCCAAGGCGTAGCAGCAGGCGTATTAATCTTTGGTGTTATTAACTACGGATTAACGTATATCGGTGTTAGTCCCTATTATCAATTAATTATTAAGGGACTCATTATAGTTGCAGCCGTAGCTTTTGATATTCGAAAATATATGGCAAAAAAATAGTTTGTACATTCAACGTATTAAAAAGGAGGTGATGAATGTATTGCTTATTGGCAAGTACATGATGATTCAAAGGAATGTTTATCACATGCAGCCTTGGCGATTGCCATGGCTATTAAAGGCATACATTCCTTTAGGTAACAGAGGATTTATAAAAAAAGTGTTGCTTTAGGATGCTACTATTTTTGGGAGGGTTGAAATTGGGTATTAAAAAACGTGCAAAAAAAATGTTGGTGTCCTGCTTGGCATTTTCGCTAGTAGGATCGATGTTCGTTGGTTTGCCGAATGCTGTCTCGGCAGCACCAAGTGCAACTGAAATTAAGTTAAGTCCAGACAAGATGAAGAAAGTATGGGATGGTTGGGGAACTTCATTAATATGGTTTGCTAATGCTACTGGCGGCTGGGAAAGCGAGCAAGCGAAAAATGATTTGGTGGATGCATTATATGGCAAAGAGGGACTTAATTATAATATTGCCCGCTACAACATTGGCGGTGGCGATGATCCGACTCACAATCATATGCGTGAAGGCGCTGATATTCAAGGCTTTTCAACAGAAGAGGGTCATTTTGATATTAATCGTGATGAAAAACAGCGTTGGTGGTTGCAGGAAGCATTGAAACGTAAACCAGAACTAATTATGGAAGCGTTTTCCAATTCTTCGCCATACTATATGACCCACAGTGGTTGTACTGCTGGTAATCATAATGCTTGGGAGAATAACTTAAAAGAAGATTATTATGATGATTTCGCGGAATATTTAGCAGAGGTAGTCAAACATTATAATGATGATTTTGGAATAGAGTTCGATACTCTTTCACCAATTAACGAGCCCAATACAAATTACTGGGGTGCTTTCAATCGTCAGGAAGGCTCGCATTGGGATCCTTGGGCGCAGTCATGGATTATTTGGGAAGCTCGACAAAAGCTGAATGAAAAAGGATTGAATAATGTTGGCATTTCAGCAATGGAAGAATCCGTAATCGATACTTTCCTGGAAAATTGGAGCCATTATAATGACGATGCAAAAAACAGCATTTCTCAAATGAACGTTCATGCTTATGGAGGTTCAAAAAGATATGAGGTTCGTCAGCTTGCCGAACAGGAAAATAAAAAGCTATGGATGTCAGAAGTTGATTTAGGACCAGGCGGTATTGCTCATAATCATGATGATATCGAACCAGCATTAGCGCTGGCTGATCAAATTATGGTGGATATTAAATGGTTTGAACCGCAGGCATGGGTAATTTGGCAAGCTATTGAAAGCGAACAAAATATGCAATCAGACAAGGAGAATATGAACTGGGGTCTGATTCATGCTGATTTTGATACTGAACAATGGTGGTATACGAAAAAATATTACGCGATGGCGCAATTTAGTAAATTCATTCCGCAAGGCTCGAAATTTTTTGAGAATAGCGATGGTGATGGAAAGACACTAACGGCTTATAACGAAGGGACAGGGGAAACGGTTATCGTCTATCGCAACCCGGATCAAGGCAGCAGACAATTGTCATTTGATCTTTCCAAGTTTGTAAAGCCTGGAAGTGAAGTATCCACTTATGTGACAACTTCAGAAAAAGATTTACAGGAAGGTAAATTAGAAGTTTTAGGAACTAAGCTTTATGCAAATGTGGAAGGAAAATCAATTACAACTTTTGTTATCAAAAACGCTCAGTACGTCGAAGGCCAAGAAGCAGACGTTACACAGATATTAAATGATTTAAAGGTAAGTATTGAACAACATAAAGCAACCTTGAATGAAGATAACCCGGATATTGAAGAGTTGGAAGCGCTAATTACAAAAGCTGACGATGCGCTTCAATCTGGCAGCAATGAACAAATATCTGATGCAATTGTTGAAATCAGCCTCAAATTCAAGGCAATGTTGTCTGATGGTGTTATAGGTGTTATACCACAACAGTTGATGAGAGCTTCGGCGAGTAGCGCACAATCTGGAGAAGGTCCGGAGCTTACTATAGACGGTGATGTAAATACAAAATGGCATACGCCATGGGGCGATGGCTATCAAGATCCACCGCACTCTATTACTTATGAATTAGGCAAACTGTACAAAGGTATTAACAAACTGGAATATACACCAAGACAAGACACAGATACGAATGGTACAGTTACTAAGTTTGAAATTGAAGCAAGTATTGACGGTGTGAATTTTAATAAAATTGCAGAAGGAACATGGGATGCTAACAAAGCAATAAAAACAGCAACCTTTACTCCCGTCGATGCGACTCATATTAAATTCAAAGCACTAGCATCGCAAAGTGATGCTGGCACACAGTTTGCATCTGCTGCTGAAATCAATTTGTACAGGGATTCAAATTTTAAACTAAATTCAGAGCAACTTGATAAAGCAATAACAGATGCTGAACAATTTATTGCAACTTCGAATAAAGATGAAAATCTATTAGAGCTTTTGAAACAGTATGTTGATGCCGGCAATGCATTAATGAGATCGGATTCATCCACGCAAGAAGAAATGAATCGTACGACTAATCAAATTAATGATGAAATGGTTAATTTGCAGAGAGATAGTTTCCTCGTTGAAGGGATCACAGTGAAATACGCCCCAGAAGCACACTGGAGCACACCTATAGAAAGCATGTTAGATGGTAATCGAGATACATTTTATGAAACGAATTGGGAAGATTGGGGCCGTAAATACCAAGCAGGCGACTATATCGTTCTTGACTTGAATAAAAGTAGAAAAGATATAAGCCAAATCCTCTACACACCGAGACAAGGTAAAGATAAAGAAAACGGTCGTATTAAACAATTCAAAATTTATACAAGCGATAAAGATTTGTCAAACGTTGAATTGACAGGTACACAAAGTGAATTAAATCAACATTTTGAGTTGGCAGCCGTCGGCGGTCTTGATACAGGAAAAGATTATGATCAATCCGCAACCTTCCCCTCAAAAAATGCACGTTACGTAGCTATTCAAGTTATCAAAACTGGCGGCAACAGCTCTACTTTATCGATTGGCGATTTGGCTGTTTATCAAAAGTATGTTGCGGACATTGATACGAGTATAGTTCAAATTGCTAAGGAAAAGTTGGTTACTCTTTACGAAGATATGGTTCCATACGTAAGAAATATTATGGACAATTATTTAAATGAACTCGAAGATACAGAACATCTAACGTTAGAATCATTAGAACATTATAATTACTGGCTTAATGAATATTATAATTTCTATTCTAATCTTGGTCATGTAAGCTCAATCAAAAATGGTGAAGTGTGGCTAGATACTGAGGGTGTGCCCATTCAGGCGCATGGCGGAGGTATTATATATGACGAAAACACTAAAAAATACTATTGGTACGGAGAAGATAAAACGGAATCGAACATGGGTGCTGGTTATGTTCCGATGACTGGTGTACATGCTTACTCATCTACTGACCTTTATAATTGGAAAAATGAAGGTGTTGTATTGCCAGTATTTAATAATCCGTCTCTTGGAGATAGAACACACGATGGATTGACGGATGCTTCTGACATTCCAATGTATATTCATGAAGATGATGAATTGTATAAGGAATCGGGAGTAGGATTCGAGTCTTGGCGACAAGAACAAAATTATGGGAAGCTTGATGATTGGAATTTCATTCCGGAAAATGGAGTGGAAAAACGTTTTTATAATTTCGCTGGTAACATGAAATCACCAGTTCAAACACTTAAAAAACATAATACACGGGAACAAATTGCCGATTTGAATGCACTGTATAAAGATACTTCTATCGAAGAGAAACAAAGATTATACGGGCTGTTCAATTGGGATAAAGTTGTGGAACGACCAAAAGTTGTTTACAACGAGAAATATGATAATTATGTCATGTGGTGGCATCATGACGGTCCAATGTCGGGTAAATATTGGACAGCATCAGGTGGTGTAGCTGTAAGTAAATCACCGATTGGTCCGTTTAAAGTGCTTGATATTGAGAGAATGCCAAATGATGGATGGGATCCTGACAAAAGGGGTGAAGGAGATGGTATGCTCCGAGATATGACCCTTTATGTTGATGATGATAAAACAGCATATTTGATCTATTCATCCGAAGGAAATGGGACTACCATCGTTCTAAAACTGGATGATACTTATACACAACCAGCTCGTGAGGAACATGGAAATGCGATTTGGGCGAAAGCTCATAGCAATGGTAGAGAAGCTCCAACATTATTTAAACAAGATGATACGTATTATTCAATAACATCTGGTTTAACAGGCTGGAACCCAAATCCTGCTAAATATCATATTACAGGACATCCATTAACATGGTGGTGGGAAGATAAAGGCGATCCATTCTGGGATGATTGGAAAGGAACTACTCATGAGAGTCAAAGTACTTTTGTACTGCCATACAGAGATAAAAGCGGAAATATTGTAAGAGATAAATTTATCTTTATGGCAGATCGTTGGAATCCTGGAAACTTGAGTGACTCCAGATACATTTGGTCCCCAATACACTTGGACAGTGAGAATAAACGCATTTCAATGAATTGGCAATCGGAATGGGATTACTCACAATTTGGAGAAGCGCAAATAGAAAAGTACACTGTAACATTCAATAGTAATGGTGGTAGTGGTGTAGCTAGCATTGAAGCAAACCCTGATTCACCGATTTCTGAACCATCAGCGCCGATAAAAGAAGGATACATTTTCATCGGCTGGTACAAAGACGAAGCTTTGAATGAACAATGGAATTTTGCAACGGATAAAGTAGCAGAACAAGATATCACCTTATATGCGAAATGGGAATCTGAATCTACGAATGTGTTGGTAGAATCGATCAGCCTGACTAGCGCGGTTGGCAATACAGCAATAGATGTGAAGGGCGGCAGCCTGAAGCTGACGGCAGAGCTATTGCCAACGAACGCTTCCAACAAGAAGGTTGCTTGGACTGTCTATGAGTCAGATGAAGTAACGGCAACAGACAAAGCAACAATCGATCAAAACGGATTGTTGACTGCCGTGAAGGATGGCGCTGTAAAAGTAATCGCTACAGCAGCGGACGGTTCAAAGGTTCAAGGTGAGATCGTGATTGTCATCACGAATCAATCTGAAGTTGAAGATATTTCTGTTACTTTTAATAGTAACGGCGGCAGCGAAGTAGCAAGTATTAAAGCCAAACCAGGCTCCGTACTTTCTGAACCAACAGCACCAACAAAAGCAGACTACGTGTTCGTTGGCTGGTACAAAGATGAAGCATTGATGGAACAATGGAATTTTGCAACGGATAAAGCAGCAGAACAAGATATCACCTTATATGCGAAGTGGGAGTCTGAGTCTACGAATGTGTTGGTAGAATCGATCAGCCTGACTAGCGCAAGTGGCAAAGCGGCAATAGATGTGAAGGGCGGCAGCCTGAAGTTGACGGCAGAGCTATTGCCAACGAACGCATCCAATAAGAAGGTAACTTGGACTGTCTATGAGTCAGATGGCGTAACGACAACGGACAAAGCAACGATTGATCAAAACGGATTGTTGACTGCCGTGAAGGACGGCGTTGTAAAAGTAGTCGCAACTGCAACGGACGGATCAGAGGTTCGAGGTGAAAAAGCGATTGATATTACTAATCAAACTTCCGACGGAGGAAACAACGGTGGTGGTGGTAACGGCGGAGGAAATAATGGTGGTGGTAACAACAGCGGAGGTAGCGGTGGTGGTACTAAAGAACCAGCCCACGAAAACCCAGCTTTATACGAGCCGAAGAAATCTGAGCTAACGATTGATTCCGCACTAAATAGCTTGACGTCTTCACTTGATCGCAATCAACTTACCAAAAAGGCAGCGGAGTTTTTAAAAGCAGAACAAGCCGGTACCATTCTAACGATTGATGTTCCTGGAAATCACACACGATATGAAGTGAGAATTCCATTGGACGCTTTGAGCGGATTAGCTGCGAACAAGCCGGATTCGATCGTATCGATCCGCAGCAAGTTTGGAAGCTATGAATGGCCGGTGTCTATTTTAAACAGCAAGGATATGAAAGGTAAAGTAGATGCCGATGCTGTATTAATTGTAAGCATGGTGAAAGCGAACGAGGATAAGTTGCAGCAATTGGATGCAGCCCTATCCGGCAATGGAATGAAGCGTATAAGCGACATTATCGACTATAAAGCAACGCTGAAAACGAAAGATGCGGAATACGATAATCATTCCATCGGTTATATTGAGCGTACTTTAACCGTAGACAAAGTAATTCGCAATTTGAATGAAGCAACGGTCGTATCATATGATCCTGAAACGGGAGCCATTCGATTTGTACCAGCGGTGTTTACCGTTATGGATGGCAAGACTGTAGCAACGATCAAGCATTACTCGAATGGCATGTATGTCATCATTGAAGGCAATAAAACATTCAAAGATATGCGCGGACACTGGGCACAGAAGGATGTAGAAACACTCGCGTCTAAGCTGATCGTAAATGGGAAAACGAATCATGTCTATGATCCGGAAGGGAAAGTGACCCGTGCAGAATTCGCATCGCTGCTAGTAAGAAGCTTGGGCTTGAATAATAATGGTGCTGATCAGGTATTTGACGATGTAGCAACTGCTAAATGGTATGCCGCAGATGTAAGTACAGCGGTTCAGCACGGGTTAGTACAAGGAGTAGGCAACAACAAGTTCAATCCTGACGCATTCATCACTAGAGAGCAAATGGCTGTTATGATTATGAAAGCTGTTCATCTCGTTCAAGGAGATACAAGCGTTGGATCGAATTCATCAAGCATTTCGTTAGCTGCTTTTGCTGATCAAGACCAGCTATCGGGCTTTGCCCGTGAAGCAGTTCAAGCCGTAATAAATGCAGGTATTATGAATGGCAAATCGGAAACCACGATTGCGCCAAAAGATACAGCAAGCCGTGCTCAGACAGCAGTCATGCTGAAGCGAGCATTGAGCTTTGTTAAGCTGATTAATTCGTAATCAATAAAGAATGACACGTAGTCAGCTCATCATGTGAGCTGACTACGTGTTTTTAACCAAACGTATGAGAAGATAGAGCTCAATTTGCAGACTGATTAAGGTGTGTTGTTAATAAATGGTTATTCGCATATCACTGATTGTAAGCGATGTCAAAAATAGCATCGAAGAAAATGATGCGTGTTTGGCAATAACCTCATGAACGATAAAGATTGGCCAGTCTACAACTCGCGACACTCCTAACAATTGTACTTATATACATTAAATTACCATTATTTTCATTAAATATCTCGTATGATGTGTACAATTATACATGTAGTGGATACAAGCATACATGGATGAATCTGTGAAATTCCTCTACACTTATAACAATTACCAAGAGTAGAGGAGTGTATTTGAATGAAAGACCAAAAATGAATTACCCTGGTAATTTTCAGTTTTTTTTAGATTGAAATCAAATCGTAGCGTATTAATTATAGGTTGAAAAGCTGCAAGGGGGCAGAAATGAAACCAATATATAAGATTATGATTGTAGATGACGAAATGCTTGTTAGACAAGGAATTAAGCACCTTCTAGATTGGGAACAGGAGGGATACCGAATTGTCGCTGAGGCTTCGAATGGTCTTGAAGCTTTGGATTTGGTTGATGAGGTCAACCCTCATGTCATACTAACAGACATCGTGATGCCAGTTATGGACGGTGAGGAATTTGTTAAGCGGGTGAAGGAGAAGTACCCTCATATTGAGGTAATCGTCTTAAGCAGCTTCAGTGAATACGGCTACGTTCGCTCCACATTTCAGAGCGGAGTAGCGGACTATATCCTAAAGCCGAAGTTGGAAGCCGAATACCTGTTATCGATCTTAAATAAAACAACTGCCAAAATGGTTGGGACGCAGATGGGCGATCAAGGAATTGATATGGAGGAAAAACAGCTTACACGAATAATCGAGAAGCTAATGAGCGGATACGAGGCTTCGCAAGAACCTGGGTTGGTGCATTCGAAGTTTCCATACAGACGTTATGCATTTTTCGGTACGGACATGAACCATATTAAAGATTCTGATGAAAAGGTGACTTTCGCAAGCCAAATAGATAGAGGGCTGCGTAAGCTCAGCAAGGACAAAGCAGCCTATATGCAGCTAAAGTTTGACAACGATTCTATTCTTTTCTTAATTAATGTGAATCCAGAGCAATGGGTCGAAATGCTTATGGAGCTCAGGTGCCTCGTCACAGAAATGACAGAGATTAAGAGCGGTACCCAATTCGTTCTTAGTCAAAGCTTCGAGGATTTTAACCGCCTTGGAGAGATTTATCGGAACAATCACTTGAAGCTTACAAGATATAGCTTTTACCTGCCGACACGAAGCCTGATTGAAAATGATCATTTACCGGGACTCTCGGATGCGTATCAAGAATATGACATGGCAGAATTATCGGAACAGCTGCGACGAAAGCAATTCCAGAAGGCGTTTACGAGCTTTCTGGAATTTGTGCATCTGTGGTCAAAGGACTATCGCACCGAAATTTTTGAATTCAAATCGTTTTTGGGGAACTTCATATTTAACGTGACGACAACACTTGGGAAAATGAAGTATGAAACCCCTGGGGGAGAAGACGCTAAATATGACTACTTCCGAAAAATTGATGAAGCTAGGTATGCTAAAGACGCAATTGCTCTAGCTGAAGCGTTCATACATGAGGCAGAACATGTGATTCGCAAGGCGAACTCATTATTTAATCCAAATATATCTAATCTGCTTGAATATATTCATGAGCATTACGCTGATCCGATCACGCTGACCGGAGTGGCGAGGCAGTTTCATTTCAACGCTTCGTATCTGTCTAGTTTTTTCGCTACTCATAATGAGGAAGGTTTCAGTGAATACCTAAACAAAGTCCGGCTGGAAAAAGCGATGGAGCTTCTCTTGACGACGGGAGAATCGATATCCGAAATCAGTGCAAATGTAGGCTATTCGGACCAGAGCTATTTCACAAAGGTGTTTAAAAAGCATACCGGCATATCGCCAAGCCAGTATCGGAAACAATTCTCGGAGGAGATAAAGGAGTCATGATAAGAAATGCTGCATTAAAGCTGAAAAAACAGGGCTTGTTCCTCAAGTTGTTTCTCGTCACGCTCATTAGCATCGTTACCGTATCGCTAATAACCCTGGCTATAACGATCAGCATGTCGGAAAAATTATTTTTTCAAACGTTCAGCATTACTAACAGCAAGCTGCTGAACCAGATGAAGACCAACCTTGAGTCTTACAACTACACGGTAGCTACTGGAGCAGCGATGATAGCTCAAAATGCCTCTATCCGAAACTATTTATCTGGGCAAGAGACGGATGCAGTATCACTTGCCACCGAAACATACCATATGACAGAAGGCATGAAGGCGATTCGGTCCAACTTTAGCGCTTATGACGTTGGGATTATGATCATAGGCGTGAATGGTCGGAGTTATTCAACAGATGCTTATTATTGGTCCACTTTCGCCGAGGAAATGAAAAACCACACCGTTATGAAAGCAACAAATGAGCAATCTGCGCAAATCCTGTATCAGCTCTATCCAGCTGGTGACAACAAAGGCATTGCGAAAGAGCAAGTGCTTGTGGCTTCCAAAGCTTTATTTGATCAACAGACTAGTAGTTTTTACGGCACCTTGTATGTTGCGATTCGTGATCGCAATTTCAGATCTTTTTATGCTAACTTTACGAGTGAAGGCAATGACGTGTTGTTGATAAATAAAAACGGATTGATTGTGTCCAGCAATCGGAGCGAGCGGATTGGGCTAATGGATAAGCCGTTATATACAGAAGTAGCAGCTCAGCAGCTCGGAGAAGAAGATGAAGGATCCGCCTATGTCATGGGCAATGAACGAATTGTGTTTTCTGAATATTTGCCGGAGTTTGATTTTTATCTGGTAAATCTAATTGACAAGAAAGCAGTGACCGGACAGATGGTGAATGCAGAAGCGGTGACGTTGACAATTATGGTCATCGTGGCGATTTCCCTTATTATCGTATTTTTAATTACCCGAAAAATGACGAAGTCCCTGCGTGTACTCGTTAAACAGATGTCACATATTCCAACGAGTGGATTCGATAATCATATCGATATCGCTACTAGCAGTTATGAAGTTAAAGAGCTGGGCAACGCTTTTAATTATATGCTTGATGCACTGCATGATTATGTAGATCGGCTGTTGGAGACGCAAAAGCAAGTGCGTAACGCAGAGCTGGCCGCACTTCAAATGCAAATCAATCCGCATTTTCTATACAATACGCTGGCATCAATAAAGTTTTTGGTGCTGCAGGGTAATAAGGAAAAAGCAGCAGGTACGATTAATGCACTTATCTCTCTCCTGCAAAATACAGTTAGTGATGTAGAGTCCACTATTCCTGTTTGTCAGGAACTGGAGACAATGAAGCATTATGTCTATATCAATCATGTGCGGTACAGTGAGAAGATACGCGTGAATTATTTTGTGGAGCCTGACAGCTTGGATTACCACATACCGAAGCTCATTCTCCAGCCTTTTATCGAAAACGCATTCTTTCACGGATTCAACATTAAAGAACAAGGAAGTATTTTGATCATGATAGCCGTGCAGGAGGACCAACTAGTATGCGAGGTCGTGGATAACGGAGACGGTATGGATATAGAGCAAAAACAACTGAAAGTAGAGCAGATACGTACGCCGAAGAGGAAACGCCAATTTTTCTCCGGCATCGGCATACGTAATGTTGACGACAGAATTAAATTAATGTATGGGGAGAATTATGGGATTAACATAACAAGCAAACGGGGTGAAGGTACTAAAATCAAAATTAACATTCCATTAATTAATAAATAAAGAAAGTGCTAAACAACTAAAAAATGTGCTAGAGACGTCATGAAAAGTGAATAAACGAACCAATAATAGCACCAAAGCTAACAAAGAAAATACAAAAGAACATGAATACAAAGTGTTAAGATGGATGCGTTATTGGAAAACGCTTTCATCTTTTTTCATTTTACAAGGGGGATTATTTATTGAAGCAATTAGTTTTCATTCTGCTTGCTGGCGTTATTCTCTTGACGGCATGTTCGTCTGGTGGAACGAAAGGCAGCCTAACAAGCTCGGGAGATGGAAGCACTTCCAATCCGAAAGAGATTACAGTTTGGGCGTGGGACCCGGCGTTTAACATTGCCGCCATGGGTGTAGCAAAGGAAGCATATTCACAAGTTCATTCGGATGTCATGATTAACATCGTAGAAAACGCGCAGGCTGATATCGTTCAAAAGTTGAACACCGTGTTGAATTCAGGTTCTACGAAAGGTTTGCCTAACATCGTATTGATCGAGGATTATCGAGCACAGAGCTTTTTGCAAGCGTATCCGAATTCATTTTGTGAATTGACAGACATTGTAAATGTAGAAAACTTCGCGGATTATAAGATTGATCCGACCAGTGTTGATGGCAAGCAATACGGCGTACCATTTGATTCAGGTGTAACCGGAATGTATGTAAGGACAGATTATTTGGAGCAAGCGGGCTATAGCTTAGCTGATATGGAAGAAATCGACTGGAAGCAGTATATCGAGATCGGTAAAGCTGTAAAAGAAAAGACCGGCAAAAGCATGCTCACCCTTGACCCTAACGATCTTGGACTTATTCGCATGATGATGCAATCTGCGGGGCAATGGTATACGGCTGAAGATGGCAAGACTCCGATCATTGCAGACAATGCCGCTTTAAAAGAGGCGATTGAATTGTATAAAGAAATGCTGGATTCCGGCATTGTGAAGGTGATATCGGATTGGAGCCAATTTGTTGGTGCATTCAATCATGGTGAAGTCGCCAGCGTACCTACCGGTAACTGGATTACCCCTTCAATTAAAGCTGAAGCTTCTCAGTCACAAAAATGGGCAGTAGCTCCGCTTCCTAAGCTTGCAGTAACAAAAGGCTCCGTCCATGCATCAAGTCTTGGCGGCAGCTCTTGGTATGTAATGAATGTAGAGGGAAAAGAAGCTGCTGCCCAGTTTCTCGGAAAGACATTTGCCTCCGACGCTGAACTCTATCAGTCTCTAAATACAAAGATTGGAGTCATTGGTACCCTAAAGGCTGCGGCAAGTGGAGAAGCTTACTCTGCGGCAGACGAATATTTTCAAGGCCAAAAAATCGTATCTGATTTTGCAACATGGACTGCTAAGATTCCTACCGTCAACTACGGCACGAACACTTACGCCATAGAGGATATTATCGTTGTTGCATTGCAAGCTTATTTTGGCGGGGAAGATGTAGATACCGTTCTGAAGGATGCGCAGATGCAAGCCGATACTCAAATTCGCTAAAAACATTTCAAGCGTTGCTACTCTTGGAAACAGCCCCCGACGAGTCGCTGGAAGCTATAACAGAGCTTGGCCAGCAATTGACCCGGATATTCCAGGATATGTACGATAATGATATTTGTGTTGTGATCAGCGGATTGATGGATGATGCGAAGCAGCTCCACAAACAATTTCACGAGATGTAAACGATGCTGGAAAACAAGTTCTTTTTCGATGAGGGTACGGTGATGCTTGCGAACCGCACGTCATTTGTTACGGGCGATATGGCGGCAGGAGTAAATGATGTGCTAACGGAATTGAAGCAAAACATTCAGCACAATCGATACGATATCGCGCAACTGCATGTCGAGCAACTATTTGATGCTTTGCAACACAGGGAGCATTTTACGGTTATATATGTAAAATATGTGTGCACCGAAATTGTCAAAGCTACATTCAATGCTTCTATAACAAAAAATAATGATAGATTCAAGCATAGTTTGGAGGACATCTATAAAACGGTAAAGCTGAGTGATTTGCGTAAAGTAGTACTGAGAATTTTAAAGGCAAACGAGTCTTCTTGCGAAACGAATTCGGAAGCGACCTCCAAAGCGATCGATGAAGTCGTCCGAATAATCGAGAACGAATACCAGTCAGACTTGTCGTTGGAGTTATTGGCGGAGCGGGTTTATTTATCTCCTAGTTATTTGAGCCATTTATTCAAGAAACAGAAAGGGATAAGTCTCAATAAGTTCATGACCTTGCACCGAATGGAAAGGGCAAAGGAACTGCTTATAACAACCAACCGTAAAATTATCGATATCAGCCTTGATGTTGGTTATAGCAACTTTTCCTACTTCAGCTCGTTATTCAAAAATCATTTTGGTCGAACGCCTTCCAAGTGCAGAGAAGAGGCATAACCTATGAAACGGCTGATCTATGGATTGTTCAATCGTTTACGGTTTAATCAAAAACTATTTCTTTCCTATTTAATCGTTATTATCATTCCTATTATGGTGCTTGGCATATACGCCTACAATCAATCAAAGGACATGTTGAAGTTGCAGGCACTGCAAGGGATTGATAAGAATGTAAATACCGTTACTCAGAGTATTGACAATTCGGTTGAACGCTACAATCATGCGATTCGATCGATCGTATTCACTAAGATGTTTCAGAAGATCGTAGCCAATGATTATATCGACTTAGTCAATCTTTCGCGGGATTTGAATGATTTCTTAGATCCGTATTTTATTATGATGATGAACCTTGACAAGGATATTCAGAAAATAACCTTTTACACCCAGAGCACTGTGCCGGAATTCGGCGATTTAGTAGTCTCACACAAACGTGTTAGTGAGGAGCCATGGTATAACGAAGCTATGAAGGGGATAGAACCACTATGGAAATATGAGAATAACGAACTGTTTGTAGTCCATAAATTCCCAGGTAATCTAAAAGAGCGCTACACGAATATTGTTTATATGCGAATTAATGAGAGCAGTTTTTTCAAAAACATTACCGATTTAGCTCAGGAGTATGGTGTCATCATCTCTGATGACAATAGTCGGATCGTATATGCGAATCAAAGTGCAAAGTTGACGGCCTTCGACTTCAAGGAAATTATGAAATTGGCTGCTATGCAACAGGACATGACGGGTACGGAGTGAATCGTTTTGTGAAAATGTGTTATGACGGCTGGGGAGAAGAAGTCATAAATGATGCTAGCATTGTCGTTCCGAACTATTTGTGGCATGTATTCACACGGTTCAATTGGGGTGAGCCTTGGGGTGCAGCAACACGTGAAGGGCAGCTTGAATGGCGGCTCACCAACCAACGGTTTTTTGCTCGTAACTTCATTCCGTCAATGCTTGGATGGTTTCTTGTTCGTTCGGCTTCCGATCAGTTCGAAGCAACGTCACCTGATGAAATAGAGTGGGTATTATCGAAAGCGGCAGTTTTTAACGCTGGTTTTGCTTTAGTTGCCGATATGCAGGTGCTTGGGCGAAACGGCAACATCGAGTCGGTATTTACATCCGTACGCGAGTGGGAAGCTGCCAGACAAGCTGGCGCCTTCACATCCGAACAACGGGAACGGATGAAGGACCCGAAAAGCGACTGGCATTTGGAAGCGGCAGGTGATGGAAAGTGGAATTTATACCCTGTTCATATCTCAAAACCGCTCGTATGCAACCCGGCGGAGCTGCAGCCAGGCCAACCAGGGGGGGCAGATTGGACGTATTTCAACCGATATGCGGATCAGCCGCTAAAATTTACACTGTGCGTCATTCCTTCATATGGTAACGATGACGCCTCGATTAAACGTCCAACATTTTATACGAACGGTGTATACATGACGTTTGATACAGAAATCCTCGTGAACCAATATCTTATTTGTGAAGGTGACAGAATCGGTAAAGTATATGATCAGAACTGGAATCTGCTGAAAACCGTTCATGCTTCCGCCGATGCGCCAATCGTAAGGACAGGTGGACAACCGCTATCTTTTAGTTGCAAGTTCGAAGGCGCTCCGAAGCCTCTAGTTAGCGTCCGAGTGACGACATGGGGAGAAGGGGAAGAAGTAGTAAAATAAGCGGCGACCGTTTTCCTATACATAATAGGGGAACGGTTGTTTTTTCTGAGTACGCCGATTTCCGAAACTCTAATGGTTCGCTATTGCTTCCGTATCTCCGATTATCCATTCATGTCCACATAGTGCAAAATTAAGTCTTGTTAGTTCAAATACTAATATGGTTTGGGAGTTTATCATCTAAGAATATGCTTTTACTAATAGACTGATAGTTTAGAGTCTGGAGAAGTTGTTTCAACTTCAGGACAACGAAAAAAACCTTAATTATGAAATTCGGTATACAGCTATGATCTTATTCCAGGCTGGGCAATATGGCCATTCAGGCTTGTGATCTTGTTCACTTGAAGTTTGACAGATACTTTAGCCAACAAATGAAAGAATCAAGCACTCAGAGAGCTAAAAGGAGAAAACAATGAGCACAAGAAAAGACTTACAACATTACCCTTATATGAATGCAAGCTTGCCTATTGAAGAAAGAGTTGCGGACCTTATATCGAGAATGTCACTTGAAGAAAAGGTAAGACAGCTTGATATTTATTCTGGAAATGAAATTTCCGATTCAGTAGAAGGCTTAAATGCAGATTTGCTTAACTACGAAAAAATGGAAAAGGTATCTGCTGGAATTGGAATCGGATGCATCCAAAACCGAAATTCCAAAGCGGAGACTGCTAATAAAATTCAGGAGTATATCATCCAAAATTCAAGATGGGGGATTCCGGTACTCTTTAGTGAAGAGGGACTTCACGGTTTTGGGTGGAAAGGCTGTACAGTGCTCCCTCAGCAGGTCGCACTCGCATCAACATTTGAGCCAGAACTCGGATATAAACAAGCGAGAGTCATCGCTTCCGAAGCGCGCAGCTTTGGTATACATGAGGTTTGGGCACCTGTTCTCGATCTAGCTAGGGAAATCCGATGGGGACGAGTGGAAGAAGGATACGGAGAGGATCCTTATCTAGGGTCTATGTTCGCGGAGAACATGGTAAGAGGGCTTCAAACGGATGACCTTACAAGACCCGATGCCGTAGTGTCGGAACCCAAACACTTTACAGGATACGGTGCTCCTAGGGGAGGACACAATTGTGCTCCGGCCATGATGGGGCATCATGATAATGCATTTTACTGTCTGCCTGTATTTGAGGCTGCTTTTCAAGCGGGTGCAATGAACACAATGTGTTCCTATAACTCTATTGACGGCACTCCTGTAGCTAGCGACCATTCGCTGCTTACTGGTGTACTTCGCGATAAGTGGGGCATGAAGGGCTTCGTACGAGCGGATATGACGGCTGTCTCCATGCTGCATACCATGCACTTTGTTGCTGAAAACAATCGGGAAGCTATCAAAATGGGTCTTGAAGCCGGTGTTGACATGCAGCTTTACGACTTTCCGCATGATATATACCAGGACAGCATTATTGACCTTGTAAAATCAGGTGAGGTGGACGAGAAAGTAGTAGACACAGCTGCTGGACGTGTACTTACAGTTAAATTTACAGTTGGAATCTTTGAAAATCCATATACAGATATCGAACTTTCTTCGAAAGTTGTGCACAGTGAGGAGCACGTACAGACGGCTCTCGAAGTTGCAAGAAAGTCGATCTGCCTGTTGAAAAACAGCAAAAATACGCTTCCTCTCAAAAGAGACATTGGCAAGATTGCAGTGATTGGACCAAGCGCGGATGTTCCCCGTTACGGAGATTACAGCAGCCCAGTTGTGCCTGAGCATGCGGTTACGCTTTTGAAAGGCATCCAAAACATCGTTTCGGAAAAGACCGAAGTTATCTACGCCAAGGGCTGCGAAATTCTGGAGTCCGACTTAATGACTATACCGGGCAAATGGCTCAAGGACAATGATGGCAACGACGGACTTGTAGGTGAGTACTACAATTCTCTTTCTTTTGAGGGAGATCCTGTTTGTGTGCGAAATGACAAACAGATAAACTTCAACTGGATTTACACAAAACCTGCTGACGGTGTAAACGCAGATAACTTCACTGTTCGTTGGACAGGCAAAATTAAACCGTGCGATACAGTGGATGGTTACATTGGACTCAGCAGCATGGACAGCATGCGTTTGTGGATCGACGGCACGCTGCTTGTTGACGGTTGGGGCGACCTTGACTCCAATCAGATGGTTGCGTTCAAATTTGTCGAAGGCGAAGAGTACGATGTTAAGGTTGAGTATCTCAATGATTCACGTGGGGTAAGGGTAATCCTCGGTTACAGCCTCGGCAACGATTATATGGACGCTGCGGTTAAAGCAGCACAAGAGGCGGATGTTGCTATTGTAGCGGTGGGTGACAACGATCAGACTAGTGGAGAGAACCTGGACAGAGCGGACCTTAATCTTCCGGGCAGACAACTTGAACTCGTCAAGAGAATTTATGAAACAGGAACGCCTGTTGTTCTTGTCCTCCAAAACGGACGTCCGATGTCGATCACATGGGAGGCAGAGCATCTGCACGCGATTATAGAGGCATGGTTTGTTGGCGAGCAGGGCGGAAATGCTATTGCAGAGGTTATTTTCGGAGATGTCAATCCTGCTGGTCGTATTCCGATGTCTTTCCCAAGATCGGTTGGTCAGCTACCTGTATACTATAACCGCACACCATTCTATGGACATAAATATGTTGAAATGGACTGGCTCCCACTGTACCCATTCGGGTTTGGTCTGAGTTACACAACATTTGCGTATTCGGATCTTGACATTTCAGCAAGGGAAATTGCTCCGGATGGAACAGTGGATGTATCGTTTAACGTAACTAATACGGGAAATGTCGCAGGTGAGGAAGTTGCTCAGCTTTATATTAGGGATGAATTCAGCAGTACGGTCAGACCAGTCAAGGAGCTTGCAGGGTTTAAGCGAATTCATCTTGAAATAGGCGAAACAAAGCGCATCACGCTTACACTGGGATACAGACAACTCCGTACACTTACTAGAAGCCATGATTGGGTTGTGGAACCGGGTAAATTTGAGGTAATGGTCGGACCAAACTCGGGCGACGTTCCGCTAACAGGAGAGTTTTTCGTTCGGAAATAAATATGTATGAGTTATCACTGCTGGTATGATTCGAAATTAGGGAGGTAGTTCATTTGCCGCGTGTTCTTTTTATACGCAGCAAGGGAACTGTATCCCTTTTTTTGGTTCCATTTACCTCTGTATTTCTCCCCATTTTATGGGAATAACATGATTATCATAAAAAATTGCTTCGAAATCAGAAAAACCTTTTGACTTTTTATTATGACCCCAATAATTACATAACGCACCGTGAGTGCTCATGAGGTTAAAGCGATTGCCGGCGATCATGAAGTAGAGGTTAGCTCAAGGAATCCGGATCAGACTTTTTCGATGAGCGTAATGATTAAAAGCGGAGTGATCATGTTATAAAGCGGAAGAAAACGGAACCTTGCGCTATTGTCACGGGATGGATGAGGTTAACAACATTCTGGAGAGAGTTAGGAACTAATGGACAATTATGATGTGTTGACTCTGCTTGCTCGATAATTATAGAGTGCTCAGTGTCGGCCGTGTTGGTCAGAAAATCAATTTGTAAAACAAAATTAAACATGATCTCAAACCACTTTCTAAAGTGGTTTTTTTATTGTCTTAATAGGTTTCTATCCTAGTTTTTTTACTCTTAATCCACCGTTCGAACAAAGCTAATTTACTTTTGCATCGTATTTATCCAGTATAAACGTTTGAATTGGATTCTAAAAATTTCTGGGGTGATGATCTTTACAGGAAAAATTATGTCTGCTAAACTAGCTACATTCTATTGTTAACCAAAATAAAAATATAAGGCTAACAATTAAACGTATTCAGCAAAAGGTGGTGTCATCCTGTGGCTATCTCTACAGTCGTTATCTTGATGACATAAAAAAGTACGGAAATGTTAAACAATTTGCCGCTAAAACATACGAACCACCGGGCACTTTCCCCATTTCTAGCATTCCTTGGGTTAGCTTCACTGGCTTTAACCTGAACATCTATAATGAGGGAACCTATTTATTACCCATCTTTACAATGGGGAAATATTTTCAGCATGACGAAAAAATACTGTTGCCATTATCAGGACAATTCCACCATGCCGTTTGCGACGGTTACCATGCCGGGGTGCTGTATAATGAGCTGCAATTACGTGCAGATACTTGTACGGAATGGTTGCCAAACTACACGGGTTAAATAGAGCAAGGAGCAGCTACTACGGTAGCTGCTCCTTGTTTCTATTAAGCTAAAGGGCAGCCTGCTCATACGATCTATCAGCAACTATTCTTAATTCTAATAAGAAATTACTTATATATAGAATCTTAATTTATACGCTTATTCATAAGCGGTTGCACAATGCTCATATCGGGAATTGTGTATCCAATAGGCATTAATTGAAGAATACGATTCCAGATGTTTTTTTGTTCAATATCATGGGCTGATGAGAATTTGGAATCGATCATCTGCTGTAAATTATGAGCAGTTAGCAATTCTGGTCTTCTCAGGTTAAAAAGTATTGATCTTCGACGTGCTTTTTTAAGCACTCGTTTAATTATCTTCTTTTTGAGAGTCTTCTTTTTCTGTTTTTTCGTTTTCTTATTTTTAATGCGATTAGATATCTTCTTCTTCGTAAGATGCGCCATTTACTTCTTCCTTTCTTTTTCTTCCGTTGAACAGGTTGTATAGGTTGTGTAGGTTGTATAGGTTGCAAACTAATTCCGTTATCGATTTCTGGATGCTTGCTTTTCGCGAGATTATACAAATCGACGACACGTTCAGTCATCGCATGCAATGACCAATGTTCCTCTCCCCATCTCTTTGCATGATTTGCCAGCTCAATCAGTGATGTTGAATCATCTTCATCTAAGGCTGATCTTAAGCAATGAAACAGCTGATCTCTATCTCCAGCATGAAATACAAGTCCAGTCGATGAGTGGGTTACCATTTCTGGAATACCACCAGCGTCTGAAGTGATGACTGGCTTGCCTGCAATTTGTGCTTCGATAATGGCAAATGGCTGGTTATCCTGCATGCTGGGCAGGACGACAAAATCAGCTTGTCGAAGCAATTCAGGAACATCCTCGCGGTTTCCCATAAAGATAACGTGATCAGTAAGACCGAGATTATTGGCAGTTTGCGTTATTTCTTCACGAAGAAAACCATCTCCTACGAACCAACAAATCCAATCCGTACGTTCTTCTTTTAGTTTGGCTAGTGCATAGATGAGATGGATTTGACCTTTCACAACATCAAAGCGTGCAGGGCACATAAATACTTTCTTCTCAGCAGGTCTTGTAACATTTGATTCTCGATTCATGTTTTGAAGAAACTCGTCAATGTCAAAACCATAATGGCTGACTGTAATACTATGTTCTGGAACAGAAAATTCATTTACTAAAACATCTTTTAACCACTGCGAGGGCGAGATTGTTACATCACTGACGGTTGCACCCAAATTTTCACGTATGGCCGAATAGTGCCAAAGCGGGGTATTTGTGTCTTGTTCCAGTAACCCCAATTCTTTCAACTTAACAAACCACTCTTTGGTGAGACAGCCATGAATTGTCGTTACTAAAGGAGTTTTAGGAGATTTAACACGTGACAACGCATGTGCGCTAACAATGTCCTGTGCATGGATAATGTCATAATCGGATAAGTCGAAGTACAAGGCAGCTGCTTCAATACAATACCGCTCAATTTCGGTGCTAGTTATCCATGGATCAGTTCCGGGCAAATAGTGATTCATATAGAGACTAGTCTGATCGGCAATAAGAGATGTTAGTTTGCTTTTATCAATGAATAAGCTTTTTCCTGGGACATGGAATCCCTGTCCATCTGGCGTCGGGGAGAATATATCTACGTGATGCCCTGTGAGCTGTAATCCTTTTGACAACTGATTGACATACGTATTTACGCCACCTGCATGAGGTAGAGACCAGCTGCAGGCGATTAGTATTCGCATTTGTTCCCCTCCGGTCAATTTGTCTGTCATTCCACTATCATATGAGTCTATTACAATAATGTTAACGTACATCCACCTATTTTTCTCTCGTATCATTACAGGCGATTGTCAATCAACAATTGCATCCAGTCGGTATAATTCAATATCCTCAAAATCTTATAAACTTCGTGACATTCTACTATTTCTGTAAAATATAGACTTTTATCTAATGCGATTTTGATTAATTTTCGTATGATGCTAGAAGATTAGTCAAAGGAGTTGAGAGAGTGAAAGAGCATGCTACTAATTATAAAATTGGTATTATTGGGCTAGGGTACGTTGGATTGCCATTGGCTGAGTTGTTTCTTGAGAAAGGAAATACGGTTTATGGTATTGATACTGATGAACGAAAAATCAATATGTTAAACAAGCGTCAATCCTATTTGTCTGACTATAAGAAAAACGAGATTCGAAATCTTTTCAGTAAAAATAGTTTTCATGTTGGGACTACCTTCAATGTCATCGAGAAAGTCGATGTCATAATCATTTGTGTGCCTACGCCGCTAGATGATCATGATCAACCTGATTTGAAATATGTGATTGGAGCTGCACAAAATTTGCTTCCACATTTGCGAAGAGGTCAACTCATTGTATTGGAAAGTTCTACGTACCCGGGAACTTGTGAGGAGCTGCTTAAGCCGATATTGGAGTCCACTGGTCTCCTAGTAGGCAAAGAAATTTCGCTCGCATATTCACCAGAACGAATTGATCCCGGTTCGAAATGGGAATTGGAGCATATCCCCAAAGTTGTCGGAGGCGTAACGCCATCATGCACATCGTATGCCAAGGAAGTATATGAAGCAGTGTTTAAACGCATGGTCGTCGTGTCTTCACCGCGCGTTGCCGAAATGACGAAGCTGCTCGAGAACAGTCAGCGTTATTTGAATATCTCTTTTATGAACAGTCTGTTGAAGATATGCGAGGAGCTGGATATAAGCCTATGGGAAGTGATCGAGGCAGCAGGTACAAAGCCATATGGTTTTACGAAATATTATCCAGGTCCTGGTGTTGGCGGACATTGTATACCGGTTGACCCATTATATTTGTTGTGGAAGTCGAGGGAACACCATATTGATCTGCCTTTTATTGAGCTTTGCCGTCAGGTAAATGAGGATATGCCTAGTTTAATAGTAGAACGGGTTGCAAAGACTTTGCGTCCTAAAGAGCTAAACGAATGCAATGTACTTGTCATCGGGGTTACGTATAAGAAAGATGTAAATGATATGCGAGAGTCCATCGCGCTGCACATTATAGAGCAACTGCTAGAATCCGGAGTTAAGGTAGATTATTTTGACCCGTATGTAAATGAACTGAAAATTGGCGAAACGGTGCTTCATGCAGTCCCGCTTACGGCACGAAATATGAGAAATATTGATTGTACGTTAATTTTAACGGATCATTCGAATATTCCTTACGAGCTATTTGTGAAACACACACCTGTTGTCATAGATACACGCAATGCTACAAGCAAAGTCGCAGACCGTAAAAACGTCATCTTACTTTAAAAGGGGGGGATTTCAATGAAAATAGTAGTAACTGGTGGCGCAGGTTTTATCGGCTCACATTTAGTTGAGCGTTTGCTGGAGGAAGGCCACACCGTTTGGACAATAGATGATTTCTCGAATGGGCGGCCGGAATTTTTATCCCATCTCCAAAATCATAAACGTCACACACTTATCCAAGGCTCAGTAATGGATCGAGTGGTGATGAAGAAATTGATTGCCAAAGCTGATGTTGTTTACCACTTAGCGGCTGTTCTAGGCGTTAAAAATACGGTAGATGATCCCATTAAAGTTATAGAAGGCAACATTGACGGTACACGCAATGTACTTGAATTAGCATATCCGCGCCATGTCAAAGTCATTTTTGCTTCAACATCCGAAATATATGGAAAAAATGAGGAGCTGCCTTTTCACGAAATGTCCGGACGTATCTATGGTGCCCCATCTGTTCATCGTTGGTGCTATGCAACGGCGAAGTCGCTGGATGAGCATATGTGCTTTGCTTATGCCCAAAAGGGACTGCCAGTTACCGTGCTTCGGTATTTCAACGCATACGGACCTAGGCAAACAAATTCGCAATATGGCGGTGTTGTAGCACAATTCATTAAGGCAGCCTTGAAGGGAGAGCTACTTGAGGTTTATGGAGATGGGTTTCAAAAACGTTGTTTCACTTATGTAGAGGATACGATCTCTGGTACTTTAGCAGCACTCAAGCCGGAAGCTAACGGACTTGCATTCAATATCGGTACGAACCGCTCTATCTCGATTAGGGAACTTGCAAACTTGATTGTTTCTCTTAGCAATTCGACATCTTCTATCGTGTCCAAAACGTATGATGAAGCTTATGGCGCGGGTTATGAGGATATACCGGCACGAGAGCCGGACTTAACAAGATCACAAACTTTGCTTGGCTATAGACCTTCCGTGAAGTTGGAAGAAGGACTTATGAGAACAATAGATTGGTATCGAAATCATATATGATTTTTGTTCCTTTTGGCTGAAAGAGGGGTGACGGATGAAAATTGCACTTGTTTCATATTGGTGTGTTCCATATACAGGTGGAGTATCCACTTATGTATTGGCACTCAGGAAAGGACTTGAAGATAGGGGGCATGAGGTCGATATCCTCTCTCATAACGAAACTGGGCAGAATTACCACGTTGTCGATAAAGGTAAGTCGATTGATAAGCAAGCTGTATTAACTCCGATCATGCAGTATATGGGTCTTCGGTTCAATGAGAAATCATTGAATTATGATTCTTGGTTGGCAGCAATGGACGGGGAACGAATCGCTTTCCGTCAAGCATTATCCGAATTTTCCTTAAAGGAATATGACCTGATTCATGCGCAAGATGTGATCTCTGCGATTGGAGTATCTGAAGTTAAGCCGCGAACTACACCTCTTATTGTAACCCTTCACGGGAAACTAGAAGCCGAATGGAGGCTTCAAGGTTATATTTCTGATGATACCCTATCTGAACAATGGGGAAATGCGCTCGATCATTATGGAAGCATGGTTGGTGATTGGAATATTTACCCTTCCAAATGGCTTAAACAACAATATGAATCAACTGGGCTCATGAATGATATACAAATGGATGTTATTCCATATGGATTCGATACGTTATCTTTCCTCCATAAATCTACTAATGGAATAATAACGACTAAACCAGAAGGGGTGAAGCTGTTGGTCTGTCCCGCGCGTCTAGATCAGGTGAAAGGCCATGATGTTTTATTCCATGCACTTTCATTGCTGTTAAAGAACCGTTCGGATTGGATATGTTGGTTGATCGGAGACGGACCGCTGCGGGATAGTCTTGAACAAGTGATGAACCAGTATAATCTGGAGGGCCATGTCAAGTTTCTTGGACATCGGAACGATATGGCAGCTCTATTGAAGGAAGCGGATTACGTTGTAGTGCCAAGCATTCATGATAATTTTCCGTTCGTGGTCATGGAATCGCAAGCAATGGGGAAACCGATCATTGCTTCAGCAGTAGGAGGTATTCCAGAGATGATAACTCATGGCGAGAACGGTTTATTAGTGCCAGCCGGTCGAGCAGATTTGTTATGCAGCCAAATTCATAAACTATTCAATGATGACTCTCTTCGAAAACGTCTGGCCAATAAAGCCAGATCTTATGGACTCAAAAAATGGTCATTGGATAAGATGTGCGATCGAACTTTACAGCTGTACGAAAAGGCGCTTCAAGTCAAGCGAGGTGAAGTAAATTGAAAATTTTACTTGCAACGTACTGGCTGATCCCCCATGTTGGAGGGGTTTGGGTCTATATTCAAGATTTAAAAGCAAGCTTGGAACGACTAGGTCATGAGGTGGATGTGTTCGCTAGGCATCCGGATGAAAATAGCTATTATATGGCTAATACTGGTGAGGGGGTAGAGAAAGAGAGATTTAAACGGCTCGTCGAAGGCGAAATACGAGCGATCTACGCTCCATACCAGTCGCTAATTGATCCATGGATTGTTGAACAGGAAATTGAGTTCTGCTCTTATGCCCTTGCAGCATCTTATTTTGGACTTGGAAAATATGATTTGATTCATACTCAGGATGTCATTTCATCCCGAGCACTATGGCAAATTAAACCGGAAGAGATACCATTAATAAGTACAATCCATGGATGTCTCTCAACTGACTACTGGGTATCGCTCGAAGGGAAATTGCCGTCCGATACGATTTGGAAGTATGCATGTGCTCGGGAGTATTATGGCGCAACCTCAAGCGATTTGACTATTGTTCCGACGAAATGGCTGCATGATACGCTCGTTGGATATATGGTGCCTTCCCAGCATATGGAGGTTATCCCATATGGGATGAACGTGGAGCTATATTTGCAACGGATGAATGAACGCTCTACCTTTACGATACCGGATGCAGCGAATGTCATCATCTGTCCTGCGCGATTTGACAAAGTAAAAGGGCACAGCTGTTTACTAGATGCTCTGTATACTCTCAAACAAATAAGAAATGATTGGATATGTCTACTCGTTGGTGATGGGAATCTTCGGTCAGAGTTAGAGTCGAAAGCAAACCGCTTGGGCTTAGCTAGTCACGTAATTTTTACGGGCAGCAGAAATGACGTTCCGTCATTGATTAAGCAGTCTGATATCGTCGTGCTCGCAAGCTTAAATGACAATCATCCGTTTACTGTCATGGAAGCGCAGATTGCACATAAGCCACTCGTTGTTTCCAATGCTGGCGGTATTCCGGAAATGGTGAAACACAATCATACGGGATTGGTTGCAAAAGCTGGGGACAGTGACGAATTGTCACACTGCTTGAATGCACTGTTGGATGATCATAAGCTTCGCAATAAGCTTGCAGCAAATGGTTACAAATGGGGCGTGAAACGATGGTCACTAACGACCATGGAGCAGCTAACCACCCATCTTTATGAACAGCTCTTGAACAAACAGCGTATACGAAAAGTAACACATCCTCCGAAACATGCTGGAAGACATGGGGCATGGATAAGCTCATCACTAAGAGAAGTGTACAATATGTACATCCCGCAATCCTATTCAATTGTTGATGATCATATTATTGGTTCCGTTCTATATCAAGGAAAATAAAAAAACTATCTGAAAGGAAAGATTTCATGACCAATATACAAATCACTCCATCAGGTCCTCAACAAGAACCTTCCATCGCTCTTAATTCACTGGATCAATCTACTGTCATCGTAACAACGAATGATCTGCGGTCGGGGAATAATATGACGACGATCTACCGGTCAGTCAATGGCGGTGCATCATACACCGAGATGCTGAATCCCCCTCCAGCGGGGTTCGCGGCATCAGGTGATGGTGTAGCAGCGTACGGTTATCCTAATCTGTTTCTTGTTGCAGCGACAGCTTTGAATGTGAACCCTGTAAGGGACTCGTCCATTATCGTGTACCGCTCGACGAACAATGGCGCCTCCTTTTCAACCCCAATCATTGTAAACCAGGGGTTTGGCACCGCGGTATATAACGACAAGCCGTCAATACGCATAGATACGTCGAATGGCAGTCCGTATCTTGGTCAAGCGTATATTGCTTTTACACGTTATTTCAACAATTTCCAAAGCTCTGAAACATTGATTTCGCGATCACTAGACCAAGGGATAACCTGGTCTACTCCCTTTCTGTTAACAAATCAAGTTCAAGATGTTTCGAATTTTGGATCGAGTATCGCAATTGGTCCCGCAGGCGAAATTTATGTCGGATGGATGCAATATGGTCCAGGAACGCCGCAATTTCTTATGCGCAGATCAGATGATGGGGGAGTGACGTATGGTCCTATTATTACCATATCGACAGTCTCGTTAGTTCCAACCCCTCTTCCTGTTCCAACCTTTGGTTTTCGCGTCTTGACGATTGCTTATTTAGCCGTAGATATCTCGCCATTTAACGGAGAAGGCATCGTCTATGCTGCTTGGCAAGACAACCGTACAGGTTCTGCACATATATTTCTCTCGCGATCGACTGACAAAGGCGTTTCATGGTCAACGCCAATTCAAGTAGATGATAGCCCGGTAGGATCGCAAAATATTTTGCCCAATTTAACGGTATCGCGTGATAATGGCGGGGTGAAGGTGATGTACTATACGAACCGTGTAAGCAACTCGTTAATCGATGTGTTTTTAGCTGAATCAAACAATGCCGGTTCGTCGTTTGCGCCTAATCTTCGTGTGACAAGCGTCTCCTTCGATCCGAATGCGGACCCGTCATTAGGCACTCCAACACCATCGATTGGTGATTATAACGACCTAATTGTAAAAGCAACTGGCGCAGCACTCATTGTCTGGATGGACACACGGACGGGATCACAGAACATCTTCGAGGATATCTAAACAAAGAGCGAATTGATTTCCAGCCTAACGGAAATCAATTCGCCATACTGCTTAGTATAGAAACGGTAAAGGTATCGGACTATTGTGTTATAGAAGAACGGTACCGTCCAAATGAACTGGACCAGTAATCGTAGCAACGTTTTGACCGATATGTTCAACAGTTAAGGAGTATTGCTGGAATGTGCCAACGATAGCAGGAATAGCCGTCTCGGTGTGTTGGAAAGAAGTCGTGAAATCGAGCGGTACCCATGGACCTTCACTTGCGGTTCCTAAAAATACGGAATCAGTCGTTTGGAAGACAACCGTCGCGGGGGCACTCGTTCCGCCGCGACGAATGCGGAAGAGAAGCTTCGGTACGATATTCAGGACCAGTAATTGCGCCTCCCAGCCGATGGTTGCTTTTAACTCAATCCGGTTGTTTACATTAGTAACTTGAAGAAAGATAGATGTCAGCAGCACTTCCGAACCGGGAGAAATAGAAAGGGGGAGAGACCCTGTTCCAACGGGAACTTCTTGAAACTGGTAGTCATTAATGATTACAGCCATAGCTTTCACCTCCTTTCCTATTGAAAAAAGCATGAATTGGGATATTTAAAAGCCAATCGTTGTACCCATTAACGTAACCGGACCAACTACCGTAATCGTTCCGAGTCCATTGCTTTGCACAGTCAAAAAGTATTGTTGAAACGAACCGACAAGGCTTTGATCAGGCGATTCTACGTGATTTAAAGTTGTTGTTATGATGTTCGAGATTAACCCACCTGTTCCTAAAAATTCCGAATCTGTTGTTTGATAGACCTCAGGGAATGCCACCGTAGAACCCCCGCGTCGGATGCGGAATGTGAGCTTGGGTACAATCGGAAGCAAAAGTAATTCAGCTTGCCAACCGACCGTAGCTTGCAATACTAATTTATTGCTTGTGCTCGTGACATTAAGAAATACGGATGTTAATAACGTTTCGGTACCGGCAGCCAGCAATAATGGTAATGACTGTGTGTTTTGCTTCACCTCTTGTGACGCAAAATCAACTAAAAATGCCATACTCTCAACTCCTTTTTAATCGTAAATTACCCGATAATTGATCCTAATAATGTAACGGGTCCAATAATTGTCGCCCCACCCGTGCCGCTCAGTTGCGCGGTTAAAAAATACTGTTGATAGGTTCCTGCAATTGCGGGGGTATCAGGAGAGTCGGAACGCTGAAGGGATGTAGTCAAGTCAGAAGTCAGTACCGGTATCAAGTTGCCAGCTCCGAGAAAAACGGAATCTGTAGTCTGAAAGATGAGCGTGCTAGCTGGTGTGAATCCACCGCGGCGGATACGGAAGATGACCTCAGGAACTAGGGGCAGCAGTGATAGTTGAGCCTCCCAGCCGACGGTAGCAGACAGTTCCACTTCCACATTCGCATTAGCGATATTAAGAAAGATAGAGGTCAGCAAAACTTCTGTGCCAGCTGGCAAATTAAGAGGAAGCGACATTTGTCCGATAGAAACTTCTTGTGAAGCAAAATCAATCAATTGAGCCATTTACGCAGCTCCTTTCCTGTTCAATTGAATATTACATTATAGTAGATTCATAGATTCACATCGCGGACACGGATAGATGTACCCGTTTAAAGGTTTGATTTTTTTGGTTATTGGAGGAAAGAGAATGGATGACGAAATTACGAAGATGGAACGAATGTACGCGACGTCCTTCCACGATGTCATGATGGATCATCATTATCGATATCATTTTGCATTGAACTACATTCGTCGTGGAGATTATATATTGGATGCGGCTTGCGGCTCAGGGTATGGCACTCATTACTTGGCTACAAACTCTGCTTGCACACTGACTATCGGTGTGGATCGATCGGATCATGCATTAAATTGGGCGATTGATCATTTCTACTGCGACAATACCGTTTATGTGAAAAGCGACTTATCTGGATTGTTTCAAGAAGAACTTCCTATCCAAAAGTTCGATGTTATTACCTGCTTCGAAACCGTCGAGCATATGAAGGATGATCGGTCATTCGTCCAGAAGCTTTATGATTCTCTTAATGTAAACGGCATTCTTCTTATCTCAGCACCAAATGAAAAGGTTATTCCGCATTTGAACAATCCGTACTTCCTAGGTGGTGTGAATCCTCATCACTATCGCCATTATCAACCTAATGAATTGTCCAGCTTGTTGACGGATTGTGGCTTTCGTATCCAACAGGTATGTACACAAGATAATGAGACGTATGAGCTTATTATAGGCCGTGATGATGGTTTTACAACGGTTCTTGTTGCCATGAAATGAATAAAAAATAGGCGATCGCTCTCAGGCTGAATGCCGAGAAACGATCGCCGCTTTAGCCTATTATTTACGGTAATACTCATAAGTTTGTGTTAATCCTTCGATTAAGCTAACTTTCGGCCGCCAACGCAATATTTGTTCAGCTTTCAAATTATCGAGACAGCTGTCCATAATATCACCTGGCCGCTCTGGGCCATGTGCAACATCTATGGCTGAGCCGTGAATCTTATTTAACCTATGCACTAAGTTATTAATCGAAGTAGGCAAGGCTGTACTTATGTTGATCGTTTCTTGATTCCCTTGACGGCTCGCAGCTATATTTGCTCTTACAACATCTTGCACAAAAATAAAATCGCGATTCTGATTGCCGCTGCCATGCACAAAAAGCGGAAGCCCCTTATGCAGGTTGCTCATAAATATGGCAATAACGCCACCTTCACCTTTTGCAGTTTGACGAGGACCATATACGTTGCTATAACGTAATATCGTGTAGTTAATGCCGTTCAATTCATGAAACAATCGAATATAGCACTCGCTTGCATGTTTGGATAAACCATAATAGGAAATCGGAGAAGGTAATGCATCCTCCGATGCACGTTCTTTTTTTGAGACACCATATACGGCCGAGGTAGAGGAGAATATGATTTTTCCGACGCCAGCTTGCTTGCAAGCATGAATAAGCCGCACGGTACCAACGATATTTACGTTAGCGTCGAATGCAGGGTCGGCTATCGACCGTTGAACATCAACCTGAGCTGCCATATGAAACACAACATCCGGCTTAACTGTTTGAATGATTTGAGAAGATGAATCGCTGTTTATATCTTCAATATGCAATGTTGCTGCAGGATTTACATTTTTTATTGATCCAGTTGTAAGATTGTCGATAATGTGTACCTCAGCGCCATTATCGATAAGCATATCTGTAAGATGGGAACCAATAAAACCTGCACCTCCTGTAACCAAAGCTTTCATAACACAACTCCCCACTATGACGTTTTGATTCATCATATGCATAAAAAAGGGATTGGAATATGTATTCATACCCTAGGTTATAGCCAATTTGACAGCAGAAATAATAATGGAGCGGCATATATTACGCCCCTCCATGTGGATGACAAACCTGCCGGTATTATGAACGTTGCTCCGGGTACCAAGATTCCAGCTAATGCAAATAGCTTATTTAGGTTATAGGTTTGAAATAATATTTTGTATGTTGTTGATCATTCCTGTCCATACCGTAATCTGTCTGTCGGGATATGTGAATGCAACATCAATATAGTCTCCTAAAGACGGGCAAGGCTCCCCATAACTCGGATCTGCGTTAGGATCAAATGAAGTGTCTGATAGGCGGGTATTAACAGCAAAAGTGGCGCCTGCATCTCCTGAAGTTGTGCCATAAACATCAAGCATACTGGAGTCGACGCGATTCGTGTAATACACAATTTGGATGAGTCCCGTACTACGAGAAACCGCAATATTCGGATAAAAATTTTGCGTACCAGTGGGGCTGTCATCCACTTGAATCGGTGTCGACCAAGTATTTCCTTGATCGGTTGACCTCGATAAGTAGATGTGCGAAAAGCCAGTCTGATAACCTTGCCAAACGGCGTATAGTATTCCTTGGCCGAGATTGGCCGAAATATCTATCGCAAGGAAGGCGCTGGTCAAGACGCGGAAAGCGAATCCGGGTATGGGAAGGGGACTTGGGACGAGGGAAATATTCGATACTACAACAATCGGATTAAAGGTCGCACCTCCATCATCGGATCGTCGAATGAGGAATTGAGGATTACCTGGTGCATACTGCGCCCATGCTACATAGACCTGTCCCGTTGGTCCTATTGCTACATTCGTGCCGAACACGGCGGTTCCTGTCGTTTGATTTGACAAAAGAATGGGAATCGACCACGTTTGTCCTAGATCGAGAGAACGTTGATAAAAAGTGCCTGAGGTGGCGAAATTGTCATAATATCGTGTAAAGCCAACATGTGCCAGACCGAGATAAGGACTTCCGTTAGAGTTATCGAGTTGAATGAAGGGTTTATCATTATATATTTGCTGTCCAAAGCCCTCACATGTAATGACCGGAGCGGAGAAAATAACTCCATTATCTGTAGAAGTATAGACGGTGATAGAAGAATCCATGACCGGATTCGTGTTCAGTGCGGTGCAGGCTATCATAAATGTATTGCGATAGCCATAAGTGCCTATAGCATTACCTTGGGTAGTAAAACCGACAGGTAGAGTCAGCGTCGGACTGGTTGGGTACGTAAACCCGCCATCCTGCGACACATATACATTGATTCTGGAAGTTCCTGTAGAAATGCTGCTAGATGTAACAATGACGGTTAAGTTGTTCAAAGTATTAACGGTAATGGAAGGCTCTTGCTGTGATTGCGCACCCATAGTAACCGGTATGTTCGTCAAATAGATGTCCTCCTCATGGTAGATTTTATATGTAGAAAAACAACTTGTCACCTACAAACGGTAGGAACAAGTTGTTTTCTTCTATTATCCTAGAACTTGCCCTGTAAGGTTTATCGGTCCGGTAATGGCCACGTTTCCGAGGCCAAAATAGGAAACGGTCAAAAAGTAGGGTACAGCGACACCAATTAACGTTGGATTTGGTACTTGCGTATGAGTGAAGGAAGTGTTAAATGATACCTGAGTTATAAAGCCCATGTTACCAGGAAATAGCTCGGAGTCCGTGGTTTGAAATACGATAGGATCTGTTGGGCTGAATCCTCCCGTACGAATACGAAAAGTTAGTTGGGGAGATACAGCCTGATTGAGAAGTTGTAACGCCCAACCGACATTTCCCCAGAATTGAAGCTGGTTCGTTGAGCTTGTGGCTGTGAGAAATATCGAAGTTAAATTAATCTCGACCCCCTGTGTTAGTCCTAGGGGCAACGATCCACCGCCTGCGGGAACCTCCTGTGTAGCATATTGCAGAATACTTGGCATAGGTCTATTCCTCACTTTTTTTAGATTACATCGGGACCCTGCTTTTAACCGAGAATCATGCCAGTAAAATTGACAGGACCAATAATTGATACATTTCCGATGCCAATTTGTTGAACAGTCAAATAATACTGTTGATAACTACCTACGATTGATGGGCTAGGATTCTCAGAATGATCAAATGAAGTATTAAAGTTGATAGGCATAATGAATTGTTGGAAGTCCGGTAAATACTGAGAATCTTGTATCTGAAAGACGATGGGGGAGCTCGATCCCGAACCTCCACGGCGAATTCGGAAGATGAGTTCAGGTATGATGGTTTGATTCAGCAGCTGTACTTCCCATCCTACGGTAGCAGATATTAATAAGTTGACGTTTGTGCTGGAAATATTGAGGAATATTGAAGTCAAGGCAAGTTCGGGGCCTGGGGTTAAATTTAAAGGGAGCGACCCTGAACCAATTGGAATTTCTTCCTTGTCGAAGTCAAGGATATTGAGCATTTAAATCACAACTCCTCTATTGTAGACTATGGTGAATTCATTGGCTGTATTCTTCAATTATCCTAATACAAACCCTGTTAAATTTACAGGACCGACAATGGAAGCATTGCCAACTCCTATATTCTGAACGGTTAAGAAATATTGTTGTGCTACTCCTATTACTGACGTTGGTGGGAGCTCCGTGTGATCAAATGCTGTAGTCATTCCAATATTCATACTGATAGCCGTGTTTCCAATTAGCAAAGCAGAATCCGATGTTTGAAACACAATCGGAGAATTCGTTCCAAATCCGCCGCGCCGAATGCGGAAGACAAGCTCGGGAGCAATAGACGTAGTGGTGATTTGTGCTTGCCATCCAATGGTAGAGTACATGAAGATATACTGATTAGAGCCGGTGACACTAAGCCAAATTTCAGTTAGTGGTAGTTCGGAAGCCCCTGCATTTACAGCCAAGGGCAAAGACCCTCCTCCGATAGGGACCTCTTCAAATTCAAAATCAAGGATATTTAACATGAGCGACATCTCCTTTATTATGATACTAGCCTTAATGACTTGTCCGATTATGATGATAGGTACAACAACCGTTACACCTTCACATTCAGACATCTCCTTTCAGTTGAAATCTACTACCATTCCACTATATTCAAACTATTTTAAAAGAAATGTACAAAAACCCCGATACAAAAGTACAATTTTCTGAGAGGAACATCCCTATGAGTTCACTTTCGTCATGTATTGGATATTCGAATGTTCTCTATTTAATAGAAGAATCTAAAAAATATGCTGAATTTGGACCGACTGATTATAGAAGACAATTTCGAAATCATAAGTGAAAATAAGGGTCAGTCTCGAAAGTAGATATAACTACTAACTTGTGGTCGGTGGATGATTGTATCGGAAAGTGTAATTGGAGAAATGATGGGAACGATAGATCAGAATAGTAAAATGGCTGTACAGGCATAGTCTCCTGTACAGCCATTTATTCATGGTGTTCAACATTATCATTCAGAGCGGGCAATCTCGCTAGAGAGCTTACTGCTTTGAGACAGCCCCTTATTTAATAAAATTAGTATGCCTTACGAGAGCTAGACTTGATATTGGAGGTACTCTCCTGATCTTTAAGCTGTGCAATCAGTTTATCACCTTCGACATCCAGGTTCGGCAGCAGGCGGTCTAACCATTTAGGCAGCCACCAAGCTTTATCGCCGAAGATTGCCATGACCGCCGGGACGAGTGCCATACGGACGATAAAGGCGTCAATAAGGATACCGATCGCCAGTGTAAAACCAATCTGCTTGATCATGATATCATGAGCGAAAATAAAGCCAGCGAAGACGGACACCATAATTACGGCTGCTGCTACAACTACGCGGCTGGCCTGATTGTATCCGTGAACGACGCTCTCCGTTCCATGATGCCCATGGACATAAGACTCTCGCATGGAGCTGACAAGAAAGACCTGATAATCCAAGTATCATTTGAATTCGAAGAGAAGACGAAGATTGCTTGGTTGATTCAACCGAAACAGGAAGGATTCATCTCCAGCAGAGTGACGGTGACGAGAGAGCAGGCTTTGGCGTTTGTTAAAGGCGCAGCAGAGATGATCCAGAACGCGTGCAAGAAGCTGCTCAATATAAAACTATCATTCGCCGTGGGTACGACATACCGGGAATGGAAAGAGCTATCCGATCAGTTTGAGCATTTGCGCTTGTTGATGAATCGCGGGCTGGGACTTGGACAAGAATTACTGCTGCTTGAACAGGAATCACACGAACTTGCCGCGGATTTAGACGTAAGAGAGCTGCGCAAACAAATGAAGAAAATGACGTTGATGCAAACGCTTCTGGAAAACGGTCAACAGGTACATTTTTCTGTCGAATATTCCGCACTGATGAAGCTCGCGGCATCTGCTGAAGGAAAATCAGACAGTACTAGAAGTGAAATATATTTTACGCTCATTTCTATTTTCTTATCGTACGTGAATCGCTGGAAGGTTCATGAGGAAATCGGCGATGACATTAACCTCGGAAAGATGACCCTGTTGGATTACACGAACAATTGGTTTGAAGTGACCGAATACTTCGGGAAATTGGCTGAAGTGATTTTTGAGCACAAATCATCGGGTCAAGGGTATCAGGAGATGGATGTTGTAAGTCAAGTTCAGCGTTATATCCGGCACAATGTGGCAGGCGATCTTAGCTTGAATCGAATTGCCGAGGTGGCAGGCCATAATCCGTCTTATTTATCTAGGTTATATAAACGCATAACGGGTGAAGGACTATCCGATTTTATTACGGCGGTGAAAATAACGAAGACGAAGGAGTTGCTGGGGGAAAATAGGTTGAAAATCAACGAAATATCCAAAGCAGTCGGTTTCTTGTCCAAGCAATCATTTTACCGTTTTTTTCGTAAAGCAACGAATGCAACCCCGCAGGGATACCGGGAACAGATTGGAAGGTCAACAGATGATAGTCGAATGTAAACAACGGCGAATAGAAGGGGGACGACAAGCTCTATTATAATCAAGGTGCAAGATCGCGAAGAGACAATTGCGAAGGGGAAAATAAATAGCTAAGTGAATATCAACTAGTTGTCCGAAATGTGCAAAAATAAGACTTTATCTTTCAAAGACTTGAAACGATTACTTTTTGTAAAATGAAACAATAAAACTTGTGAATGCAGGATCTGTCTGTCCGTCGTACCAGCCCCATTTGTCTTAAGGAATCTCTAAGGGCTAAATAACAATTAGGAGGAAAGATCGGTGAAAATAAGAAGAAAAGCACTTATAACAACAGTAATGATGTCGCTTTTAGCGTTCCCCTATAATGTATTAGCAGGAGACTCCATGCCGCCTACAGGCGATGCAGCATATGGCAAGAATCAACCGATGACCCATGGATATCGAGCAATGGTCTCAAGCGACTGATCCGAATGCAAAGCGATTAAGAGCTTTTGTGCCCTTGCAACAGAGGAATCAGGCGTTTTCTGCGACCCAAGCGAATCCTAAGCTGAGCCCAGAGACTGAGTTTTTAACCTAATTGGGGATTATGACTTCTATTTCCTTGGCGCAACGCCTTATAATAACGAGTTTTCGAACGATTTATTTAACTTCTGGCAATATACAGACTATTATGGCGGTTGGCATGGAACAGCAACAGAGGATGTACCTTCCAGCTTATATGATCCTACCGAATCTTGGGAAAGACGAGCATTTGAGTTCGGCATCGTAGACCTCCCTAACCCAGCTTATACGAATGCGGCGCACTGAAATCGGTAGGTTGTATCTTTATCCCGCGCGGAGGGCAGCCGTATGATCTTTTGCTTAAGCAAAGGGAAGACGGAAGTTTCTCGGTAGCAGAGAAGCTGATTGAGATGAAGGAATACTTCGGCTTCGATGGGTATTTCATTAACCAAGAAACGTCTATTAATCCCGAATTTATTGAGAGGTATAAGGCATTTACGAAAACGTTGGTCGATGCCGGGGTATACACGCAGTGGTATGACACGGTAGATGATGAGAAAGGGAAGCTCAGCTATCAGCCTTCGCTTATCCCATCACACAGCTCATTTGTTCGAGTGATACGAAGGGTGGAATCATTAACAACTCCATCTTTATGAACTATAACTGGAACTCTCCGGATGGATGGAATAATGGTGATAGCACGAATCAAGTCTATATTAAGAAAAGCGTCGAAGAAGCGAAGAGAAGAGGCATTGATCCTTTAAAAACAGTTTTCTCAGGGATCGAGGCAGGTATGGGGAAAAACAAGTTACCGAATAGATTGGTAAAGCTCACCCATATATTTAATGAAAACCTGACCCTTTGCGGTCGGGTTTTTCCAATGTTGGAACGCTTCTGCGGGTTCAAACAATTGATTTTTTTCTGAGAATGGTAAGTACATCATGGATATCGATGCAAACGTTCGGCAGGAGGAAACGGAATGTGGTTTCAAAAGAGAAGATTTACGATTTTTCCTAAGCTGCTTCTGGGCTTCTTGATCGCGATTTTACCTGTGTACATGTTGGGCATTTATTTGAACAAGCAGGTGGCCAGCAGTTTGCGGGATCAAATTCTGCAATCCATGCAAACCAATGTGAAATTTTATTTGTCATCACTGACGAATGAAATCGTTAATATCGAAAATTTTAAACGTTCCTTACTGGTGGACGAGGATCTTATGGCTTTAAGCACGGTAGCTCCGGCTTTGACGGAAAACGAGTTGCGTGAAGCGATTTTGCGGTTAGAGAGAAAGGTGGCTCTTCTGCAGGACTCCAGCTCCTATATTGCGAGTGCAACTCTTTACATCCCGATGATTGACAAGCAAATAAAGTCCGGAAGCTACATCGAGGGCGTCTCGATCAAAGAACTGGAATCGATTCGATTCAAGATGCAGCAGCAATTATCTCCATTAGTATGGCATGGCGACAAGCTGCTTATGGGCTCTTATTACCCGGAAAGCGTGATCAAAAACAGGGCTCCCGTCTTCTTGATCGAGATCGAGATCAATCAGCGGATGATCATGGACGATTTAAGCAGTATGTCCGATCAAGGAGGAGCTTACCTCTATTTCAAGCAGGAGGGTCGTGTTATTACTAATCACGCGGTGCCCAATACCTCCGATGAAATCGAAAAATTATTATCTCGGCAGTCAGGCGGTGAAGTTGAAAGCCTCATATTTGAGAACCAAGGAAAGAAATATTTGGTTTCGCTCCGGCAATCGTCAGGATATGATTTTTCGCTAGGAATATACACGCCGGAAGACGTCATTATGCGCGACTTTGACAAATATAATGCGTTGTTCTGGATCTTGTTCGCTTTGTCCATCATTGTGATGGCGCTTTTCTCATATTGGATTTTCAAAGCGATTCGGAATCCCGTCCGCAACCTGTTAAAGGCTTTCCGAAAAGTGGAGGAAGGTCAGCTAGCGGTTCGGGTTTCACAGAGGAGTAATGACGAATTTTCGGACCTGTCAGAACAGTTCAATAAGATGGTATCTAAGCTGCAATCCTTGATACAAGAAGTATACGAGCAGCAAATTAGGAGTCAACAGTCTGAACTAAGACAGCTGCAGTCGCAGATCAACCCGCATTTCCTGTACAACAGCTTTTTTATTTTGCATCAGCTGATCGAATTCGAGGATTTGGATAATGCAAGGAAATTCGTACACTATCTTGGCAACTACTTTCAGTTTATTACGAGAGATGCAAAGTCAGAGCTGTCACTAGGGCAAGAAATGAAGCATGCTGAAGCGTATTTAAATATCCAGATGATGCGGTTCGGCAGCAGGATCAATGTTTCGGTGGAACCGATTCCCTCGTGGCGAGAGGAATTGCTGGTACCGCGTCTCATCGTGCAGCCTATCATTGAAAATGCCTACCAGCATGGACTGGAGTCCAGAATATCAGATGGTCATTTGCGAATTACGAATGAATTGCGGGACAACTTCCTTTGTATCTATTTCGAAGATAATGGCACCGCGCTTACGGAAGACGGGCTTATGCGGCTCAAGTTCAAGCTTCAGGATGCATCGGAACTTGAAACGACGGGAGTCGTCAATGTGCATAGGCGGCTGCAGATCAAATTTGGCCAATCGGCTGGTCTATACGTATTCCGAAGCGAGCTAGGCGGCTTGGGCGTTGCGATGAAAATACCTGTTAAGACAAAGGAGGAGTAAGATGTACCGCTTATTAATCGTAGATGATGAGCCTTTGATTCTGCAGGGGCTTACGAAGTTATGCAGCCGGTTGACGGAACCCGAATTGGAAATCTATTCGGCGGGTACGTCGCAGGAGGCGTTGATCTGGCTCGGAAGAGTGAAAATAGACATTGTGTTGTCGGATATTCGGATGCCAGGCATGAATGGTCTGGAGCTTCAGGGCGAGATTGTGAAGCAGTGGCCTAGGTGCAAAGTGATCTTCTTGACCGGTCACAGCGACTTTGCTTATATTCAGCAAGCGATTCGGCAAGGCAGCGCGGACTATATTCTAAAGACGGAAGGCAATGCCAAAATTGTGGAATGCATTCTCGCTGTTGCCAAGCAGCTTGATCAAGAGCAATTAGTGGATATGCAGCTCATCGAGGCGAGCCAGCAAAGGAAGGTCGCGCTGCCTTATATTCAGAAGCAGTATTTGAACGAGCTGATACAAGGGGACGACAGGTCGCTGCATTCGCTTCGAGACAAATTCGAAGATCTGCAGATTCCTCTGGATGCTGGCGTTCCTTGCTTGCTCATGATTGTGCGCATCGATGATTGGGGACAACGGGAAAGCTTGATGGACAAAACACTGTTCCAATTTGCGCTGGACAATATGACGAACGAATTATTATCTCCACTCACGAAAGTAATCTCTATGAGTTATGACAAAAACAAAATGGTTTGGTTTATCCAACCTTCCGAAGCTCCAGCTGATCAAGGCGCTTTCAAAAGAACCTTCCTGTTCGTTCGCGAAATGTTGGAACAAATTCAACTGACATCGCTTAATTTGCTTAAGCTGCCTCTGTCTCTGGCACTTGCGAACAGCTTCTCGGAATGGTATGACGTTCCGCACAAGTTCGAGCGGCTTAATCTGCTCTTCCATAGCGGTCTTGGATTCGGAAGCGAGTTGATTTTACTGGAGCCTGAATTCATGCCCCAAACTAATAACAGTAGCGCCGAGATGCGTCTTACCTCGGTTCATTTTAATAAAATTTCCTATTTGAAGTCCTGCATGGAGAACGGACAGGAGGAAGCAACAATTGAAACGCTGGAGGAGCTGCTTGCTTTCGCGTCGCTTTCAGGAGCTTTCCCAAGCGCTGTGCAGATGGAGCTATACTATTTGCTTGTGGCAGTATTCCTGCCTCATGGCTTGCTGCATTCGAGTAATGACGCTCACACTGATCAGGATTTGGGACGGTTTACGCAGTTCGAAAGATACCGTTCCTGGCATCAAATTTGCGAAGAATTCACATCTTACGCCAAGAATATATTTGAATGGCAGCATGCCGGCATGGTCGTTCAGGAGCATGAGCTCATACAGAAAATCCAGCATTATGTGGCGAGCCATCTGTCTGGGGATTTGTCGCTGTCGAGAATTGGTGAGGTGGTGGGGCATAACCCTTCCTACCTCTCCAGGTTGTACAAAAAACTGACGGGTAAAGGTTTGTCCAGTTATATCAACGAAATTAGGCTGGAGAAAGCGAAGCGTATGCTGGAGCAAGATGGTTACAAGGTGCATGAGATTGCATCCGAGCTCGGTTTCTTGTCTTCCCAGTATTTCCATCGTTTTTTCAAAAAAGCGACGCATCTGACGCCGCAGGAATACCGCGAACTGAAGAGGGATTCAAACGTGTAAATAAAAGATACAAATGTCACGAATGGAAACTAGTTAGCGTACTCGCTTTACTTTTATAATGAAGCCGTAGCAAAGAAAACTAACTAGAAAAGGGTGTTCATGATGAAGAGAAAAGGTCAATTTAGTATCATTCTCGCAAACATCTTGGTATGTTCCGTTGTGCTGGCAGGCTGCGGCAGCAAAGACGATGGCATCGAACAAAGCGGGAGTGCTAATTCTGGAAATCAAGGGACAGGAGAAGCTGTTATTGAGCCGCTTGGCAAATATGATCCTCCTATTGATGTCACGGCGGCGAAATTTATCACGCAAGACGTGGTATATCCGGAAGGTCAATCGGAGTCGAAAAACGCCTGGGAAGATCTCTATAAAGAAATGGGTATTAATCTAAAATACGATTGGATTGTAAAAGGCACAGACGCACAATATTTCCAGAAGCTTAACCTATCCATCGCTTCCGGCGAAATACCCGATCTCATGATGGTTAACTCCTCTCAATTAAAGCAATTGGTCGAATCGGATATGTTGGAGGATCTGACTTCGGTTTATGAGAAATATGCAACTCCAGCTGTAAAAAGCGTTTTCGAGCAGGACAAGCAGGCTTTGCAATCCGTTACTTTCGACGGTAAATTATATGCAATTCCGAAGACGGAGCCGATGATCGGCGCGCAAACACCGTTGCTATGGCTGCGTACGGACTGGTTGACGAAGCTGGGTCTTACCGAGCCGAAAACTTGGGAAGAAGTATTGCAAATTTCGAATGCCTTCACGACCAAAGATCCTGACGGAAACGGCAAAGCGGATACATTCGGCATCGCGCTAAGCAAAGATTTCATTAACGGATATCCTTCCCTGAATGGATTCCTGAATGCTTACGGCGCATATCCTCGGATCTGGAAAAAAGATGCATCAGGCAACTTGGTGTACGGAAGCATCCAACCAGAAGTCAAATCAGCGCTTGCCAAGCTTGCGGAACTGTACAAGAACGGCGAACTGGATAAGGAATTTGGCGTAAAAGACGGCTCGAAAGTTGCGGAATCGCTGGTCGGCGACCGTATAGGGATGTTGTTTGGACCAAGCTGGGCTTCACAATGGCCGCTTCAAGATAACAAAAAGAAAAACGGTGCCGCAGAGTGGAGAGCGTTTCCGATCCCGTCCGTCGATGGCGGTAATGCCACCGTGCAAATGCCGTTTGGCGCTTCATTCTACTATGTAGTCAAGAAGGATATGAAACATCCTGAAATTGCGGTCAAGATGGCAAATCTCTTCATGGAGAAGCTGTATGGAGAAACTGCAGATTATTTGAAATATGGAGTAGACAGCAGCGGTATAACGGTTGCCAAATATTCGATGGTGGATTTGTTTGCGCCGGATAAGGATATCAACCGTTCGGTGAACGTAGCGGAAGCGATCAAGATCGGAGACCCGTCCAAGCTGAACCCGGAAGAGAAATCAACCTACGATAAAATCAAGGCATTTGAAGGCGGAGACTTGAATTTCTACGGTGAAATGTACCAGAACGGTCCAGAAGGAGCGATGATGGTGCTGAAGAAGCTGTCGGATGAAGGCAAAGTGATCGCTGAAGGATACGGCGGAGCTCCTACCGATACGATGGGTGAGAAAAAAGCTACATTGGAGAAGATGGAGACTGAAATCTTCACGAAAATCGTTTACGGCGCTGCTTCGATCGATCAATTCGATAAGTTCGTTGAGGATTGGAAAGCACTTGGCGGCGATCAAATTACACAAGAAGTCAATGAATGGAACGCTTCACAGAAATAATCCAAGTGTGAGGGGTAAGATACTTATGGCTTGCCCCTTTTCTTCTATACAGACAAATTGAGATTCGAAATAAGGAAGTGGACATCTTGCACACAAATAAGGGACTCAGGCAGCTTCCGTTGCACTTGATGTTAATACCGGGCATCGTGATCGTATTGATCTATTGCTATTTTCCTATGGTCGGGGTATTGATGGCGTTCCAAAAGTATATTCCGTCAAAAGGTTTGTTCGATTCCAAATGGGTAGAATTTAGAAATTTCGAATATTTGTTTCAAATGCCTGATTTCGGGCAGGTTCTCTGGAATACGGTTTATATCGCTGTTCTTAAGATGGTGTTTGGGCTTCTTGTTCCGATTACAATCGCTATTTTGCTAAATGAGGTTGGCAAAATGTATGTGAAGAGATGGGTTCAAACGCTAATTTACCTTCCTCACTTTTTATCATGGGTTATTCTGGGCGGCGTATTCATCGATATTTTGTCACCGTCCAACGGACTGCTGAATCAGTTTTTAGGTATCTTTTCAATTAAACCTATTTTTTTCCTAGGAGATAATACTTGGTTTCCGATAACCTTGATCGTTTCGGATATTTGGAAGGAATTCGGATTCAGTACGATTGTTTATTTAGCGGCACTGACAACGATTAATCCTAGTTTGTACGAAGCAGCCATGATCGATGGCGCGGGCAGATGGAAGCAAACATGGAATATTACCCTTCCAGGTATGATGCCGGTTATCATTTTGATGGCGACATTAAGTTTAGGAAATGTATTAAATGCAGGGTTTGACCAAGTATTTAATTTATATAGTCCGCTAGTTTACGAGAGTGGAGATATTCTGGATACGCTAATTTATCGAATTGGGTTAATGGATATGCAGTACGGTGTAGCTACCGCACTTGGCTTGTTCAAATCAATTATTTCATTTGCGCTTGTATCTATCTCGTATTGGCTGGCATACAAAATTGCTGATTACCGCATTTTTTAGGAAAGGAGAGAACCGATTTGGTAGAAGGAAAATCATTTGGACGAAGCTTATTTCACACACTCAATTATGTCTTTCTTATTGGGATCGCATTATCTTGTCTGATACCACTTATTCATATTTTGGCAGTATCCCTAAGCTCAAATGTAGCAGCAAGCGCTGGGATCGTAAAGTTATGGCCTCAGGAAATGACTTTCAAAGCCTATGAATTCGTGTTATCTAAGAGTGAGTTTCTTACTTCGTTATGGATTACGGTGGAGAGGGTTGTTCTAGGCACAGTCATAAGCATGGTTTTAACCATTCTTATTGCTTATCCGCTGTCCAAAACCGGCAAGGAGCTGAAATTCAGGACGGGTTACGCGTGGTTCTTCGTCTTTACGATTTTGTTCAGCGGGGGATTGATTCCTTGGTATATGACGATTCGCGCGACCGGGCTGCTCGATTCCATATGGGCATTAGTTATTCCTGGGGCTGTTCCTGTATTCAATGTCATTTTATTATTGAATTTTTTTAGAGGGCTGCCCAAAGAACTGGAAGAAGCGGCATTTGTCGACGGTGCGACACACTGGACTACGTTATGGCGCATATTTGTGCCGCTGTCGATGCCTTCCATTGCCACGATTATGTTGTTCACGATCGTTATGCATTGGAATTCCTGGTTTGACGGACTTGTAGTCATGAATTCGCAGCATAACTATCCGCTGTCGAGTTACCTGCAAACCGTCATCGTTCAATCGAGCTTGACCAACATGTCCGCGGAGCAGCTGGCGAATTTAGCCTCCGTGTCGGACCGAACAGTAAAAGCCGCGCAAATTTTCGTAGGTGCACTGCCGATTCTTGCTTTTTATCCATTCCTGCAGAAGTATTTCGTGAAGGGTATGGTTTTGGGCGGGGTAAAAGAATAATTAATTAAAGGAGCGATTGCTAATGGAGACTGGAACTAAACATTGGACAATTTACGCGATTCATCACTCGCATACCGATGTGGGGTACACGGAGCGACAAGAGAAGATAAAACAATATCATGTCGATTTTATACGGCAGGCGCTTCATATTTTCCGCGAAATTCAGGCTGGACGTCGCCCTGAATGGAATGGATTTAAATGGGTCTGCGAAACGTTTTGGCCAATTGAGGCGTTCCTCGAAAAGGCTGCAGAGCAGGAAAAGTTGGAGTTTGCTGAAGCGGTAAGACGCGGAGATATCGGGCTTTCAGGCACTTATCTTAATATGAGCGAGCTTGTCGGCAAAGATCTGCTTGAAGCGATGATCGGTCGAGTTCGCACTTACGGAGAATCGATTGGAATGCCGGTGAAGTCTGCCATGACAGCTGATATTACGGGCTTCAGCTGGGGGTATGGCGAGGTGCTGCTCAATGCAGGTATTCAAAACATGATCACCTGCATCCATACTCATCATTCGATGTATCCACTATGGAAGAAACAGCAGCCTTTCTGGTGGGAGATGCCAAATGGCGAAAGGCTTCTGACATGGAACGGAGAGCATTACGTCTTCGGCAACGACTTGGGATTAATTCCAGGTATCGGAGGCTCTTATACAATTAAGGATGAATTCGATACGACCAAAGGCATTACGTTCGAGATTGCGGAAGCACGTATTCCGAGGTATTTGGAACGGTTGCGTGCGGACGGTTATCCGTTCCCATTCGCTCCTGTTATGATGTCTGGGCTGCCGACGGACAACAGCTCTCCGAATGCCCAGCTTATGGATTTCGTGAACCAGTGGAACAGCAAACATAGCGAAAAAATCAAAATCGTACCGTGTACGTTGGATGAATTTTTTGACGCGGTACGTGGTCATGCAGATCAGCATCCCGACGATATTCCTGTATTCCGGGGCGATTGGCCAGATTGGTGGACGGATGGCGTTGGTTCAACGCCGAAGCATGTGCAAGTATTCCGAGAGGCGCAGCGTGTCCATCGGAAAGTGAAGCAGCTTGATCCAAACGGAGAGATTGTGACGGCTGAGGCGATGAGAGCGATGGAATACGAGCTGACGTTGTTCGCCGAGCATACTTGGGGCTACCATTCCTCTGTGACAGAGCCTTGGAATCCCTTCGTTCAGGAGTTGGGTGTCCGCAAGGAGGCGTTTGCCGCCAATGCGAGCACGCTCGCACATCGCGCATTGTATGATATTTTGGAACATAAAGGGGATGCGCTGCTTGCGCCAGATCGGCCGATGCGGTTCAAGATGCACAATCCTAATCCTTTTGCACAAGAAGACGTTGCCCATCTAATTATGGAAGGTTGGCACTACGACCTGATCAAGGACGGATTCGAAGCTCGTGTCGAAGGAAGTGGAGAGGTATATCCTGCTCAGCTAAGAGTTGCGACAAGGGGTGTCATCGTTAGCATACCAGTGACACTTCAAGCCGGAGAAGAGAAAACATTGATGATTCATCCTATCCACAATGGTCAAGCCAAGACAGCATACACGACGGATTACGTAGGGTCAGACAGGATGATGGATATCGACGTATCGCATGTAGAGAAGACTTTCCACTTCACCTCGACTTATTTGGAAACGCCATTTGTCCGGATGGAATGGAAGAAAGGCGAAGGGATTACATCTTGGATCGACAAGCGTACCGGGGCGGAAATGCTGCGCTCTGACCGCAATCACCATGCCTTCTCGCCGGTATATGACATAACACGTGCTTCCAGCGTTAAGGATATGTACGAAGTTAGACGCAAGATGGGCCGCAACCGTAAAGGAGCCGATGCGATTATCTCGACAGGGGTACTGACGAGTGCGGAAGTGATTGCGCAGGGTGATGTGTACGGTACAGTTCAGTTGACGTTCGAGGTGGCTGGATGCTCGCATTATTCATTGCTCGTTACGGCATATACAGACAGACCTCGCGTGGATGTGGCCGTGCGTATGCATAAGGACAGCGTATGGGATCCGGAGAATCTGTATATTTCCTTGCCTTTCGGGGGACCCATTATGGACGGCGAGCAGGAGTTGTGGATGGATAAAATGGATTCGCTAGCTCGCCCGCGCAAGGATCAATTGCCGGGAAGTCTAGCCGATTATTATTGTATCGGGGAAGGCGTCGCTTACGTGGGAAGTCAAGGTGGAGTGTCAATAGCGATGCCGGATACACCGCTTATTCAACTAGGTAAGCTTGAACACGGCTTCCGATTACTGAACGGGGACGAGAAGCTGAAGCAGGATCTAGGCCATCTCTATTCATGGGCAATGAACAATTATTGGGAAACTAACTTTACGGCAACGCTGGGCGGCTTCTATGAATTCCGATATTTTGTCGCATGGGGCGAAGCGCTCAATAAGCCGGAATCAGCAATGACCATTTGCCGCAGCATGAATGCTGGTATCTTGGCATGGAGATCGAAATGATGAAAGTGAAAACGTATTTAGATGCTTCAATATCGACGGAAAAGCGGGTTCATGATCTGCTGGGCCGCATGACGCTAGAGGAAAAAATCGGCCAGCTTATCCAACCCTTTGGCTGGCAGGCTTACGAGCGAACGGAAGACGGAATAGAGCTGACGGAAACATTCCGTGCCTATATCGAGAGGGGGAGCGTCGGCTCACTCTACGGCGTTTTGCGAGCTGATCCTTGGACAGGTGTAACGCTGGAGTCGGGATTATCGCCCCGCGAAGGGGCGGAAGTTATTAATCTGATTCAAAAATACGCGATTGAGCATACGAGGCTTGGTATTCCAATCTTGTTCGGGGAGGAATGCTCCCATGGGCATATGGCCATCGGTGCAACGGTATTCCCAGTGCCGCTTGCGATGGGCAGCAGCTGGAATACGCCGCTGTATCTAGAAGTATGCCGCGCGATTGCAGCAGAGACGAGGGTACAAGGGGGAACGGTCACATATTCCCCTGTCCTCGACGTCGTCCGCGATTCTAGATGGGGACGGACGGAAGAAACATTTGGCGAGGATCCGTATCTTATCGGAGAGATGGCGGTAGCGGCAGTCGAAGGCTTGCAAGGGGAGTCCATCGCTTCGGGTGATACCGTTATCGCAACACTCAAGCATTTCGCCGGCTACGGCAGCTCCGAAGGAGGACGCAATGCGGCGCCCGCTCGAATCGGCGCGAGGGAGCTTCTCGAAAAGGATTTGTTGCCATTCGAGCGAGCGGTGCAGGCCGGTGCGCTGTCGATCATGACGGCATACAACGAAATTGATGGCGTGCCATGCACGTCAAATCATGAGCTGCTTACCCGAACTTTGAGAGAAAAGTGGGGATTCGACGGATTCGTCATTACCGATTGCGGAGCGATCAATATGCTTTGCGGCGGCCACCAAGTAGTAGAAAGTGAAGAGGATGCAGCATGCGCGGCGCTGCTTGCGGGCGTCGATATGGAAATGTCCGGTGACAGCTTCGGCAAGCATTTGCTGCATGCCGTACACAATCAAAAGGTCTCTATAGACGATATTGATCTTGCAGTGCGCCGCATCCTTCACCAGAAATTTGAGCTAGGCTTGTTCGAGCGACCATACGCGAGCCCAGACAGGGCCTCGGAGGTTATCGGCCAAGAAAGCCACATCAAGTTGGCGGGAAGGATGGCGCAAGAAAGCATAATCCTGCTCAAGAACCACAATCAGTTGCTGCCGTTGTCAACAAACTTGAGAAAAATCGCGGTGATCGGACCTAACGCGAACAACATTTATAATCAATTGGGTGATTATACATCGCCGCAGGAGCGCTCCGGAATTGTGACGGTACTAGACGGCATTCAGCGAAAATGCGTAGGCCAAAGCGTGGTCATGTATGCGCCGGGCTGCCGCATTAAAGATCCGTCGAAGGAAGGATTCGAGCACGCATTCCAAATCGCTCAGGCTGCAGATGCGATCATAGCCGTAGTTGGCGGTTCCAGCGCAAGGGACTTCGGCGAAGGAACGATAGATTTGAAGACGGGTGCTGCGATTATTACCGATCAGTCAAGCTTAAGCGATATGGATTGCGGGGAAGGATTTGACAGAGCGGAACTGAGTTTGTCAGGCGTTCAATTGGAACTGCTGAAAGAGCTTCACAAGACAGGCAAACCGCTTATCGTCGTCTATATCAACGGACGGCCGATCGTGGAACCGTGGATCGATGAACACGCCGATGCGATTCTAGAGGCTTGGTATCCCGGACAGGAAGGCGGGAATGCAATCGCGGACGTTCTATTCGGCGATTACAACCCGTCCGGTAGGCTCACAATATCGATTCCAAAGCACTCGGGACAGCTTCCGATTTATTACAATACGAAGCGGACCAAAGGTAAGCGGTATGTGGAGACAGACTTAGAACCTAGATATCCATTCGGTTATGGCCTTAGCTACACGTCTTTCCAGTATGACGGCATCAAGCTAAGCAAATCTAATATAAAGCCGGATGAGAGCTGCACAGTAAGCGTTGACGTCACGAATATCGGCGGAATGGCGGGACAGGAGGTCGTACAGCTTTATGTAACGGATGTTGTCAGTTCCGTAACGAGGCCAGCTTTGGAATTGAAGGGCTTTCTGAAAATTCAATTGGAGCCTGGCGAATCGACGACCGTCCAGTTTACGATCGCAAAGGAACAATTGCAATACGTAGGAAGGGACTATCGCCGCATCGTCGAACCGGGTCAGTTCCGTATCCAAGTAGGCGGTCACGCGGAGTCGCTCCTTAAGGCCGACTTGTATGTACTACCACCCGAATAAGTATGGAGAGAGGATGAAACAACACTGTGAAAAACCATCGTTTGCCGCAAATTGATATCCCCGAGCTGAAGCTGCCACCTTCTATCGTAAAGGCGATGGAGGAAGCGGAGAAGCTGCTCGCTCATCGGCCGAAGCTTAACCGATTATTTCAGAACTGCTTCCCAAATACGCTGGAGACGACAACAAAGCTGCTGGAGGACGGGACTACCTTTGTCCTAACAGGAGACATCCCCGCTATGTGGTTGCGGGATTCCGTGGAGCAAGTGATGCATTATGTCCCGTTTGCCAAGGAAGACCCCGAGCTGCAGCGTATTCTGGAGGGAGTCATTAATCGCCATATGTTCTATATTAGCATTGATCCTTATGCTAACGCGTTTAACGAAACCGCTAATGACTGGCATTGGAACTCCGGAGACGAAACGGAAAGTTCGCCTTGGGTGTGGGAACGCAAATTCGAACTCGATTCCATGTGCTTCTCTTTCCGTCTAGCCTATCATTATTGGAAGGAAACGGGCCGGACGGGCATATTCAATGAGCAATTCAAAGCTTCTTTACTGGCGATGCTGGACGTCTGGCAGATCGAGCAGCAGCATGGTGAGCTCTCGACGTACAGGTTCCAGCGTCATAATGGAATCATGATCGATACGCTGCGGAGGCAAGGGCGCGGCATGCTGGTCAACGAGACTGGCATGATCTGGTCAGGATTCCGTCCAAGCGACGATGCTTGCGATTTCCATTTCAACATTCCGTCTAATATGTTCGCCGCTGTAACCCTTCGCGACATGGGCGAAATCGTCCGTTACGTATACCGAGATGAGAAGCTTGCGGCTCGCATGGCTGTAATGGAAGAAGAAATCCGGCATGCTATTGAATTGTACGGCATCGTGGAACATCCGAAATACGGACGCATGTACGCATTCGAGACAGACGGCTTCGGCAATCACGTCCTGATGGATGACGCAGGTACGCCAAGTCTGATATCGGCACCTTATATCGGCTTCGCGGATGCAAACGATCCTATCTATTTGAACACGCGAGCTTTCATTTTGAGTGAAGATAATCCTTACTATTACAAAGGCGAGAGCCTTAGCGGTATTGGCAGCCCTCATACACCGCCGGACTTCGTGTGGCATCTCGCTTATTCTATGCAAGGTTTGACCGCCGTGGATCCGGATGAAATCAGGGAAATGATCGATATCATGGAGGCCACGGATGCTGACACCGGCTTTATGCATGAAGGCTTCCACAAAGATGATCCTACCAACTTCACGAGGGATTGGTTTGCTTGGTCAAACAGTCAGTTTGCCCATTTGGTGTGGAAGGCTTTGCAACAAGGCATTATTTAGAGCGATAGACTGTTCATTTAAACATACAGCCCTGTTTATCAAATATATGACGGCGATTATTGAAGGAGGTATGATCCATGTTTAATAAATATCCTATAAATCCAGTCAGGCAGCCATTCTCGAAACAGCCAATTTCAAAAGGTTACGAGGCCTTAACGGAGCTATTAAAAGCGAGTTTGGACGAGAAGACGGACACCCCCCCGCTTATTATCGTGGACGGCACGCACGGCGCTGACTTTCAGTCATTCATTCGGCATGCTGCTTCCGCGATCGAGAAGCAAGGTTGGAGCTTGAACGTTCAAAGTACGGCAGGTTACTTGAAATCCGGCGAAACGCTGCGTGAGGAATTCGACCGCAACATTACGGAAAATAGAGCGTTCGGTTACGTAACAGAAGGTGAAATCGAGGCTTATTTCGTATTGGACGCAAGAGAAACGCTCGCGAACCGATTGAAAGAACAAAATGGGAGAACGGCGTTTATCGTGTTCGGGCCAGGCGCTTATTGGCTTGCGGGAGAGCGGAGCAGCACTGTCTTATTTCTGGATGTTTCTAGGGAATATCAGCAAATCCAACATAAAAAGCAACTGCTCAATTTCGGAATGTCATGGAACCGCGATTCCGTCGAAAAGTATAAAATTAGTTATTTCGTGGAATGGCCGATACTGGAAACGTACCGTAAACGTATTTTCCAGAACATCGATCTCTACTTGGACATGAACAAGCCGGAAGAGCCTGTATTTTTGACCATCTCTGACCTTGAAGCGATGATTCGGAGCGTGGCCCAAAGTCCGCTTCGCGTCAAGCCGTTTTTCGCTCCTGGTATTTGGGGAGGACAATATTTGAAAGACATGGCTGACCTTCCTAAGGAGTGGGTGAACTGTGCATGGAGCTTCGAGCCAATCGCACCAGAGAATTCTATTCTGATTGGATATGGAGGCGACGTGATCGAAGTACCGTTCCTGATCGTCATGGCCCTTGAATATAAAGCCATCATGGGTGAACGTCCGGTGTCTTTGTTCGGCGATTATTTTCCGGTAAGGTTCGATTACCTTGATACGATGAACGGGGACAAACTATCTTGCCAAGTGCATCCGAAGCAGGACTATGTGCGTGAACATTTCAACGAGTTTATGACACAGCAGGAATCGTATTACATTATGGAACAGAAAAAGGATGCCAAGGTTTACCTCGGGCTTACGGAGGGAACGGAGAGAGAGAATTTCCAAAACGCCGTCTTGCAGGCACAGGAGACAGGCGTACCGATGGAATTCACTGAATATGTCAACGAATTCGATTCGAACAAAGGAGATTTGTTCCTCATTCCTCCGGGAACCGTTCATGCTTCAGGCATCGATAATCTTGTGCTTGAAGTATCATCTACGACTTGGTGGTTTACGTTCAAGCTATACGATTATTTGCGTAAGGACCTAGATGGCAAACCGCGTCCCATCAACGCGGATCACGGCTTCCGTAATATCGATTATGACAAAACGACATCATGGGTTAAGCAAAACCTCATCCCTGAGCCACAGCTGCTGCAGAGCCAAGGAGGCAACGAAGAGTATTTGCTCGGTCAACGAGACGATCTACTGTTTTACGTAAGGCGGATCCATCTGCAGACGGAATGGCTAGACCAGACAGACGGCGAGTTTGTCATGTACAATCTCGTGGAGGGAGATAGTGTACGCATCGTATCCATTGCGGATGAATCAATATTCGTTGATTTGAACTACGCGGAATCTTATATTCTACCTTCCGTATTCGGTGCATACAAAATCGTAAACCTGACGGAAACGCCATGCAAACTGATTAAAGCGGGAGTATCTCCGGAATGGAACGTGAGCCTGATTGAACGCTGATCTCATATTTGCTTTGGATGTGGGTGGAACCTATGTCAAGGGATGCGTTGTAGAACGCGGGGAAGTAATGGAAGGCACGATCTCTCATTATGCTGCAAATGCCAAGGGTTCGGAAGAAGTCATCATTGGCGGATTGGCAGCTATCCTATTAGACTTGCTTGAGAAATATAATCGGTTTCCACATTCATTCTCACCCGAAGCCATCGGCATCGGCATGTCCTTTCCTGGACCGTTTGATTATGAAAACGGCGTGAGCTGGATTCGTGAGCTGGATAAATTCGAATCGCTATACGGTGTAAACGTGAAAGAAAAGCTCATGCAAGCATTGCGTGCAAACGGCTTTGGGGAGAATACAGATTTCTTGGACATCCGGTTCCAGAATGATGGCAGATTGTTTGGTTTGGGAACCGGCAAGCTCTATCCAAATGAGCGAATACTGGCTATTACGCTTGGGACCGGCATTGGTTCAGCTTTTATTGATTGCAGAACTCTTGTCACCGAAGGTGATCACGTACCGCAAGATGGCTACTTATATAACTTGCCTCATCAAGGCGTGGCTGCGGATGAATGCTTCTCGCGGAGAGGTATTCTTAATTTATTCCGGGATGCCGGCTGTCTGCATGATGGCATGGATGTGAAGGATCTTGCGGAGCTTGCCCGGAAGGGCGAGAATCGCATGAGCGAGCTGTTCAGGGCATTCGGGGATGAATTGGGACAATTTCTACTGCCATTCCTAATAGATTTTAAGGCTGACCGTCTCATGATTGGAGGCCAAATAGCCAGAAGCATGGATTTGTTCGGAGAGGGCCTTTTTCGAATTCTCTTGCCACTCGGTATTAAAGTCGAAGCCCTTGACAATGCGCTGCACCATACCTTTATCGGCGCTTCCTGTATGTTCGACGCAGAACCACATGGAACCCCGTAATAGGACTCCTTACTAGTGGAGCCGTATATGGAGACCGTGATTGGAGAATGGAGTGGGACCGTACTATCGATTCCTATCTCTACTTTTGTAAACTCTTTAAGTTTAAGCCACCCTTTCAGGTGGTTTTTTTTATTGAGTGCTAGTGTAGCAATTAACTCATTTTTTAGAATAAGTAAGTCCAATGAAGGTTTAGCTATTGGAATGTGAAATGAAATTACTAGTATATCTTACGGAATTTTGATATGTTTTCACTATGGAACTTATTCCCAATACACATAAGGGGTCGAAAATGATGAGAAATACCATCTCAACCTGCCTGTTGGCTATAGGAATACTTTTAATTGCCATTGGCTTTATTTTAGGATTTGCTTTATCTACAGATGAATATGGAGATTTCCAGATCGTAATTGCATTGTACTGGTGGATTTCAGCTATTATTTCAGGATTTCTTTTTATTGGATTGGCCGAAATTGTGAATCTATTGCAAAAATTGCTAGATAAAAACAGTGGCGAAACCCAGTCAATCCAGTCCGTATCATCCAGTAAGCATGAGGAAAGTGTAGTTAACGATGCCATTGCATTCCCAAACATTGGTGAAATTGATACAGAAGAATCTGAAACAAAAATTAAAGACTTGACGATTCTTATTGATAATGAACGGGTTAAAGGTGAATTTTGGATAACAAAATCAAACCTCAGAATAATGAAAAAATCTATGTTTCAAACGGATACGGATGCTCAGCTTGTTAAGGTAATCACTAAGAGCAATCTTTCTTCTAATTATGTAAGAAATAAAGACTATATTATTTTTAGTTTTGTTGAAGGAAATAATAATCATAAGTTGGCGTTTAAGACACATAACATTTACGACTACGAGAGAATAGTTAAATTACTAAAATAATACTAAAAGTAAATGTACCTGTCGTGATCGTTTCATATTTTAAAACCTCAATTGTTGGCTAAAAGGATAGGCTGCTTTTCTTGAACTAACGGGCAGGTTACTTGAGTATGTTATAATAACTACTATTATCGGTTTTGAAAAAGGGCAATAATCAGAATGATTTTTAGAGAGCACTTAGGTCAAGCATTGTTATTTGAAAAAAAAATTAGTAAGAAATTATGAAATGTAGGGGAGTTTGGGATATGGTTCAATCTATAATACATATCGCTCTTGTTGTAAAAGATTATGACGAGGCAATTGAATTTTATACAAAGAAGTTAAATTTCACTTTAGTTGAAGACACATATCAGCAAGAGCAAGATAAACGATGGGTAGTGGTATCTCCGCCTGGTTCAGTGGGTACCACAATATTACTTGCAAGAGCATCAAAGCCTGAACAAGAGCTCTTTGTAGGTAACCAGTCTGGCGGTAGAGTTTTTTTGTTTTTAAACACAGATGATTTTTGGAGAGATTATAATGAAATGATTTCAAGAGGAGTGGAATTTGTTAGAGATCCAGTAGAACAATCATATGGTACGGTAGCAGTATTTAAGGACTTGTATGGGAACCTTTGGGATTTATTAGAGATGAAAGAAGATCATCCAATTTCCAAACGAATGAAGTAGATGATATGAATTTATTATGCTACAAGAGGATGTTAGTAGAATAGAACCAATAGATGAGCAGGCCCTGTGGTGGTCTGCTCATTTTATTAAGTTAATAGACAGTCATGCGTAATAAGAATTGTATTATTAGCCTAGTATATTCCAATATGTGGTATTATAATTTGGGAAGTGCTTGTACATAGAAATTCTACGTTTTTGATTCAACAAGTGATATTTCTTTCAAGATACTGGAATATATCCATACACAGTTATAATTTGAGTTTATTAAAGGAGAAATGAAATGTGACCAAACTAAATATGGATTTTTTGTTGAAAGCTATTGAGCAGAAAGACAAGGAATTAAAGCAAGCAGAAAAGGATGCATTTTCCTTAGAAATCTCTGATCCAAAATTCGAAGAGCAGTACAATAAACTTGAAAAAATAAGGCAGGAAGTAATGGATTTAAATTTACAGGTAAGTAATTTAAGTAGTTTATGAATATGAAGATGAACGATTGCACAGATAACAAAAAGAGGAAAGTAAATTCTTGTATATTACACGAAAAGTCGGAATTCCTGCGATATATGTAAGTGAGGTGCGTAAGCGTTTCAAACTTTTAGGAGGTAGGTTTCCATGATTACGGACTTAAGACGTGATATAATCGCTATTACTCTAATCGTGTTCATTATTGGCGGAATCGCCCTTAAAACCTATATGCCCGACGCATTCACAAGCAAGCCCGCACCGACTTTATCACTTGAAGAGGCAAGCGAGCGCCTAGAGCGAATTATTTCGAATGACGGAATGTATATAAGCCGCTCCGATAGCCACGCCCTTGATCCTGTCGTGTACGAAGCGTTAGCACACATGGTAAATGATTACGGGGCTTCGAATGATATGTTATTTGTAGCAGAATTAGTGGAGAAATATAATGACGATGGGACCGTGGAAAATTTACGCGAAGCGTTAGTGATAGTAAACGATATAAAATAGAGAAATTTATAAATAAGACCCGGCTACCTTATGCTGGGTTATAGCTCCCATAAAATAGTGGTGGGGGTTTCCGTGTTTAACCGCCTCGTCAATCGGAGCTTTAATCAACCCCAGCATCTCCGGAAATATTTAGACCAGATTCATTAAGTAGTTGATTGATCGTACTCTGAACAAGCTCGACATGAGCAATTTCTTCTAAAAACACCCCTCTCAGTAGATCGCGAAATTGTTTGTCTTTTCCTCTGAAATTAGAGCTTTGGAAAAAATATTGCATCATCGTTCGCATTTCACCGAATTGGCCGCCTAACGCTTCCTGAAGAACTTTTGCAGCTGCTGGATCTGGTTTATCTGGTTTAATTACGTTGATTAGTTTTTCTTTGTAATAGTACAAAACAATCACTCCTTTATCGTTTCTAAACAACCTGAACACGTTGATTATGATCTCACAGTTAAAGTTTCATTATGCAAATTCTGAATAGCATAGTGGAAATCATATCAATTTCAAAGAAGTGAATGGTTTATAAAATTGTCCTCGTCCGATTATGTTAAATTAAGTTAACATTACTTGTTTGTTGGATTGAGATGAGAAAAGATAAGTGAAACAAGATTATGGAAATGTCTATGTTTAAGATAAATTGACTAACTAACTCATTGTTGATGGCTGCTGGTTATTATGGTTGTTTTCTTGTTAAACTAATGGGCAGTTTAGTGCAGCTTATTACGTTAATTTTGACACCATACCGAACTTAAGACTATTCTTATGAGTACCTAAGATTCGCTGTATTTGGCAAAAGGCAGGCATCAAATCACAACCAATATTAATGAATATATAAAAATAGATAGAGGAGGTCCTTATGGTTGAAGTCTCATACCGCTGACCGTATTAAAATCCCGGCAGGATTTTGGATAGGATTACGTCAATTAGGAATTGCCCCTCATGACGTAGCTCGTAAAGCAGGATTGCCGCTCACCATTATTACTGAATCAGTAGTTACCACCGCTCATTATTTTGCGATCTGGCAGGCTTATTCCGATCTCATTGGCGACACTGCAAAAGGAATTATCAAGCTTGCGACCATCTATGAAACAGCGCAATATCCACCGACCGTCTTAGCTACTTACTACGCTCGTGACTATCGTGACGCTTTAAACCGAATGGCTCGGTACAAACAAATGTGCCCACCCGAAAGCCTGCGTATTACTGAGGAAGGAGAGCATTGTACAATCGAACTGGAATGGCTGCATACGGAGCAATCAGGTCCGCCGCTTCTGGTGGGCATCACTTTGGCATTTCTGCTGGAGCTAGGGCGCCGGGGAACAGGTCAACCGCTGACAGCGCGGGTAGTCGAATTTTCACAATCAATGGGCGATGTACAAGCTCTTGAAGCTTATTTTGGCTGCCCAATCCGAATGGATGCAAAATATAACCGTTTGACGCTGCATCGAAGCGATCTGGATCGTCCTTTTGTCACGTACAACGAAGAGTTGCTGGAGATTCTGACTCCTGTTTTAGACCGATCGCTCAATGAACAGCAAAGCAGCCGCTCTATAACTGAAATGGTCAAATGGATTCTAAAACGCAGCCTTACAGGTGGTCGCCCCGATATTCAGGTTGTCGCGAAGGAACTCGGTATGAGCGATCGTACCTTGCAACGCCGGCTTACCGACGAAAATACGAGTTTCAAGCATGTTTTAACAAAAGCTAGACATGAGCAGGCACTAGAGTACTTGGCAAATCCCTCGTTTGATATTAAGGAAATCGCTTTTTTGATTGGATATGAAGACCAAAATTCATTCTACCGCGCCTTCCGTCTTTGGGAAGGTGAGACCCCTACAAATTGGCGTACGGAATATTTGGGTACAAACCCATTAGCCGAAGGACGGCTAGAATTGCCGATTATATAGAATTCCCAACCATATAAATTTATAGAGAGCTAGTCTTTATTGCGTTTTTTTTATTTGGCGTGTTAAACGAGTACATTGGCGCGAGATGCTAGTTACTATCCCATTCAGACAAGGTAATATTATCACTATCCTCATTACAAGACTGTTTTAATCATGACTATTAATCAGCTTGTCGTGAATGAATAAGTAAATGAAAAGGGAGAAATTTAATATGGATATGGGATTAAAAAATAAAACAGCTTTAGTTACAGGATCAACGAAGGGTATAGGTAAAGCAATTGCTATTGAACTTGCTAAAGAAGGTGTCCATGTACTCATTAATGGTCGAAATTACGAAGAGGTGGAACGAACTGTAAATGAAATCAAATCAGATTTCCCGGCTACCTCACCTCAAAATGCTACAGCCGATATTGTGGATATTGCGCAAAGAGAAGCTTTATTCGAAAAATACCCCAATATTGATATATTAGTAAATAGTATGGGCATCTATGAAATGATGAAATATGAAGACGTTGACGATGAGATTTGGGAAAAATACTTCCGTACGAACGTACTTGCGGCAAATGGATTATCTAAATTTTATTTACCTAAAATGTTGAAAAATGATTATGGCCGCATTATCTTTATTGCGAGTGAAGAAGCAGTTATGCCTTCAGGACAAATGCCTCAGTATTGTATGACAAAATCAATGCTATTATCATTGTCCAAAAGCTTATCCAAATTAACAGTTGGAACAGAAGTTACAGTGAATACGATCCTGCCAGGACCAACACTCTCTGAAAATGTGCATCAAATCATTGAGGGCATATACTCAAATGAAGATATGACTTTTTCAGAAAAAGAGAAAAATTTTATGACAACAAACCTGCCTCAATCTGAAATACAACGATTTATCAAGCCTATTGAAATAGGTAGACTAGCTGCATTTGTATGCAGTCCTTATGCATCCGCATTTAAAGGCTCTCCAATCCGTATGGATGGGGGAATGGTACCGACTATTTTTTAATAGGTTTACGATTTGAATGATTGATTCTCGTTTCATTTGGAATTGATGCAATAAAACGTTAGAATTATTTTGAGAAGATATGGTAAGTACTCTTTCTTCAGAAGATTCATAGAATTGAGAGGAGAATGGGAAATGGATTTATCTATTAGTAAACGGCATGCCTCGCTACGAGAGGCTGAAAGCAAGGCGGAACAACTATTCAAGGCGATCGAAGATCAAGGAATTATTCGTCCTGATGTGACTGAAAAGCAAATAAATCGTGAAATCTATCAATTGGCATTCGAGATGTTTGGTATTAAGAAATACTGGCATAAACGAATCGTGCGAGCTGGAAAAAACACGTTGTTCCCATATAGAGAAAACCCGCCTGATCTGATTGTTTCCAAAGATGATATTATATTTCTGGATTTCGGTCCAATTTTTGAAGATTGGGAAGCTGATTTCGGAAGAACCTTCGTCCTAGGAGATGATCCAGCAAAAATAAAACTGAAAAATGATATTGTTGAGGCTTGGGATGAAGGGAAGGCCTATTTTCAGTCTCAATCTGCGATTACAGGTAGTGAACTTTATACCTATGTGAGTCATTTAGCTTTAAAATACGGATGGGAGTTTGGAGGTCCGCATGCGGGTCACCTTATTGGTGAATTCCCTCATGAAGTAATTCAGGGAGAATCCGTTGAAAACTATATTCATCCCGATAATCATATTCCAATGAGAGATCCGGATTCGAATGGTAAGCCTCGCGATTGGATTTTGGAAATTCATTTTGTGGACAGGAAGCTGGAAATTGGCGGTTTTATAGAGCAATTATTAACCGTTGATTAACTGTAGGTATGGAAAATATAGTTGAATTACAGAGTAACTACAAAAGGCTGCCGAGCTTATCGGCAGCCTTTGTTGGTAACTTGGTGAATTTTCTTTTCAAGGATTTGTTTAGAAATCAGCTATAATCTTAAATCTTAAGATGTGTAGGTTCTTCCAAGGCCAAGCTGTGTAAGCAACTGCCTATAGGCAATTGAAGTACGATCAGCTGGAATATGGGCTTCGGCCATCAAATCGAGGGGGAGATCCTCTGGTGTTTGGGATTCAACCATTTCTCGATCTTCCTGAAAGACTTGCAAATTAAATTTTATCGTATCTTCAATCGGAAGATCTTTATCAAAATTCCGTGAGATTGGACAAAATAAACGAGTGTAACGTGCTGAGACTGGAGATGCGCAGTTCAAAATCATGAGCTTGCCGTCATTTGGGAAATGTACAGTTAGTGAGGCCGCGAAAGGTGCAAATACACGAAACGCGCGAAGCCACATGAATCCTTCAGGAGCGGGATTTTCCTGTCCTTTACCGTAATTGCTGACGGTGCTCCAATAGTCTGCCTGAAGCTGATTCCCGTCGCGCGTTACTTTGTATTGTGGAACTTCTGTGTTATTGCGGTCTCCGAACGTCTCCGTATGCACGTATGCAAAATGAGAAACATCTAAAAATCCTTCCATTTGGCGTCCTGCCGAACCGGCAATATCAAAGCTTGGAGGTAATATATTAATAAAATCCGGATCGTCCCACCCAGAGAACGGCGGAATTTGTTCGTCTACAGCGGCTAAAGATGTCCAGATCAGTCCATACCGCTCAATAACCGAATACATGATTAATTTTAGTTTGGGTGATATTTTGGAGTCAGAATGGGCTGGAACGGCAGTGCACACCCCTTCGCAGTTATATCGAAACCCATGGTAAGGACATACGATTTCATCGTTTTCAATCCACCCCTTGCTCAGAGGTGCTCCACGGTGAAAGCAGAGATCACGAGCAATCACAACTTTGCCGTGGCTGCTGCGGTAACAAACGAGCTTTACATCAAGCAGCTTCACAGCAACTGGTTTATTTGTTACTTCTTCAGCTGTCGCCACAGGATACCAGAACTGAGAAAGTACATTCCAATCATTTAGTGTAAATGTACAATCACGAGGGTATTGCAATGCGGATTCAACATGCGAGTTTGGCTTATTCATACGCAATCGCTCCTTTAGAATGAATGATTAGGCTGAACGCAATAAAACCCCAGGCTTAAGAGGCGCGTAGTGAAATAGATCTAATTTTTCTGAAATGACAAAATTAGAGTATCTTCACTAACGGCCTCTTGTAGCCTGGGGCAATTTACGGTTGCCTGGTCGAGACGCTCACACCAATTTATGAGCTTATACAAGAGAAGTTCATGTTAGATTACTTAACATGAACTATGTGTTTATTCTATTCCGGAAGAAGCTTTTTGTCAATTCTGTTATTTAAGGAGTTATTCTAAGCTGAGCCATTCCAGCTCATGTACAGCCTAAAAAAGCCGCCAGCATATTTATTTCAATAGCTATCTTGCATTCCTAGTCCTTTAATAGCAATATATTATTAATTGGATTGAGAATAAGATTAAGCTGAAAGAAAGCACGATTTGTTTAAAAAAATGCTGTTAAACGGAGGAAAAACATAGTGAAAGCAGACCCTCTACAGCGATATTTTTTGATGAGTTTTAGATTCGATAAATCAACACCAGAAGAGTTTGGATTAAAAAGGAGTGCTGAAAACGGCTTCTATATTTGTCCAAAGGATAATTCTTTATGGGTTCAACGAGATCTATATGATTTCGGTTGGGGAGATGAGACGGGGTTTGTTAGATTGCCTGAATGCGACTTTGAACAGCTATGGCATTTAATGATGGAATCAGGCATTCAAGAAAATAGGTATGGTTCAGCAGCGGAAATATTAAGGCAATATGCTGACGAATTACTCTCAAAAATTTATCCCATTATAAGTGATCCACTTTATAGTAATGACTATTCAATAAATGATTCACTAAAAATATTAGAATTAAATAGACCCTACAATAGAAGCAGTATACTTGGGAAATCACAAGAACAAATAAAGGAAGACTATAATAAATGGCTCTATATTAGTAAAAAGATAAACCTGTAAAGCGGCGTCATGAAAGCTTTATTGCAAATTGCTTTTGGGAAATGAGTTTATTATGGACATGATGCTTCATTGTCTATGGGTTGATTATCCCGTCAACTCGCCATATGCTTATCTTACATTCATGTTAGGAGGGATCATTATGGAATTATCAATTATGTCATTTAATCTTCGTATCCATGTTGCGGAGGATGGGGAAAATGCTTGGCCTAACCGTGTCGAAGCAGCTGCAGCAGCGATTAAAGCGTCTGGAGCTGCCGTTTTATGCACGCAAGAAGGAAGCTTGCCCATGCTGGAGAGCTTGAATGCGCTGCTTCCCGAATATGAATGGATCGGAGAGGGCAGACTCGGCGGCGAAGAGGGGGAGTTTTGCGCGATTTTCTTCCAGAAAGATAGGCTGAAGCCAGTCGAAAGCGGCACATTCGGATTGTCTGAACGGCCGGAGCAGCTTGGCTTTCAAAGCTGGAACACCGCTTGTCCGCGCATTTGCACTTGGGTGAGGCTGGGGCAAATCGACGGGCAGGAATATCTGATTCTGAATACACATCTGGATCACATAAGCGAGGAAGCAAGAATAAATGGAGCTATGCTCATCTTGGATAAGATGAATATTACCAGTGGAGCATCGGCGATTCTAACAGGTGATTTCAATTGTGAACCGGAAACCAAAACGATTCAAACTCTGATCCAAGCAGGGCTGCGTCATACATACACCAATCCTGATGTACATCCGGGCTGCACTTATCATGGTTTTGAGGGCGGCGAAGAAGGTGAGCCGATCGATTATATATTCGTTACGCCGAATATTCGGATCGTGTCAGCGAATGTCGATAAGGGCAAGTACGATGGCAAATACCCATCAGATCATTATCCAATTATTGCTACTCTGCAGGTATAACATACGAACAATAAAAGAGTGGATGGACAGGAAACTGCCAAAATCCATTCTTTTTTTATATCGCTCGCTAGGAAATCATCAGTTGAAATAGAAGACTGGTCCAATTTGATAGGTGGTGTTACATTTGCTGACATTTTGAGATGTGAAAATTCAAGTTGAAGATTGATGATTCGTCATTAAGTTATTTTAGGGCACTTATCAAACGCTTCGGTAAGCTTGAGAAAAATCTGTTGAGAAAAAGATGGAAATCTTGTAGTGTAAATAATACCATTTATCCAGCTACCAAATAATGAGTGGTTATTCAAAACTAATATCGATACCAGCGCATAGGAGGTGAAGTGGAACACGATGGATCTCCAATATGATCCGACTGTATGGCAAATTAGTTTATTTGAGATGACGCTACGACTATTATTGGCTTTAGTACTTGGCGGTTTGATTGGTCTAGAACGTGAGCTTGGCGGACATTCCGCGGGTTTCCGGACGCACATTTTGGTTTGTCTTGGTTCGGCAGTCATTGTATTGTTATCCATGTATGGATTTTCTGATTTCGCCGCAGAACCGAATGTTCGTTTAGATCCAGCTCGGTTGGCAGCTCAAGTAATCAGTGGCGTCGGTTTTCTCGGCGCGGGTACCATTATGCGAAATGGGTTTGGTGTTTCCGGATTGACTACGGCAGCCTCATTGTGGGTATCGGCAGCAATTGGACTTTCTGCTGGTGCAGGATTTTACTACGGCGCTGTCATAGCGACCTTCTTGGTGGTGGTGAGTTTGTTTTTATTGAACAAGGTTGAGAAACTTTTCTCCCGAACGAAAAAAGTACGCGAGTTGTTAATAAAAATGGATAAAACATCAGCTGGTCTTAATCTTGTTTTGATGCATTTGAATCAAAGCGGATTACAAATCAGCAAGCTTACGATAAACAACGACGAAGAAGAGGAGCGGCTAAGTGATCGGCATTTAACGATTCGCATTCAGTTGAAATTAAAGAAAATAAAAAACTATGAGGTATCTATCGCAGCGTTAGCTCATATGGATGGGGTACTAAGCTTGGAAACGGAAGGCGTCTCCGCCTAATTTGAAAGCGGAATCATTTTAATTTTAGAAAGAGGAGGCATGGCATGCATAACACGATGGTAGCAGCCCATACGGGATGTGGTGTTTATCCGGATAACACAATGGCATCATTTGAAGAAGGCATTAAATTCGGCGCAGATATCGTAGAAGTCGATGTACGCATAACCCAAGATGGTATTGCTATCCTTCTGCATGATGATTCACCTTATCTTCACTCACACACCTTCGAACAGTTGAATAATCCGGATATACGGCCGCTGCTCGATCCGATTTATAAAGATCATGAAATTGCGACGCTGGAACAAGTGCTTCAGCTTTCGGCTTCGCTAGGAATCAAATTGAATTTGGATATAAAAACGGTAGATGCTATTGATCCGACGGTAAGGCTTATTCACCAGTTTGAAGCGCAAAAACGGGTTTTCATTACAGGATGTTCCGATAACATTACGGTAAGATACCCGGATATTCAAGTCATGCTGAATACGCCGGACGATTTGACTTTGGAACAAATGGAGCGATATGGCGACTTCGCGGAGGCCGTATGCAGGGAAGCTAAGCAAGCTGGATACGCAGGGCTCAATATGAATGGCTTTACTTGTCTTCCGCCAATCGTAATTCGAGCGCACGCTTTAGGTTTGAAGGTATGGGTTTATACTGTGAACTTTCGGTCAGCAATGGAATGGTTTCTGAGGATGAAAGTTGACGCCATTACTACACGTTCACCGATGGATCTAATCGCACTTAAAAAAGAATGAAATTAACTGTAGCCAATTGAAAAAAAGTTTGGTATAATCCGTTCATGGTAAGCGCTTACTTTAAGAGGCGCACTTTATTTTAATCTTCATGGTATCGCTTCCAGAAAAAGCAGTTTCAGACTAAGACGCTCATAGTCAACATGGAAGAAGGTGAATTTTGTTGCAGCTCTTGATACCAATGAGTGAATGAATCTTAACAAAATATTTACCTATAGATAACAAATAATGGTTTAAGAAACAAGTTTTTGTTAATACAATCGGTCTAGGATGAAAAACTGTTACTCGGATAAGAGGGTGATTGGTTAAAATTTATGTAATTGAAATTTTATATGGTATCGCTTCCAGACAGTAATCAGAAAGAAGGTGACTTTCAACTTATGAAGCAAATGACCGTACCAATGAAGCGAAAAAACAGTGGTATCGTTTTATGGAGAAAAATGTTGGCTCACAAATATTTATATTTCATGTTGTTGCCATGTGTTGTTTTCTTCATCATTTTCAACTATATTCCGATGGCCGGCTTGTTGTTAGCCTTCAAGGAATACAAGTTCAATGAGGGCATCTTAGGAAGCCCATGGGTTGGCCTTGATTATTTCAAGCAATTTTTTAATTCCTATCAAAGCGGAGAGTTGATTAAAAACACACTCATCATAAGTTGTATGAAATTGTTTCTATACTTGCCGTTTCCGATTATTCTTGCACTTATGTTTAATGAAGTTCGCTCAAAATGGTTCAAAAATGTTTCTCAGAGCTTACTGTATTTGCCGCATTTCCTCTCGTGGGTTGTCGTCATCGGTTTAGTTCAACGTATACTCGCTCCTGATACTGGCTTGTTGAATCAGGTAATAACGAATATGGGCGGCGACGGAAGTACATTCTTTATGATGGATTCGGATTACTTCTACCAGATTATGTTCGGAAGCCATGTATGGAAGTCTATTGGCTGGGATTCGATCATCTATGTCGCAGCGATCTCAGGAATTAATCCCGAAATGTACGAAGCGGCTAAAATTGATGGGGCAAGCAAATTCCGAGAGGTTTGGAATATTACGCTGCCGTCCATCACACCGACAATTGTAATCCTCTTTATATTGTCTCTGGGCAGTATATTATCCGCCGGGTTCGACCAGATTTATTTGCTCAAAACACCGGGTAATGCACCGCTCTCTGATATTTTGGACACTTACATTATCCGAGTTGGCTTGCAAGGCGGTCAGTACGGATACGCGACAGCCGTAGGCATGCTGCAAGGATTAATTGGATTGATCTTGGTTGTATTCGCGAACCGAGTTTCCCGAAAGGTTTCTGAAACATCCTTATGGTAGCTTCATTCTGATAACGTTACCATAGTTGCTATGCGAAAAGGTTTGCATGACCATCCACTTGGTGGGAGACGTCTTCTGGCGTGTTTCATAAAATCATTTTAGAAAAGGGGAACAATCGCATGAGTAAGAAATGGGTAAAGTATTTCGCAATACCTTTGGTGACAGCGATGCTGATCGCCGGCTGCTCGAATGGCAACAAGAACAATAATGAAACACCTGCTCCTGGCGGGACAGATGGGGTTTCACCTACAACGGAAGGGAAACCGGCTACATGGATTGCTGATCGTAAAATCAAAGGTCTTGTATTCATGGGAACCGACGATTACACAGAAGATATGAACCCGGAAATTAAAGCGAAAATAAAGGAGCAAACGGGGATCGATTTTGAAATTGAAATCATGAAAGCCGAAAAATCCATCGATGGCTTGATTGCAGGCATCGCTGCAAACGACTTGCCGGATTTCGTTGCTTTCTACCTCAATAACAGTGGTAGACCGGAAATGCCCGTTGTTTTGAAAGCGGCACGCGAAGGTATGTTCACTGATTTGACTCCGCTTATGAAAGATACGAAAGTGTACAGCAAATATTTGCAAGATGATTATTTGCCGCTTGATACGAAATACGGCGTTATGTTCCGTCCTGAGTTTAACGGCTCTTCTTACTTCGTTCATATGAATATCAATCGACAAGGCGGTTATCTATCTAACAAATACGTAGGCGGCGCTTATATCCGTAAAGATATTGCTGACTCACTAGGAATCGACCCGCGCACAATCAAGACGTCGGATGAAGTGTATGAGCTAGCTAAGAAAATTAAAGCCGGCAACTTCAAAGACAACAATGGTAGTCCAGTGATTCCAATCGGTCCATCTTTTTGGGGTGGTAAAGATGTTTCAGCTGCTTTCAAGGATCTGCAGTGGGGCGAAGACGACCAGCGAATCAAAAAATCGAAAGACGGTCAAATCCTTCATGAAGCAGAAACCGAATATCCGATGAAAAAAGTAGAGTATTTCCAAAAGCTGCTTAAAGAAAAGCTTATTCATCCCGAGTACTTTACGATTGACGAAAGCCGCGCAACAGAGGGCGCTTTGAATGGCTCATGGGCGATTATCGGTGATGCCCACAACTATCAAGAGTTCAACCAAGATATGCATTACTTACCGCTTGGACCAATTAACAACGTAGACGGACCTTACCAAATGCAAGTTAGCTTTAAGTCGGGGTACAGTGCATGGGCGATCCCGACTACTACAAAAAACCCGCAAGAGATTGTTAAATTTGCGGACTACTTAGCTAGTAAGGAAGGAAAACTTATTTGGAAATACGGTTTGGAGGGCCGCGATTATACGCTCGGCGCAGACGGTTTTCCACTTGTGAAACAAGAAGTGCTGGATCTGAAAGCAACAGATCCGAACGAAGCGAAAAAGCTCGGCTTCCAAGGCGTCGGCAACTCATGGGGCGATATTCTAGGCGGCACGGACACCGATAACTTGGCTGATTTCGGGGAAATGCAATATGGCGACAAATTGAAAAAAGAAGACAATAACGGTGCTCTAAAACTAATCGAATATTGGAACTTTGAGGAAAAGTACAAAAATGCGAAGATCGTTGACAGCTACGTACCTACCGCGTTCCTCGGTGAATTCGACAGATCTTCAGAACTTAAAGCGGCTTTGGACGCTTACAATGAAACTTTGATCCGTGCTTATTACGGCAAGAGTCTTGATGAAGCTAAGAAAATGTTGGAAAGCAACTTGAAACAATTGAAATCAGCAGGATTGGACGATTATTTGAAGCTTCTCGCAGAAAAAGATGCCGATCCAAAAACGGACGTAAACCTGAACGATTAGAGACTATGTTCAACATTTAGAAGCAGAAAATTAGTGGAAGAGGTAAGGCGATTTTATCCGCAGCTGGATAAAAACGCCTTTCCTTCAACGGAGGAGGGAGAAAGTGGGAAACGAATTTTATAAGCTCAGCACGGGTGAAAGAATTTTCAGAGTCATTAACTACTTGCTTCTAATCGCGCTGTGTTTATCGATCATTCTACCTTTTTTTAATATTTTTGCACTCGCTTTTAATCCCGGTAAAGACGCGGAAAGAGGCGGCATTTACTTCTGGCCGAGGATTTGGTCCATGGAAAACTTCCAAAAAGCGTTTGAAACGTCCAATATTACAACTGCTTTTGGGATTTCAGTCTTCCGAACGGTCGTAGGAACGATCTCAAGTGTTTTTCTGACTGCAGCAGCAGCTTATGCATTAAAGAGCAAAACGTTGCCTGGCGGGAAATACATCATGATGATCATTTTCTTCACCATGTTGTTTGGAGGGGGAATCATTCCCTATTACATGCTGCTTAAGTCCATTCATTTGACGAATAATATTTGGGTTTACGTCATTCCAAGCTTATATAGCGTGTGGAACATCATCATAATGCGAACATTTTTTCAACAAATTCATCCGAGTTTGGAAGAATCGGCACGAATTGATGGGTATAACGATTTTTCGATCTTCTTGCGCGTCATTATGCCGCTCAGTCGGCCGGTTATAGCGGTTATTGGTTTGTTTAACGCCGTTGGTCATTGGAACGATTGGTTCACTGGTGCATTTTATATTCGAAAATCGTCTTTGCGCCCGCTGTCCACGCTTCTACAAGAAATGTTGATGAGTGCGGAAGCGATGCGGGATACGCTCAATCAGGCTGCCGGACTTAGATACGATTTGATCGAAAAAATGCAGGTTACAGGGAACTCGCTTAAAATGGCAACGATCATTATCGTCGTCACGCCGATTATTCTTATCTATCCATTTGTTCAGCGCTATTTTACCAAGGGCATTATGATCGGATCTATTAAAGAGTAAATCAGCCTAGGAGAGGATGGGAACAAAATGAAAATAGTGAATCCATACGTAGAGTCGGGAACTTGGTTTAAAGGAAGCTTTCATAACCACACGACGAACAGCGATGGTTGGTTTTCGCTCGAAACGGTTTACAAAATGTACGGTGGATACGATTTTCTCGGTATTTCTGACCACGATAAAATTACAAAACACGAAGGCAAAAGAGAGATACCGACTGTTTTCGAAGCCATAGAAGTCAGCAGTCGGCAAACACATATGCTGCTCGTGAAACCGCCGCAAATGATTATGGAAAACTACAGCAATGCATTTACGATTGAGAACTATCAACGCTTTGTGGATCTAACAACGACGAACGATGGATTTGCAGTGCTTGTGCATCCGAATCGGTATTTCTCGAATTTTTGGGAACTAGAAGATATGTTTAAGATGGAACGTTATCTTGGGGTTGAAGTCTATAACGGGGACGGCAATCCAGAGTATGATATCGCGTTTGACAAGTGGGATGCTCTTTTATCCGCCGGTCGTAAAGTGTGGGGCTTCGGAAATGACGACTCGCACGTATATGGACAAGAAAAACGCGCTTGGAACGTGGTTAGAGCTAAGGCAAATACGAACGATGCTATCATTGATGCGATTAAAGAAGGTAACTTTTATGTATCAACGGGGTATGGGTTTGATGCGATCAGTGTAGAAGGCAACAAGGTTGTTGTTGATCTTCGCTCTAATGATTTGCTTGATAAAATGTACAAATATGTCACGTTTTTCGGTAAAGACGGACAGGTGCTTAAAGAAACAACAGGACGAATCAAGCAAGCTGAATATGAGTGTAATGGAGACGAAAAATACGTCCGTATAGCCGTTTATTTGGAAGGCGGGTATTCCGCTTTTTCTCAGCCATTATTTATTGAAGATTAATCAGGTTTTAGGTCAAGGAGGAGTTATGGTGGAGCACAACAAGTTAAGATTCCGATCAGACGGGACATTTACGATCATTCAATTTACCGATATGCATATCAAGAATGGAATTGAACCTGAAAAGGATGTTCAAACGTTAGCTGTTATTCAGCAGCTGATTGCGTCGCAGAAGCCCGATTTGATCGTCCTTACTGGCGATGTCATATCCAGCTATGATACAGAGGATCAAGAAGCAGCATTTCGCCGTGCGATTGCGGATGTTGTCCAGTCTGCCATTCCGTTCGCTGTCATTTATGGCAATCATGATTCAGAGACAGGTATTACTCGTCAGCGATTGAATGAAGTTTTAAAGGAATATAGTAATAACTTATCTGAGGATGGTCCTAAGGACATCCATGGAGTTGGGAATTATGCTTTTACTGTAGCGGGTTCTGCGAGTGAAGAAGATACGGCTGTTCTGTACTTTTTTGATTCCGGAGATTCAGCACCTGAGTCCGTTGGTGGATATGAATGGATACATCCAGATCAGGTTCACTGGTACTGCAGCGAATCGAAAAAGCTTGCTCAGAAGAATGGCAGCGCATTGCCTGGACTCGCTTTTTTCCATATTCCAATACCGGAATATGAGCAAGTCTGGCAGGAAGGCAAAAGTATAGGCAATAAAGGCGAGGAGGTCTGCTGTCCGAAGTTGAACAGCGGTTTATTCACGGCAATGCTGGAGCAGGGTGATGTCATGGGGACTTTTGCCGGACATGATCATGATAATGATTACGTAGGAGAGCTTCATGGCATCCGATTGTGTTATGGACGTGCCACGGGCTTCAACACATACGGAGAGCTTGAGCGCGGAGCAAGAATCATTACGTTATTCGAAGGAAAACGGGAGTTCGATACACGGATAGAAATAGCGAAATTGAACTAAGCTGATAAGGATTAGTCTCGCGGCTGAATGATATTAAAGAATAAATGATGAGAAAGTTTGTCGAAGTCGAAGTATATCTTATATAATTCTAATATATGAACGAAATATACTTCCACGAAGGGTGAATAATGTGCAACCAAAAATCAAAGATGTGGCCCGGGTAGCAGGAGTTTCGGTTACGACTGTGTCCAGAGTGCTAAATGGCGAGAGGTATGTGAAAGACGATCTCAAGGAAAAGGTGAATCAAGCCATCGATCAATTGGGATACGCTCCGAGCCATATCGCCCGAAGCTTGGTACGCAACAAAACGAATCTCATTGGGGTAATTGTGCCAGATCTTACCTCAAGCTTCTATTCGACAATTTTAAGCAGCATCGAAGAAGCGGCTAGCACTAATGATTATAACCTTTTGGTATGCAATATCATCGAGGATATAGATAAAGAATTAAAGTATATCAATGTGTTTCAGGAAATGCGAGTAGAAGGCATCATTATTATGCATGAGAAAATTAATGAGGAAATTCGTGCTTTGATTCATAAGATGAACATTCCCGTTATTTTTTCTAGTGTTAAACCGATGGACCAGGAGTTCGCTTCTGTAATTATTGATGACTACAAAGCTGCTTACGATGCGACAAAATATTTGATTGAGCTTGGCCATGAGGAAATCGGGTTTATCGGCGGCGACATGCGTGATATTACATCGGGACAAAACCGGTATAGCGGATATCGAAATGCATTGTCAGACCATTCCATTAAAATCATATATGAAAATATCCGGTTCGGTGATTATAAAGTGAAAAGCGGATACGAGCAAATGAAGGATATTCTTCGCAATAAACAAACGCCTACGGCTGTATTTGCCGTAAGTGATGATATGGCTGTTGGAGCGATGAACTGCATTTGGGATCATAACCTTCGAGTTCCAGAGGATATTTCCATTATGGGCTTTGACGGAAGTCAACTGACCGAGCTTGCCCGTCCGAGGTTAACCTCAATGGAGCAGCCTATTCAAGACATGGGCAAAGTGACGATGGCAGCGCTGTTGAAACAGATTACGAATAAGGAAACGTCAACCGAGGATATTATCTTGGAGCATAAACTAGTTGTCCGTGAAAGCTGTATAAGAAGAGATTCATAAGGATTAGAGAGCACAGCACATCAGTGCATATCGGAAATAGATGGAGATGAGGCACCATTGAAAAATTACGATGTCATCGTGATTGGAGACGCGAATATTGATTTAGTTGTTGAGGGCTGCAACGAGCTGCCAGCACCCGGACAAGAGGTATTTGTTCAAAATATGACCATCCACGTCGGCGGAGGGGCAGCTTTGTTTAGTTTGGCAACAGCCAAGCTAGGTTTGAAGGTTGCCTTTAACGGAGTTCTAGGTGATGACGGATTTGGTCAGCTTATAAAAGATCAATTTTCTCGGTATGGAATCGATACCAGATATATTAAAAAGAGCAGCAGCAATACAGGAATATCCATTGCAATTAATCCGGAAAATGATCGTTCTTTTATTACGTATGCTGGTTCAAACGCCGAGCTAAGCTTGCAGCAGCTTGACATGAATAGTGTTTTATTAGGACGTCATGTTCATTTGACTTGTTATAAGGGAAGCCGCAATCATGCTGAATTTTTGGAAACCGTAAAAAAACTTAAAGCACTAGGCGTAACGACCTCTATTGATATGGGGTGGGATGACACAGGGGAATGGTATCCTGGCATTTTTGAATTAATGAAGCATATCGACGTTTTCTTAATGAACGAAACCGAAGCTATACACTATACCGGTTGTACAACGGTAGAGGAAAGTCTTGAAGTTCTTTCTAAACACAGCAGCCATATCGTGCTCAAATTGGGTTCGAAAGGTGCGGTGACATCGGTAGGCGGGCAGCAGTCCTATCGTTCGAGCTTCTCCGTGCGAGTCGTCGATACGACTGGAGCGGGTGATTCTTTTAATGCCGGTTATATTTATGGTTATTTGGCAGGGAAAAATCCAGAGGAATGCTTGATATATGGAAATGCTTGCGGCGCAATGTCTGTAAGCGAATACGGTGGAAATACAGGGACGACAAACATACAGCTGCTAGAGAAATTTATCGCAGATCGAATTGGTGAAACAAAAGAAACGCTGGAAACCACACTATGAATCTAAGGATTCATAGTGATGGTTTATGTACGAGACTATAAGCGGGTTTTAGGAGAGTGGACATCATACAAGTCGAGAAACTGAACGCAAATCTCGTAAAGCTGAAAACTCGTGTGTCGGAAGGGCAATGGGGCAAACGCATCGTTGCGGAATTGGAATATGCTAATCGGGTTTCAAAGGTGATGGGAGGTCAGTATGATGATCTGATCGATCCCGTTGTTATTGATCTGCTGAATACATTAGATCAAGAAGGCATCATCGGGGAGCAACCGGTTCGGAGTGCAGAGCAGCGGTTGTCTGAAATGGCAGCAGCAGCGAAGTCGTACCATTTGATTTGTGCTGCTCATGCCCACTTAGATATGAATTTTCTTTGGGGCTGGGATGAGACGGTATCTGCGACTCTTAACACGTTCCGGACAATGCTGGATCTGCTGCAGGAGTATCCTGATTTTTGCTTTTCCCATTCTCAAGCAGCTGCCTATCATATTGTTGAAACCTATGATCCTGAAATGCTAGAAGAAATCAAACTTCGTGTACAAGAAGGACGATGGGAAGTAACGGCATCAACTTGGGTTGAAGCGGATAAGAACATGCCAAACGGTGAAAGTATGACTCGGCAGTTCTTATATGCCAAAAACTATCTTACACATTTGTTCGGATTGCAGTTGGATGATTTGCAAATCGATTTTGAGCCGGACACTTTCGGTCATGCGCTTAATGTGCCGGAAACATTGCATCACGCGGGCATCAAATATTATTACTATTGCCGTGGTCATAACCATGAGGGACATCACCTCTATCGCTGGATGGCGCCCTCAGGGAGATCGGTTATCGCATATAAAGAGCCGCATTGGTACGATTCCCGCATTGAAGGTGAAATGGTGCTTACGGTGCCGGAGTTTTGCCAGAAAACAGGCTTGAACACGATGATGAAAGTATATGGGGTAGGTGATCATGGCGGCGGTCCGACGCGGCGTGACATAGAGCGCATACTTGATATGAAGGAATGGCCGATTTTTCCGACCATTCGCTTCGGAAAGTATGCAGAATACTTCGCGTTAACAGAGCAAATAGCCGATCAACTCCCGATTGTGCAAAACGAGCTGAACTTTATTTTTACAGGGTGCTACAGCTCGGAAGCACGTTTGAAACAAGCGAACCGAGTTTCGGAAAACCTGCTGTATGAAGCGGAAGCATTGTCTAGTGTGTCCGCGTTGTGGACTTCGTCCAAGTATTATGGCAAGCAATTAGAAGAAGCTTGGAGAAAAACTTTATTTAATCAATTTCATGATATTTTGCCGGGAACAGGCATTCCAGAAACGCGTGATCATGCACTTGGAGCGTTCCAAGAAATATCCGCCATGGCTAATAGCAAACGAAGTGCTTCTATGCGTAGTCTTGCTGCGCGCATCGATACCTCACGTTTTCTTGTTGAGGGCGAGGACCTGAAAGAAAGCTTTTCCGAAGGAGCAGGCGCTGGAGTTGGTGTCAGCATAAAGCATCAATTTCGAACGGGCGAAAGTGACCGCGGACGCGGGAAAACACGGATATTTAATGTGTTCAACAGTGCTACTACCGCACGTAAAGAATTAGCCGAGATTACGATTTGGGATTGGGATGGAAATATCCAAAGCATCGGTTTCGAAGACGACGAGGGAAATCCACTTGATTTTCAATTTGTGGATCGTGGATTTGCCGAGCATTGGGGGCACTTTTTCTTGCGTGTATTACTGCCCGTAAATGTTCCAGCATTAGGATACAGCACCTATATCATGACGGAAAAAGCAGGGGATATGGCAGAGCTTACGGCAAATGATTTCTATCTCACGGGTCAAAACCTTCCGCCTGTGGAACTGTATACGTTTGTGTTGGAGAACGAGCTTTTAAAGGCAGTCCTAGATGTGCGAAAGCTTACGATTATTTCATTAATCAATAAAGAGAACGGACAGCAGCTCATCGATAGCAGCCGACCCGTAGGCGTATTCCGATTTATCGAGGAGGATACTTTTAAAGGAGGTGGCAATGCATGGCTGGTAGGCCGATACCGCAAAATTGAAGAACTCACTGAAGGCATCAAAATCGAAAGCAGTGAATTAGGCAGCAAGCTGCTGAGGCAATCCATTACGTTCAGCGTCCCGTTTCGAAGATCGAAATTGCAAGTTACGGTATCTCTGGATCAGGGCAGCAGCAGGATCGATTACAATGTGGAATGTGATTGGCATGAATACGGCAATGAAAAGGAATTTACACCGCAGTTACAGTTTTATGCGCCTTTTGGTTATGAAAGCGAATCCTATCGATACAATATGGCTTTCGGTACGATTGAACGTCCTTCCCTCGACTTAGACGTACCTGCGAACAGTTGGGCACTCGGTGTTCCTTCGAACCATGAGAAGGGTAGAGCAATTATGCTTCTATCGGATTGTAAATATGGATTCCGAGGTATGGATCGAGCCCTTTCCGTCACACTGCTGCGGGGCTCTTATGGCCCGGATGCTTATCCGAATACAGGGGTTCATCGCATTCGTTTAAGTATTTGTGTAGTTGATGCTTCTAATAACCAGCAATTGATTGAACAATCCTCCCATTATCATCTTCCGCTCCAATACATCTCAGCGGCTGCGAGTAATGGAGATTGGCCGACAACACAAAGCTTCTTGCAATTAATTGAAGGAACGATTGCAATCTCTGCGATCAAGATGCCTGAGGACAATCAAGCTGTTAATCGATGGATTATTCGCGTGTATGAAACCGAAGGAAACACATCCTCGGTAAAGCTGGAGTTATGCCGCAAAGTGAGCAAAGCTTATTTTGTCGATACGTTAGAATGTCCTCTAGTTGAGGGGGAAGTATTCATTAATGAATCACAAATAGGTTTTGAGGTTATGGCTTTTGGCGTCGCGAGCCTATGTATTGAATTTGAACAATAGGAGGGTTGTCCGGTGAGTATCGATCAGCAAGCAGAAAAGACTACACAAACCTTAATTTATCCGGTTTATGAACAAAATGTAGAACGGATTCTGGATCTGCCGCGAGTCCGGCATCTGTTCGATGTGTCAGTATTGAGACCACATATGGGCGCCAAAGATGCAATAACGTGGTTCTATGGTCGTCTAGGACAACCGGATGTTGTTATCGTAGGTATGGGTGATGCCTCGCTAATTCACCCTGTTCGGATTAGGGAAGCAGCCGGCAACACGGGAAGAGCAGCAGCCAAAGAGAAATGTGGCAGTGTGCATGTTTCTTTTCAAGCGCTGTGGGATGCCAATATAGCATCCGATCAAGAAGCAGAAGCTATCTCGGCATGGGTGGAAGGTTGGAAACTGGGTACGTATTCCTTCGATAAATATAAGACGAAGTCAGATAAGCTGGAAATCCCGATCCTTTCTTTCGATGATCAGACCGGTTTGCAGATCCAGGAGGCTATTCGCCAAGGCGAAATTCATGCTGAAGGTACGATCTGGGCGCGCGATCTTGCGAATGAGCCAGCCAACTATTTGCGCCCGTTAGTACTAACGGACAAAGTGATGGAGCGTTTTGCCGGAACTGGTGTGGAGATTAATGTCTACACTGGCGAGGAGTTGGAGAGGCAAGGTTTTGCCGGCGTAATAGCGGTTGGTAAAGGAAGCGTATATGCGCCTGCTTTTATCGAACTTCGCTATTGTACGGATGAGTCAAAGCCGCTTACAGCTCTAATTGGCAAAGGAATTACGTTCGACACCGGGGGAATCAGCCTTAAAAAAGATTACGATATTAGCAGTATGAGGATGGATATGGCCGGTGCGGCAGGTGTGCTTGGGGCGCTGGATATCGTCGTTAAGTGCGGTGCGTCCGCCAACATAGCGGTGTTGGTGCCGACTGCAGAGAATGTTATATCAGGGAACAGCTTACTACCGAGTGATGTAATCCGATATGCGAATGGCCTAACCGTTCAAGTAGGCAATACCGATTCGGAAGGCCGACTCATACTGGCTGATGCGTTGATCCATGCTCATCGAATAGGGGCAGTGGAAGCGATCGATATGGCGACGTTAACTTACGCTGTCGTCGGCGCACTAGGAACGAAGATTGCAGGTATCCTCGGCGACGACGAGTTGGTGGGGTTGTGTAAAAATGCAGGTGAGCCGTTTGGCGAGAAAGTATGGCAGCTGCCATTGGTAGATGAATACGAATCGTATTTGGATAGCACATATGCCGATGTCTGCAACATTAGCAGCGGTGATGGCGGAGGTGCGATTTCAGCGGCACTGTTCTTACGCAAGTTTGTCCATCCTTCATTGAAATGGGCACATATCGACATGAATGGTCCCAAAGATTCATCCTCCGCAAGTGGCCAGCTGGCTATCGGTGCGACCGGCTTCGGCGCGAGAATGTTGGCTTCGTTTGTGATGTCGAGATAAAAAGGAGGGTAATCCTCCTCTTTATTTATTTTTTTTGTAAACGCAAACAAATACATATATAACATTAAACAACAAGTGGGTGAGCGTTGAATTTATTATTCTATCCAATTAATGTAGGAGGTTATTTATGTTGCTTATGAGAAATAAGAGATTGGTTAGCATGATTTTGGTTATGAGTTTATGGATTAGCTGTATCAGTATCGGTTTTCCTCATGCTATTGCTTATGCTGATGATAGCAGTCAACCTACGACGATTTCCGGTTTAGTTGGTGAATGGAAATTTGATGAAGTGTCGAAGGATGGCATATCTCCGGACACGTTGAAGCGGAATAATGCTATCCTTACCGATGCTGCAATAGGAAGCGGCAAGGTAGGAAAAGCCTTATTGTTAAATGGTTATCTTAGTTACGCCACTGTGCCGAATCAGAATTTAATAAATACAGGCAGCGATTTCTCCATGAGCTTGCTTGTCCATTTCAATTCAAACTATACAAACAGAGACGTTGTCATTGTTCAGCAGCAAGGTGAGGGCGGAGAAACGCTGTTATCACGCAGAGCAGATGGTAGATTACAATCCTCACTTGGCGGAAAAACGACTATCGGAGCAACATTAATTGAGCCTAAAAAGTGGTACCATGTTGCCCTTAGCAGAGAGGGTGACCAGGTTAAGCTTTATGTCAATGGTGCGTTCGAAGCTGCTACGGACGATACGTTATTAGTATCGAATAGTGGTGACTTTCGGATTGGAGCTGACCGAGAGCCGGAAGTGACAAATGCGTGGCCGGGGCTCATCGACGAACTCAAAATTTATGACAAAGCTCTGACAGATGAGGAAATGAAACAGGTTCCGGGTTTTAATTGGCCTATTATTTCGTTAAACGGTCATTCGGAATTGAGTTTATCTTTGAACGATACCTATGTGGAGAACGGAGCACAAGCATCCGATTCAAAGGACGGAGATATTACGGCCGATATTCAAACGACTGGTCTTGTCGATACGAGTAAAGGCGGCATCTACAAAGTGAACTATACGGTATCTAACCAAGCAGGAGATTCGGTTACCAAAGTGAGGACTGTAACTGTTATTCCACCAAAAACGTTATCTCGCGCGAGCAGAGTTTTGATTGATAAAGGGCTGCAAATGCAGACGTGGATGACAACGGATCAATCAGGTCGGAAATACGCTAGTGCAGAGGAATGGAAAAACAGTCATTTTACTACGGCTACCTATTACGAATATCCGGGCTATAACCAAATGTTCCATAACCAGGTGCCAGAAGCACAATGGTCGTTTGTAAAAGGGGCATTCGGAGATGGCTTGGGAGGCGGTCCGAAAGAAAAAGATATGACGGGATTTTTGAGTGATGCGCAAAAAACTAATGTAGATAAGCTGATTACGATATCATTTGGAGATGAAGAAAACTACAACGAAGGGATCTTGAAAACCTTTACGGAGTGGTTCAAGCTAAGCCACAAACTTTATCCGGATGTCCTCGCTCACAGCAACCAACAATCGCGTCAATGGCAAAGGGACGATTATGAAACGTACATTCGTACGGCCGAACCTGACCTGCTCACTTTCGACGATTATTTATTCTCAACGAGAGGCTCGGACAACAATCTATTTACAACAATCGTCAATAACATTAATGACCAAAGAACGATTGCACTTAAGGGCTATGACGGAACCGGGCAAAGTCCGATCGCTTTCGGGCAATATTTGCTTGGCTTCAAGACAGGTGAGATTCCTGCAGATGTAGGTCCATATATTATAACTGAATCTCAAATATTTGGCGTTCCGTTCGCCACATTGACGATGGGCGGCAAATGGCTCAGCATGTTCCGCTGGGAGTATGACAGCAACACTTTCTTGTTTTTTGACAAGGACGGTAAACCTACAAAGCAATATGAGCAATATGCCGAAATGGCAAGGCAAATAAACAACCTTGGACCACATCTCGTACGGCTCAATAGCACAGATGTCTCTATTTTGCCGGGGCAACATAAGGATTCAAACGGAAGAATCGTTAAAAACCTAACGCCTAGAGAAACACCAATATTCGATAAGAATACTCAGCTAAAGCATCCTTATTTAAGGAGCGTAGTTTCGAAAAACTCCAGCGTTCAAGGAGGACTTAATGGCGATGTAATGCTTGGTTTTTTTGAACCTCTGCCAGATACAGAGTCGTTTTTCAACTCCACAGACATGGAATATTTTATGGTCATGAACGGACTGACCTCAGGGAACGGTAAAACGGTGGAGCAGCATGGAGAGGGTGCAGAGACGGAACAGACGATTACGGTGCAATTAAATCTAGCAAAATACAATAAGGATGCGATTAAGAAAGTAAGTAGACTTACAGGAGATCTGGAGCCTGTTGTATTGACGCCAATTGGCGGAAACCTCTATCAACTAGAAGTCGTCCTTAACGGTGGAGTAGCGGATTTATTCCAATTGGATAAAACAAAAGTAAATCTTGACTACATTGCTGTGAATGCTTTAAGCCTTCCAGATACACTTACAATGGATGCAGGAGAAACGGAAGCAATAGAAGCGGTTGTTTTACCAGCAGGAGCGACCGAGAAGAGTGTAGATTGGTACACATCGAATGAGCAGATCGCGACCGTAGACAGCAATGGAAAAGTAACTGCGATAGCTGGAGGGAAAGCAGTTATTACGGCAATTAGTGTTGATGGCAACAAAAAGGCAACCACTAGCATCACGGTTACTAGTGACGTTGTTCCTATAACTGGCATTAAGGTTTCCCCCTCAACCGGAATGCTCTATACGAATGAAACGATGAAGTTGACTGCTGAGATCTTACCAAGCAATGCAACGAACAAAGCATATGAATGGTTCAGCAGCAACGCTGATGTAGCTGCCGTGGATCAGAGCGGTAAGGTATTTGCGAAATTACCGGGCTCGGCTGAGATTTCGGCCAGAACATTGGATGGACGATTTGACGCTAAAAGTACAATAACGGTGTTGGACGCAAACAGCGAAGCGTCATTGTCGGAGTTAGTCGTTAGTGGAGGAAAAGAGAACATTGTTTTTAATAGCGAAATATACGAATATACAACAAGGGTTAATACAAAAGTAGATGCCATTACGATTCAGCCACGGCTGAAAAACAAAAAAGGCACGATGACAGTTAACGATATTCCTGTCGTCAGCGGACAGAAGATTACAGCGAAGCTGCCGATGGGCAATAGTAAGATCGTATTCGTTACCAAAGCAGCGGATGGCATGACAACAAAGACCTATACGCTAACGGTAAAACGAAACAAAAATGTAGCGCTTGAAGCTACGGTTGTAAGTGCGACATATTTGAATAAAGATGGAGAGCCAGTTAACTTAATTAGAAATGATTACGATAACTCAAGTGAGCATTCTCCGCTCAAGTTTGCTGACGGGGATGAGGAGACGTATTTCCAAAGTGCTGCTATTACAAACCTGAACCCAAAAGGAGAGTTTAATCCTGCGCATCGGATTATGCTGCAATGGGACGACGACAATCTTCAAGATTTTAATAAACTAGTTCTTGTCGTCAATAATGCACAGCAGCAAGGTATAACCGTCATCGATACTGAAACTTCTGTAAATGGCACCACATGGCAGGAGCTTAATGCTAAAGCCTATAAACCGACATGGCAGACAGATAGTCCAGACATTTACGAGAGTGTAACCATTGATCTTCCCAATTATAAGGAATATTACGGTGAAGGTTATAAGGGGTTGAAAGGCATTTATTTGCTGCTATGGGCAGCGAATTTAAATGCCGATCATAAATATGCGATCAGCGAGTTTGAGCTTTACAATGAGCAGGATGCAGCAGAGCCTGTTGAACTGACTTTAGGCGAAATACCTGGCACTGATCCTGAGAATTCCGTAATTGCTGATTGGGTATTTTCCCAAGCAAATGTGCAGCCCGGAACATCTATCGAAGCAGGCAATTTGGTTATAAAAGATAGGAGCGGCATGGGCAATGATCTTAAAATGGCCGTTGCTGGAACTCCGGGAGACAATAGGCTGTCATTTACTGAAGACGGTGCTCTTGATTTTGCAAATGAGAAAATAAATGGCCAATATTTGACTACAGTAGAAGGCGCCCCAATCAATACGAAAACTTTCGATAAAGGTTTTACGATTGAAGCAGAATTTAAGCTTGGCACCAATATTAATGACTGGATGGGGATATTGACTCGCCAAGGGAATAACACATTTGATCCAGGGGAACAGGAGCCGCTATCAACGCTATCCATTTCAAGCATTCGCGAAGTTCAATGGGCGAGTACGCATGGGAACTCGAGCTCGAACGAACTCCAATCGAACTGGTCGAACTCACTTTCAGCTATTAAAGCATGGGCTCAGTCAGATGAATACACACACGTTGCGATTGTGAATGATGGCTCGAAGACAATTTTATTCGTAAATGGTGTAGAATCCATTCGCAATCCTCAAACGGACGAAATCATTAATGGAATCGCAGCCGAAGCGGGCATGGGGTGGAATGTCGGAGCTTATGAATGGGATAGAGCGCCAGACAGCCTCTTTTTAGGAAAAATCAAACATATCCGAGTATCCAGTAAAGCATTGGAGAAGGACCAATTCATTAAAACGGAGTTCAAATACAAGGTAAATTATGGGACTAATAATGATCTTCCGATGTTTGCACAAGATACGTATACGTTTGCGATCATTCCAGATCCACAGTATGTGGTGCAATCCAAACCGGAAATTCTTGAGAAGCAGCTACAGTTTATTGCAGACAATTATGTTAGCAAGAATATCGCGATGACGGTAAATGTTGGCGACACGACGCAAAGCAGCGCAGCCAAGGAATGGGCTTCTGCCGATAAGGCCTATAAGATTTTAGATCAAGCTAATGTGCCTTATATTGTTACTCGCGGCAATCACGATTTGAATGGCTCTGGCTATCTGGACACTATGGGTCCCAATAGATTTGCTGGTACGGAACATTTCAAGGGCGCTTCGCCTTCGGGATTAAGCACATACTCGATCATAACAGCCGGCAGCTACAAGTATATGTTCCTTGCGGTAGACTCAGTGGGGAACAATTCGAGTAATACAAAAGAAAGAGACTGGGCAAAAACGGTGCTTAATGAGAACCCGAAAATGCCAACCGTCATTTTCTCGCATAATATTATGAAAATCGATGACAATGGTCAAGTGAGCGAAGGCGGTCAGGGCAGCTTATTTTGGAGAGACCTTGTCGAGAATTATGATCAAGTATTCATGATGGTAGGCGGACATAATAGCGGTGCTGGTCTGAATGTGAAGAAGAAGGCTAATGGAAATGAAGTCTTGCAAGTGTTAACTGACTATCAATCGGATATCGCTGGCGGCAACGGTTGGACATCTTTTTTTGAATTTGATGAAAAGTCAAAGGAGATTCGTGTGAAGACGTTCTCGCCATATGTTGATAGCATTCCGGTAGGGGAGCGTTCATACCTGGACACGAAATTCTTGATTGGTCCCGGAGATATGTACAACATTCCATTTGATTTCAGCAGCAGATTTCGTTTTGCAAAAAATGATGTCGTTGATGTCGTCACTCCCGACGTGACAAACGACAAAGGTTTAATTAACTTAGTGCCTAAAGTTGATGCTAGAACGGGAGAAGCAAAGGCCGTGGTTGAAGAGCGAGACTGGAACAAAGCGCTTAGCACATCTTCAGCTGATGACGATGGTGTGAAAACGGTTAAAGTCGAGGTACAGAAAGCGGATAAAGCAAAAGCGTATGTCGTTGAGCTTCCGAAAGCAGCACTTCATTCTGATCAAGCGACGCATTTGATCGAGATAACGACTGCAATTGGAACAATAACGGTACCTGCCAATATGCTAAGCGGGCAGGATTTGTCCGGAGCGAAGACGGTTGCGCTAGTTATTGCGAGCGTAGATAAAACATCGCTTGATCCAGCTTTACAGGAACAGATTGGCGATAGACCTATTATTGAGGTTGATGTGTATATCGATGGAGCTAAGGTTGCTTGGAGCAATCCACAGGCTCGAGTGAAAATTTCAGTTCCATATACAGCATCGGATGCCGAGTTAGCCGATTCGGAGCATATTGTAGCAGGGTACATTAATAATATTGGTAAACCGAGCACAGTACCGAATAGCAAATATGAGCCATCTACAAAAACGGTTGCTTTTACGACAACTCATTTCAGCAAATATGCGATCATGTTTGTTCATAAAACATTCGATGATCTCGAGAACGTGAAATGGGCTAAAAAGCAAATCGAAGTGCTGGCATCCAAAGGAATTATTAATGGCACGTCTGTAATAAAATACTTTCCTTCAACCACAATAACAAGGGCGGACTTTATCGTCCTGCTTGTTAAGGCGCTTGAATTAACAGCTCCAATCGATACGAATTTCGACGACGTCAGTTTTTCTTCCTATTATTATAATGAAGTGATGATCGCCAAAAAGCTTGGCATTACTAATGGCAGCGGAGACAATAAATTTAATCCGCTTCAACCGATTACGAGACAGGACGCGTTCGCTCTACTCCATAAAGCGATGAAGGCTGCTGGTATGAAGCTAAACGAAGGCACGTCAGCTGGGCTGGATCGTTTTAACGACAAAGCAAAAGTTGCGAGCTATGCGATGGAAAGCTTGACTTCGTTGATTGAAAATGGAATTGTCAAAGGAAATGGGAATTCCATTCTTCCGCTGGCTCCACTATCAAGAGCAGAATCGGCTGTAATCTTGTATAACATGATCAATAAATAATGAATGGGGGAGTGCCGCTCGAGCTCAACAGGGCGGCTATTCCTTTTTTGCAATGACTGAATATGCACAGTACTTCATGTTAAATGAAAGGGTTTTCAACATTTTCGGTTTAGTTGAGGAAAGTAATTTTTAGAGGCTATTGTAAAACGGGGTAGAATCTATTATACTGACTTCAATTACCGTATGGTAGCGATTCCAGAAAACGTGATTGTCCTTTTATGGTATCGCTACCATACAGATTGTTGAACAAAAATGATGAGCTGTTTAAAACGTTTTGTTGGAGACATTTTCGAACTTCGATTGATGCCTCTATTGAAAGAGGAAGAACAGAATAAGTGCAGCATGAAAGGAGTGTTCATATGGAAATGATGGAGATGCAAGGTGTGAACAAGCCGATGTCCCGGTTGATTATGGGAACGGGAGACCTGAGAGTATTGGACGATGCAAAACGGTTGATGCTTGATGCTTACATTGAAGCAGGCGGCAATATGTTTGATACTGCCCATCAGTACAGAGGGAAAGAGAAGATTTTGGGACAATGGCTGGCGGAGAAGAAGATCAGGGAAAAAGTAGTCATTATGAACAAAGGCGCTCACCACGATGATGGGAGTCCAGGCCCACGGGTGAATCCACAAGCCATCCGAAAGGATCTAGATGAAAGCTTGGAGAGGCTGGGAACAGATTATATCGATCTATATGCGCTTCATAGAGATGATCCGAACGTCGAGGTTGGACCGATCATAGAAGAGCTGAATGAGCAGCTTGAGAAGAAGAAGATTCGTGCGATTGGCGCATCGAATTGGTCGCATCAGCGCATACAGGAAGCGAATGAATACGCGGCGGCGCATCAGCTAGTAGGTTTTACGTTTAGCAGTACGAACCTGAGTCTTGCCAAAGCGAAGGAGCCGAGGTGGGAGGGCTGTGTGTCTGCTGATGAGGAAACCTGCAATTGGCATGAGCGTAACCAACTGCCGCTATTGTCTTGGTCTTCGCAGGCAGGCGGGTTTTTCTCAGGTCATTTTACACCAGACAATCTCTCTGATTCGGAAATGGTGAGAGTGTATTACAACGACAACAACTGGGAGCGATACCGACGTGCAGTGAAGCTAGCGGAGCTGAAACAGGTAACACCGATTCAAATCTCATTATCTTTTGTTCTTCATCAGCCTTTCCCAACATGCGCAATCATCGGACCTCGAAATCTTGATGAGCTTCATGATTCGGTTATGGCTATGAATCTACCATTAACTGCTGGGGAAGTCGAATGGCTGGATTTGAAAAAGGAGGAGATTGCGGAATGATCAAACACCAATTGGCGGCTCAGCTCTACACTTTAAGAAACGAAGTAAAGAAGGATTTTCCAGCGGTGCTGAAGCATTTGAGTGAAATGGGATGGGCGGCCGTTCAAATCGACGGGCTGCACGGATATGAAGCACGAGAAATTGCTGCGGTGATGAAGGAACTCGGATTACGTACCGCTGGCATGCATGTAGGGCTGGAACGAATGAAGTTTGATTTAGATGCTGTGCTGGAAGAGGCACGCTTATTCGATACGAAAGACTTTATCTGTCACTCCCTGCCGGATGGGCTGCAAAATCCAGAAGGGTATGCAAGCGTGAAGAAAGACTTGCTTGAAGTTGCTGCTAAAGTTAGGGACACGAAATATCGCGTTGGCTATCATAATCATGATTTTGAATTTCATACATCCATAGATGGTAAATTTGCACTGGAGTACTTGCTTGATGATCCAGCCATTTACGCTGAGATTGATACGTACTGGGTTCGCAAAGCTGGCCAAGATCCTTTGTCCTTCATCCAGAACTATGCCAATCGTATGCCGATTCTTCATTTGAAGGACATGACTGCGGACAGCAGAGAGACTTTTGCTGAGATCGGATCAGGAGTTATTGATTTTTCTCCAATCCTGCAATGGGGATTGCGAAGCGGCGTTGAGTGGTTTGCGGTAGAGCAGGATTACTGCACAGGAAGTCCGTTGGACAGTCTGGCTGCTAGCTTGGAATACTTATTGAAATTGGAAAAAACGCTCGTTTAACCTTGAAGCCCGCATCTGAATAACCGGAACAGCGGGCTTTTCCTTATCCAATCTATAATGAATCGAGGTTTTGCTGATGAAAACGATTCGCCTTACTATGGCGCAGGCTTTGCTGCGATTTTTGGATCAACAGTATTTGTCTGTAGACGGAGAAGAGATAAAGTTCGTTCGTGGTGTTATGGGTATCTTCGGACATGGTAACGTCACAGGTATCGGCGAAGCTCTAGAGCGAGAAACTACTGAGTTATTGTTCGTGCAGGGCAAGAACGAACAAGGTATGGTTCACGCGGCTACAGCTTACGCTAAACAGAAGAACCGCCGTCAGATCTTTGCCTGCACGACTTCAATCGGCCCAGGAGCACTTAATATGATGACTGGCGCCGCAACCGCAACGGTTAACCGCATACCTGTGCTGCTTCTGCCAGGCGATAACTTTGCTTCCCGACAGCCTGACCCCGTACTGCAGCAATTGGAGGTTCCGAGTGACTACTCCATATCTGCAAACGATCCGTTCAAGGCAGTCAGCAAGTTTTGGGATCGCATCGTCCGCCCGGAACAGCTGATGTCGTCACTTCTACAGGCGATGCGCGTGCTGACTGATCCAGTTGACACCGGAGCGGTTACGTTAGCGCTGCCGCAGGACGTTCAAACAGAGGCTTATGATTATCCAGTACGCTTCTTTGAGAAGCGAATCCATTTCCTGCAGCGCCGTCCAGCGGAACAGGATGCCATTTTACGTGCCGCAGATTTGATCATGCGCAAGAAGAAACCTTTGATCATCGCAGGGGGAGGCGTTCACTATGCGAATGCGACGAAAGAGCTTCTCGCATTTGCAGAAGCATTCGGCATTCCGATAGCTGAGACGCAGTCGGGCAAAAGCGCGGTGCCGTGGAATCATCCGCTTGGCCTCGGCGGAGTTGGTACAACCGGCACACTGGCAGCGAATCGGGTAGCTGCAGAAGCAGACTTGATCATCGGAGTAGGTACACGATTTTCTGATTTCACGACGGCATCCAAATCCGCTTTTCGCAGCTCCGATGCTGCATTTCTGAACTTGAATGTTAGTTCATTTGATGCGGTTAAGATGGAAGCGGATTCGATCACAGCAGACGCAAAGTTGGCGATTGTCGCACTGCAGATGGAATTAACGAATCGCAGATTCAGATCCAGTTATGCTGACGGTTATATCCATGATTTGAAAGCGGAGTGGGACAGTGAAGTTGATCGTCTCTACGCCTTGGAGAGCGCCGATGGATTAACCCAGACTAGAGCACTCGGTATTATTAATGGATTCATTGAATCGAAGGACGTTATCGTTGGCGCCGCTGGAAGCCTTCCGGGCGATCTGCACCGTGTCTGGCGTATAACTGAACCGAACACTTATCACTTGGAATATGGCTTTTCCTGCATGGGGTATGAAATAAGCGGTGCTTTTGGCGTGGCGCTTGCGGAACCGGATCGTGAAGTGTATGCGTTAGTTGGTGATGGGAGCTACCTCATGCTTCACTCTGAGCTGATTACGGCAATCCAAGAAGGCGTGAAGCTGACCATTTTACTATTCGACAACAACGGGTTTCAATGCATTCATAACTTGCAGCGCGGTCACGGCAGCGACGGCTTCGGCAATGAATTCCGCTTCCGATCCAAAGAGACAGGAAGGTTAGATGGACCGTTTATGCCTATTGATTTCTCTTTGCTTGCCCGCGGCTTAGGCGCTGCCTCATATAAAGCTACCTCAGCGAAAGAACTGGAGCAAGCGCTGCACGACGCGAAAGCGGAACAAGGACCTGTGCTGGTGGAAATTAAGGTGCTTCCGGGAACGAATACGGATGGTTATGACTCATGGTGGAATGTCGGCGTACCTGAGGTGTCTGTGAGCGACAAAGTGAGGAAGGCGCATGAGCAGATGCAGCAAAACATCAGTGCGGCGCGCCCTTATTAATTGGGAAGAAGGGATATGATGGATACGATTATTTTTGCGGGTGATAAGGATTTGGATTTTGTAGCAATCGGCCGCATATGCATTGATTTGAATGCCAATGAAATCAATCGTCCTATGGAAGAAACGATGACTTTCACCAAATATGTGGGCGGTTCACCGGCCAACATCTGCATCGGTATGTCGCGATTAGGCATGAAAACAGCGTTTATCGGCAAGGTTGCTGATGATCAGATGGGCCGATTTATTGATCAATACCTGCGTAATAACGGCATAGACACTTCAGGTGTCACAACGGATCGGACCGGAGCGGTTACCGGACTTGCTTTTACAGAGATCAAAAGCCCAGAGGATTGCAGCATACTGATGTACCGCAGCAATGTGGCAGATTTGTTGCTCGCGCCTGAAGAAGTTGACGAATCGTTGATCAAGCGAAGCAAGGTGCTGCTCGTATCCGGTACGGCGCTGGCACAGAGTCCATCCCGCGAGGCGGTGCTTCTTGCACTTCGTTACGCACGTAAACACGGAACGAAGGTGATATTCGATATCGATTATCGGCCATATTCGTGGGCATCTCCCGAGGAAACGGCCATTTATTATCATTTGGCAGCGGAAAAGAGCGATATTATTATTGGGACACGCGAGGAATTCGATATGCTGGAGCGGTTCGACGGCAACACCGAACGCAGCGACGAAGTAACTGCGGCGCAATGGTTCGGTTACCACGCCGAGATCGTCGTCATCAAGCACGGCAAAGAAGGATCGATTACTTATGGCAAAAACGGCAGCTCACAGCGGGGTTCTATTTTCCCGGCTAAGGTTATCAAGACATTCGGAGCCGGCGACTCGTATGCAGCTGGTTTCATCTATGGACTTATGCAAGGATGGGATGTCAGCCGCAGTATGACATTCGGCAGCGCGTCAGCTTCCATTGTTATTTCCAGTCATAGCTGCTCGGACGCCATGCCGACAGTGGGGCAGATTGAACAATATATGCTTTCTTCCAAACAAGCGTAGTTGGAGAGGAGAACGACAATGATGACCCAAATGCAAGCACTTATACCTTTATCGAATTTTATTGGAGGCGAATGGATCGCCTCGACTTCAGGCAAGACAGAAGCTGTGTTTAATCCAGCAACCGAAGAAATTTTGGCTTACGTTCCGCTGTCGTCTAAGGATGAAGTTGATCAAGCTGTCCGAAATGCGAAAGAAGCGTTTAAAACATGGAGTAAAACGCCGGTACCACGCCGTGCTCGAATTCTTTTCAAATACCAACAGCTGTTAGTTGAACATTGGGAAGAGCTTGCGCAGATCATTACCTTGGAGAACGGGAAAAACTATCAAGATGCTCACGGGGAAGTGATGCGCGGGATTGAATGTGTTGAATTCGCTGCAGGGGCGCCAACGCTCATGATGGGAAAACAACTTCCAGACATCGCTACAAATGTGGAGTCGGGCATGTTCCGATATCCGATTGGGGTTGTGGGCGGAATTACACCGTTTAACTTCCCAATGATGGTACCCTGCTGGATGTTCCCGCTTGCAATTGCTTGCGGCAATACGTTTGTCCTGAAGCCCTCCGAGCGGACGCCGCTTCTTGCGAATCGTCTGGTGGAGCTGTTTAAGGAAGCGGGTTTGCCGGATGGCGTGCTGAATCTTGTACATGGCTCACATGATGTCGTAAATGGTCTGATTGAGCACCCGGACGTCATTGCGATTTCGTTTGTTGGCTCCCAGCCCGTCGCGGAATATGTGTATAAAACCGCAACGGCGCAAGGGAAACGGGTTCAGGCGCTTGCCGGCGCTAAGAACCATACCATCGTCATGCCGGATGCCGATATGGACGGAGCGGTGACTCAAATCATCAACGCGGCATTTGGCTCTGCGGGCGAGCGCTGTATGGCATGCGCTGTCGTCGTTTCCGTTGGGAAAGCGTCCGAAACGTTGATTGATAAATTGGTCGCGGCAGCTGATAAGCTAATCATTGGTAATGGCATGGATAAAGATGTTTTTCTAGGGCCGGTCATCCGCGGTCCGCACAAGGAACGTACGCTGGGCTATATTGCGACAGGTACAGAAGAGGGAGCGGTACTGCTCCGTGATGGACGTACGGATGCGGCATCAAATGGCGAAGGGTATTTCGTCGGCCCGACAATTTTTGATCATGTGACGAGTGAGATGAAAATTTGGAAGGACGAAATATTTGCTCCCGTTCTGTCGATTGTCCGCGTGGATACGCTGGAAGAGGCGATTGAACTTGCCAATCGTTCAGAACTAGCAAATGGAGCGTGCATTTTCACTCAAAATGGCAGTCATGTTCGTCAATTCCGTGAAACGATCGACGCTGGTATGCTGGGTGTGAATTTGGGCGTACCTGCCCCAATGGCATTTTTCCCTTTCTCTGGCTGGAAGAAATCGTTCTACGGTGACTTGCATGCTAACGGTTCAGACGGTGTCGAGTTTTTTACGAGGAAGAAAATGGTCACTTCCCGCTGGTAAGCGGCTCGTTAGCAGGAGGATCGGTTGATTCTGATCCTCCTGTTAAAATGTATGGACAATGGATCAAAATACCCGAAGGGAGGCATTTGAAAATGAGTGAACTAATTGTAAAACCGAACCAAACTCCGGATCAGGAAGGTAATACGCTTCGGATTACTCCAGAATCTGCAAGGTGGAAATATGTTGGTTTTGAAGTGTTTACGTTAGGTGCCGGACAATCACTTAGCCGTCTGACAGAGGAGCGGGAAGCTTGCGTTGTCCTGCTTAGAGGAAAGGCTGACGTTTCCACAGAGAAGTCAGACTGGAAGAGCATTGGTCGCCGGATGAATGTTTTTGAGAAAATTCCTCCTTATTCCGTGTATGTTCCATTTGATGATAAGTTCACGATTACCGCATTAACTGACCTGCAAATTGCTGTATGCTGGGCACCCGGCATCGGTACGCACGCAGCAAGATTGATCGAACCTGGTCATGTTGGGGTTGAAAATCGTGGCGAGGGCAGTACGCAGAGGCTCGTTCATAATATTTTGCCAGAAACCGCAGATGCAGACAGTCTGCTTGTCGTAGAAGTGTTTACGCCTGCCGGTCATTGGTCCAGTTTTCCTCCGCATAAGCATGACCGTGATTTTTTGCCTGAGGAATCACTTCTGGAAGAAACCTATTTTTATCAAGTTCAGCCAGAGCAAGGATTTGCAGTACAGCGTGTCTATACCGACGACCGTTCACTGGACGAGACGTTGACTGTAGGCAACGGTGAAGTTGTCCTTGTACCTAAGGGCTACCATCCTGTATCTGCTCCTCCAGGTTATGATGTATATTATTTGAACGTAATGGCGGGGCCAGTTCGTATTTGGAAGTTTTATAACGATCCGGATCACGCTTGGCTGATGCCGAAGCCACGATAAGATATATAACGAGGATTAAAATGCTACATTAGAAAGAGAGCAATGCCATTTGTAATGATGGCATTGCTCTCTTTCAATTTTCGATTACTCAAAACTTGACATCCCATTCTGTAACTAATATTATTACAGTAAGTCAAAAAAGAATAGAGGACATAAAGCATGAAATGCAAAATTAATCGAAATGCAGCAAATGTTTTAAAAAAGATGTTGAGCAGTAATGAAGCAGAAGGGAAGATGATTCGTGTTTTTATAACTCAGAATCATGGAGATCATGGTCATTATGATATTAAGCTGGATACACCTACTGAACATGATGAAATTGTAAAAACAGACAAAGACATTGAAATTGTATTAGATAAACGTGAACCGCTATTGGACGGGGTTTGGGTTCAATATTTTTATGTGCCGGAAGAAGGTTTCTTCATAACGAACCCTTCTACAGGTTTTCTTGAAAAATAAGGTTTAAAATATTGATGGTCAATAGGGAGGATGCAAAAATGCATCCTCTTTAAGCATTTATAGAGAGTACATGACAGGATAATGATATTGTCCGATTGCTTGAAACCCTACAGATGGACAAAGTCCAGTAATGGAGTTCTGACGACTGCATAAAACGAATATGCAGGATAGTTTAACTTCTTCGCGAATATTTCAAGTATGGAAAATATACGAAATTATTAGCGCAATCAGAAATCTGTAGGCAAGGAGCATAAAATGAAAAACCTGAAAGACCTCAAAAAAATATTTTCCGATTATACATATACAATTGTAGAAGAATAAACATAACTAGCTTATTGTAAGTCTCAGACTAAAATCAATTAATTAATCATTATGGAATCTAAAAGCAATTGGCCATTTATCTAAGTAAGGTGAAAAAATCGACCTTATCATGGACCAGAATGTAAGAGATAGACAGTTTCTTGTTCAATAAGTCAAGAGGTTCTATGAGGAGTTTTATCGACGAATGGGGTTGAAAGACTTCTCTGAAAGATAACTTATTATTTTTAGGAGGGCACAACATGGAAGTTTTTGAAGAGTATTTAGCAACTATCGTAAATCCACAACATCGGAGCCGAGCGGAAGAAGTTTTAACTTGGGTAACTAAGAAATTTCCAAATTTAAAGCCAAAAATCGCCTGGAAGCAGCCTATGTTTACCGATCACGACACATTTATTATTGGCTTTAGCGTAGCCAAACAACATATGGCTGTTGCTCCTGAAAAAGCAGGCATTAATCATTTTTCTGAGGAGATTGTGCAATCAGGTTATGACAACACCAAGGAGTTGATACGTATCCCATGGGCTAGTCCGGTCGATTTCTTATTACTTGAGAAAATAATCGAGTTTAATATTTTGGATAAGGCAGACTGTTCGACTTTTTGGCGCTAGTATAAAGCCTAACATGAAAATAGCTTATTCGCACTCGGGATATTCAGGGTTATCAAAACAGAAATGAAATATATTTATTAATTGGAAAACCAGTGTTTAATAAACTAAAATAAATGACACGAGCAAGAGCGTAGGCACAAATGTGCTTACGCTTTTTTTTCATGTTTCAACGGGAATATAGAAATAGGAGGAAGTAATTGTCTAAGATAAGGTATAATATGGTACAAAACAACTTTGTTGTCAATTCATTCGTAGTGGGAGTATTGGAGGGGAGCAATTATCAAGAAGAAAAATTGGATTGTCTTATCATTTATCTGTGTACTTTTAGGACTGTCAGCTTGGTTGACTGATATTTTATTTGAGCATATGTACAAATTGTGGTTGCTCACCTTTCTAATAAATCCTATAGGATTTTTATTTGGGCTGCTTGGAAGAAGTAAATGGGGAATGATCTCCAATGCACTAATGACCATCAGTGTTTTTATTTTTATGTTTATTGGATACTTAATTGCTGCCCTTTTTGGAGGACAGCCGTGAAATTAAAGTAATCAATTTGAAACGATTGATTTTTTAAAAGGGAGGTATTGTATGAGGAGAAATCATTTAATTTTCTTTATTTTGATCACTTCATTATTATTTCCAGGCAATTTATCAGCAACTTCATGGGCAAATGAATTTGTTGTTTGGCATGGTTATGTTTATGTAATAAGTGATGAGTATGTAACGGATATACATAAAAAGATTGGGCATGTCACTGTATATTCAGATATGGCAACCTATACTGGCAATTACTCTAACTCATATAAGAAGGGGACTAAATATTATTCAATTAAAGGTATTAGTACAGATGAAGCGATCGCAGTTCAACATAAAGATGGGAAGTTTATAAAAGCAAACAGGGATGGTAAATTCAAAGGAGAGAATACTGATTACTCAGGTTTAGTGAGAAATGTGATCATTATTTGTTTGTTAGCCATTTTGGTGATCTTTCTCGTTAGAAACAGATATAAGAAGCGGACTTAACTCGTATAAGCTCTCTAGTATGTAGATTGTAGAAGTCAAATACGGGATTATAAGGGAAACAAATGCCAACCAGATGTTCTTGGTTGGCATTTGTTTTTTCTACGAGTACATGGCAGAAAATAGAGCTGCTTTATGTGTTCGAAGAAAATAAAGTCTTGGACTGAATTTGTTGAATCAAGCGTCTCGATTTTCTTTCCCGATGTAGCGTCGGAAAAGGAAGGTGTGATACTCTTTATCTGTTCAAAGAATTAAACATTTGAATCTCGAAAGGGGGGGTGGATGTGAACCAAGAAATCACAGCTAATCTCGCAAACGAATTTAAAAATAATCAAAAGGTACTGACCGCAATCGGAGATGAAACCAGACAAGCCATTCTTATGACCCTGATTCAAGGACAACAAGATCCTGGCATGCGTGTGGGAGAGATTAAGGAGAAAACCCATCTATCCCGTCCGGCTGTGTCCCATCATTTAAGATTATTGAAGGATGCGCAAATTATTAGTGTTCGTAAAGAAGGGACCATGAATTATTATCGTCTGAACGTCACAAGCAAGCTCAAGCTGCTGAAAAATCTTGTGGATGAAATCGAGATGCTGCTTTCGCAATGCGAATGACACATGAGGATTACTTTTTATAAAGCAAGGAGGGCGAACCCCAGAATGAACATGGTAATCGAAGCAGTGAACGGTATCAAAATTCCCCAATTGGGTTTTGGAGTGTATAAAATAAAAAAAGGGGAACAATTTGAAAGGGCTATTCGTGAGGCGATCCGTGCCGGCTATCGTCATTTTGATACGGCTAAAATTTATGGGAACGAAGAAGCACTCGGCCTAGAGATTCAAAAAAGTGGAATCCCCCGGGAACAATTTTTTATCACCTCAAAAGTGTGGACGACGGATCTCGGTTATAAAGCGACGAAAATAGCATTTGAACAAACCTGCAAAAAACTGAATGTGGCGTATCTTGATATGTACCTGATTCATTTTGCCGGTCCTCATTATGTGGAAGCATGGAAGGCGATGGAGGAATTATACTCCGAAGGCAAAATCAAAGTTATTGGCGTTGCGAATTTTGAGATCAATCATCTTGAATATCTCATGAAGCATTCCAGCATTTCGCCAATGATTAACCAAATCGAAACCCATCCGGAATTTTCACAAAACGATTTGCACGATTATCTTGTCCAGAATCGAATTTCGCATGAGGCCTGGGGACCGTTGGGGCAAGGCAATAAAGCACTACTGGAGCGTCCGGAGTTAGTCGAAATCGCCCAACATCACAAAAAGTCGACGGCGCAAGTCATTTTGCGCTGGCATCTGCAGCGGGGGATTATTGTGATCCCTAAATCTTCAAACCCCATAAGGATAAAAGAAAACAGCGAGATATTCGACTTTGAATTAACCGTGGAAGAAATGGAAAAAATCAATCAATTAAACACGGGCAAAAGGCATTCAGTAAACCCGACCGGCTACATGGTTAATCCGTTTTATGTTAAGACGATGAAGCTATTTATGAGATAAATGTCAGAAATGGAAAGGAAACTTGCTCCCGCCAGGAACAAGTACAAAAAAAGGTCAGGAATCCTTCCTTTAGGTACATAGAGCAGCCCTCAACTTGATGATAATGTGAGGGCTATTTGACGTTCCTTAATATAATAATTATCCATAGTTATTTAACAACTATGCTATCCGTTCATAATGGCCAAGCCCTGTCTAACACTTTATTTTCTTCTGACATTATGGACGGGAAAAGCAGCATTTACAACCTCAGGAACTTATGATAAATTGAAAGTAGTTTCACATTATGAAATGGTGTTTCGTACAATGAAACAAAATACTCTTTTTATAAGAGGAGGAGCAGCAATGGGAGAATCAATAAAAGATCAAGTACAGAAGCAATTTGGAAAAAATGCTGCAAAATATGTAACAAGCAGCCGCCATGCCAAAGGCGAAGATTTGGCTTTTCTTGTTTCGTCATCCCAAGCCAACAAGGAGATGGAGGTACTTGACGTTGCAACAGGAGGCGGGCATGTGGCCAATGCGCTTGCACCGCTCGTCCGCCATGTGATTGCTTATGATCTGACAGAACAGATGTTAGAGAAGGCAGCGGAATTTATTCATGGTAATGGACATTCTAACGTCGACTTCGTACAGGGGGATGCCGAGCTGCTTCCATTTGCCGATGCTTCCTTTGACTTGGTAGCTTGCCGTATTGCAGCGCATCATTTTCCAAATGTGCCTGCTTTCGCTTCAGAAGCATTCCGCGTCATTAAGCCGGGCGGCAAGCTGCTTCTAATTGACAATGTTGCTCCTGAGAATGATAAGTTTGATGAATTTTACAATCAGGTTGAAAAGAAAAGGGACCCTAGCCATGTTCGTGCCTGGAAAAAGTCTGAATGGATTAACCTGCTGGAGAATAGCGGGTTTCGCCTTGAAATAATGGTTTGTTTTCCCAAACCGTTTAAATTCCAAGATTGGTGTGAACGGTCTGATCTTCCAGAAGCGGAGCAGGCTTTACTTGAGACAAAAATGCTGCAAACCCCAAAGGAGATGAAAGATTTTTTCTCTATCCAAACTGATGAACCTGGCAGACTTACCTCATTTAACGGAGAATCTGTATATATTCAAGCGATCCGTTCATAATTATTTCTTAAGTAAACGTCCCCATATAAATAGAAAAAGGCTGCTCTCAAGTCAAGTAGGTTTAACTACGATTTGAGGCAGCCTTTTTATTTGAACGGTGTATGAACGCTCATTCGCTATGACAGCTATTATTGCTGCATGTTTGCTGAATAAACATCTTTCCAGCGTTGGTTCTTTAAAATCTCAGCGTCTTTGCCCATAAAGGCGGCCATAGCCTGTGAATCGTCCATTAACCGATATCTCATCCATGCGGTCAGATATCCTCTATGTTGACCGCCATCTTGTTCAATCGCCGTATGTGCCGCACCTTTTGCCATCGCCATCATTGCCGGAATATGTGGATTTGACTTACTAATCTCTACTTTGTTGGAGGATGAAGGGGAGATAATAAAATCACGCGTTCCACTCATTACAAAAAAAGGTACCTTTATTGCGGATGTGTCGTAAACATCCTCTGGATCACAATATTTCAGCTTCGGGAGCGCAATTGAGACAACCGTCTTGATGAGAGCGCCATGTTCAAAGTTGGTGTGGGCGTTTATTACACCTGTGGAGCCTTGAGAATGACCTGCAGCACCTATTTGATCTTTTTGAATTCGTTGATAGAATGGGCTGCCGGGCATATCGTTTTGTGCTAACATATAATCAATAGAGGCAACAATTTCTTTTCCTGTCCCAGTTGTTGTACTAAAAGTATCAATAACTACAAATCCCCAACTAGCTAAATGGTTAAAAAGTTCATCGTATTGCTCAGGCAGCGCTCCTGTTCCGTTGCCCCAAGCAATGAGAGGATGCATCGAATCTTGTGATTTTGGGGAGTAGACTTTATACAGCTTTTCACCATGTTCGTCTAAGATCTCGCTCGTCTCTACATCGTATTCTCCAGATGATGCATATTTCTCTTCCACGCTGCCCGTCTCAAAAGCAGCAGAAACGGAGTTCACCAACAGAAAGGACACCGTAGAGAAAGCAATAATCATAATTAAAACAATGCCGGTCGTCCATAATAGCCATTTGCTTCTGAGAACTCTCTTAATTTGTGGCATACAATCTCCTCTCGCTATGACTAACGTGTACGTTATCCGAATGTCAGGGTGTAATGCCGGATGTTCATGATGATGAGCCTTATTAGTTTTCATAGTTGTTTAGTAGTTTTATTATACTCTATGCTTATCGGCAATGTTAATTTTCACATCAAACCGTTCGCAGTTCTTATTAAGCTAGGGAGGATGAACTAGAATGCTTTACGATTTAAAGGGTGAAGCGAATATGACACCTATTGTGGGAATGTTATTTTCCGCTGTAAAAGAGAATAATCAACGGCTGCAATTAATTACTGGCGGCATGTCACAAGAAGAAGTGGATTTTAAGGGGCCTGATCACAGTTTTAATAGTACTGCTCAGTTAATCAAACACATCATGTATGTTGATCTGAATTGGGTTTATAGATTAAAGGGGCAACCACTTCCACTGTCATTAAAGGAATTATATGGCCCCATGATAGATGAAAATAATAGACTTCCTATGGTCAAAGGGATATCTTTGAATACACTAATGACCAAATATGATGATGTATTAAAAATGTTAAATGATTCATGTGCACAATTAACAGAGGCTGATCTAGATAAAATTGTTACTTTTGGACATGAAAATGAAAAGCGTGCAACGATACGTTGGGGTTTGTGGCATATGGCTGACCATAGCCGCTATCATCAAGCTCATATTAATTTGCTTAGGAAATGGTATGGTGACAATTCGCAGTCTAAATAATGGGGGAACCACAGTCATCATTTTTTGTGCGTTGTAAAGATAAAAAGAGCAAACGCTGCTGCAGCGTTTGCTCTTTTTATTGATGTAGCCTTACATTACTCAATTTTATCAAGAGATCGGTTTTTGGCGATATCCAAAACAAAATCTCCTAAATCATCATAACTCATTTGATTTAATTTCTCTTTGAGAGCTTCCGAAATCGTCTCTTTTTCAAATATTCCTTTAATAATATCAATGACCAATTCAACCCTAGCCTGATGCCTTTCCTTCGTATCCATGCGCATTCCTATATTCTCCTGTTCTCGATAGGCGTTCTTCAATATCGGCAAAACCTAAAGTGTAAACTGATGACTGCCTATTTTCTTAGTGGCTGTACGCGTCTTGAACCAAGCCGAATTGGTAATTATCGGATTAAAGAAGAACAGCGCATTGCCAGTGGGATCATTCCCTTTTACAGCAGCTTTAGCGGCTTTGAATGCCGTTTGGTTCGGAATAAGCCAGTACTGACCGTCCTTTACGGCAGAGAACGCATTGGGCTCCATAATGACTTCTTTTACTGTGTTCGGGAATTTTGAAGACTGAAGCCGATTCATGACAACTGCCCCAACCGCCACTTGGCCTTTATACTCTTCTCCTCTAGCCTCGGCATAGATGACACGTGCGAGCATGGAAAGTTCCTTTTTGTTGACCGACAATTTTTTGAGCTTCGCCCATGTTTTTGGACCTACAACGCCGTCACCCTGGAGACCGCTCTTTTTTTGAAAGGATTGAACCGCAGTGCGGGTAGCCTTTCCAAAACTGTTATCGATGGGCAAATTGTAATAACCCATTGTTTGAAGCCGAAATTGCAGATCTGTAATGTCCTGTCCCTTGCTGCCAAGTTTCAACACGGGTGAAGCATCAACTTTGTGATTTGATACGGCTGCGGTAACTAGTACGAGTAGGACAAATAGAGTCAAAAATCTGTTCATGATGAATAAATCCCTCCTGATGCGAATGATAGGTAATGATTGGATGGCATTGAGCGTTTATTCTAGCACAGCATGAATAGGATAATCTTGTTAAGATTTTCTCATTTACACGCCCCCCTGAAATCAATAAAACGCGACGAAACCTTATAAAAGCAATACATAAGGAGTGAATAACGATGGTGAATAATTACAAACGCTTCATTCAAAATCAATTCGAAAAAGCGAAGTCTACCGCTTCCGAGCTTATTTCTTCAAGAAATGAAGAAGAAGAAAAAGCTATCATAGAACTCAATCCACAAAATTATGTTGAGCTGAAAGCAATCGCCGATAAGCAGCATACGACCGTGCAAGCGATTATCGATGGAATCTTAGTCCAATACTTGGCAAGCGCTCCATACGAAATAGCCCCGATCACGACGGGCCAGAAGGAAGATAACCCGCTTTTGTATTTGGATGGTATTTGCAAATTAGAGGATTAAGGAGTGCTGACAGATGGATAACCACTTAAATGTACAAGATACAATATTTTTGGATGAAACAGCTTTTGCTGCATTGATGAACCCGGAGGACCCTCATTATGTGAAAGCTCGTTCCCTGTTTTTGGATTTGCATGATCTTGAACGTAATTATGTAACGACCAACTCTATTTTATTTGATCTTCACGAATGGCTTCGTAATGAATACAGCTATCAGCAGGCAGAATATTTTCTAAATGCAATTGATAAGGCAGTCAGTAAAGGCAAGCTGGCGGTCATCTCCAGCGGCCCTGAATTTGAGGGGGAATCGCGCAGATTGCTTATCGACAGGCCTGAGCTCCGATTCTCTCTCAGCGAAGCATTAACCGCTGTGACTATGTCCTATTATCAGGTAAAACGTATCTTTACTTTCAATCACAATTACATGATGCTAGCCAATTTGGATAAGGATATTCGGATCATTCCGTCCAATTAATGAGCATTTAAATAAATACAGCCATATTGGTATGCATCGTATTAGACTTTTTTAGTATTGATGCAGCAATTGTGAAAACGCCAAAAAGCAGCTCTTCCTCGTTAGAGGAGGGGCTGCTTTTGTTCTTTCTAATGTGAATTAAGTAGAGCTGCGAACGACCAAATGTGTAGGTAAAATAACCTTCTTCGGCAGCAAGCTATTCCCATTCATTCGTTCTAATAATAAGTCAACGGCGACCATCCCAATTTCCTCGGTCGGCACATCAATGGTTGATAGAGGCGGATTGGAGTATTTGGATACTTCAATGTTGGATAGGCCGATAACAGCCACTTCATCAGGCACAGAGATCCCGTTGTTATATAAGCTGTTAAGGGTTGCCATAGCCATCAAATCACTGGCAGCAAAGAAGGCAGTAGGCAAGTTGTTTGTTTGGCATAAATGATTGACTTTATCGATACAGACAGCCTCATCCCACATGCAATCAATAAGCCATTCGGGATTAACACTCATTCCAGCAGCATGCATGGTGGAATAGTAACCTTGATAGCGCCGGCTTTCTTTTAAGTTGCTTTTTAAGCCGCTTCCACCTATATAGCCAATATTCGTATGTCCTTTTTCAATAAGATGGCTGACGGCTAGAGAAGCAACATTGTAATGGTCATAACCTACATTATCAATATCCCAGCGTTCTGTATCGATGCCAACAATATGAGGTACCTGCTTGCGAACATATTCATATGTTTCGCTATTTAAGGATTCCATTAGGATAAGCCCTGTAATCGATTCACTAAACGTGTTAAACAAAATCTTCTTGTCATCTAATTCAGGACCCGTTCGAATAAAGGCAATATTGTAACCTGATTGAAGCAATCTCTTTTCTACACCGGATAATATAGACATGAAATACGGATCGTTATACTTGTTTTTTGTCACACTTAATACGCACCCTATTTTGACTTGAGCTTTGTTTGCTGAATGATCCTTCGTTGCTGCTTGATGCTTGGGGCTATCAGTAATTTTATAGTTAAGCTGTGTAACGGCCTGCCAGACTCTTTCTCGTGTTTCATCTGTGATTTTATACTTCGTATCATTATTTAAAACTCTAGATACGGTAGCCGTGGACACATTCGCTAATTTAGCAACATCCCTAATCGTACTCATAGCTATGCATAGTCTCCTTTTGAAAATGCTAATGATCGTTACGTTACGTTGTGATTCGTCATTAGCGCTTTTATGTTTTGTTGCGTGAAAATTACGTTCATACCGATTTATCAGTATGTATGCCTACTAAACTATATAGTAACATACGAATGATGCGTAGTCTCACATTAAATTTTATTTGAGAACGATGTAATTTCCTCTTGCAGGATTGGTTAGAAATGTTATAATTGCACAATAAGATTACTAAACAAACTGCATATATAACGTAACACACAACGTAACAAAAAAGCAAATGTTGTTTATTTAAAGAGAATACCTAGTGAGGAGATGATGAGACATGAATAAAGCGATGACCGTGTATCCGATAATCGTGGATAGCTTACTAAGCAATCCTGGCATTGGTTTTACTTCAGCACCTGGTTTAATGGATGACATCGGCGATGTGTTTGACAATAGAGGGGAAAAGAAAGAGAAATATAAATTTACGCAAGACAGCAGGACATACAATCATCCGGATAGCAAAGTCTATTTCTGCAGTGCTCGCTGGAGGGATATAGAAATTGCAAAAGGTGTTTTCAGGTGGGAAGTGCTTGAGGAGAAGCTAGAGTATGCCAAATCCATGGGATGTACTGCGGTGGTACGTTGTTCGCCATATGCACTAAGTGAAGAAGATGATATACCGGAATGGTTTCGAGCGGAAAGTCCGGAGGAGCCCGATTTTCCTTTTTGGAGAGTAGATCCTGAGACAACGAGGTATGTGGAGTATTGGTCTGATTTTATAAAAGCTTTTGCAAAGAAGTATGACGGGCATCCCGTTATAAGCTCTATAGATTTGACGATTGTAGGAGCATGGGGGGAAGGCGGAGGCACGGAGTTTTTAGAGCCAGAGGCCATTCAATGTATTACAGATGCTTATTTGGATGGTTTTAAAATTACACCTTTGCAAGCGCTTTTACATGATCCACTTTCAATGAAGATCATAACGGATCGCAAAGCCAAAGTAGGCTTTCGTGTCGATTGTCTAGGCGATATGGGCGGTTTTCATGGCAAACGATGGTCACATATGACCGACTTTTACCCTCAGAATATACAGAACTTTAAAATGGAAAATGCATGGGAGAAAGCTCCGATTTTATTTGAAGCATGCTGGCATATGAATGACTGGTATATTCAGGGCTGGGATATTGATTACATTATTCAAGAAACGCTCAAATGGCATATTTCTTCCTTCAACAACAAAGGGACAATCGTACCGGAGCCTTGGAAAGATCATGTGAAGCAGTGGCTAAACAAGATGGGCTACCGCTTTGAATTAAGAAAGTTCACTTATGATGCTGAAGTTGAGGCAGGCGGGAATCTAGATGTTGCTGCTTTGTGGGCTAATGTTGGGGTCGCACCTATTTATAATCGCTATCCGCTTGTATTGAAGCTAACAAGCAATAATCAGACTTATACACTTTATAGCAAAGAAGATATAAGAGAATGGCTGCCGGACGAAGATATTGCTTGGGAAGAGAGTTTTTCGATTCCGAGCGATGTGCCAGCAGGAGAGTATCGTTTAGAAATTGGTATAGAAACAGGTGTGCAAGAGATTGGAAATGTTAAGCTGGCGATTGAAGGAAATACGGACGGCTATTACGAGATGGGAAAACTTTTGATAAAAGGGGATCAGTAACGAATGTCGATACGGTTGGATTTTAAAACGGCTGCTGCGTACTGCAAATTTGATTATCTTCCAGAAGGTTTAGAAGGCAAATATAAAAGCTACGAACCGAGTAACAAGACTATACTCATTCCACGTAAGTTTTTAAATGAAATTTTTGAGCAATATCAACTTCCCGAGCATACCAAACAGTGGCTGGTTGGCGGAATTGAAGCGATAGAAAAGGATGAAATATTATTTCTATTCACGGCCTTTTTAGTAGATGACATGTGCTCGTTGCGCAATCGCTGTGATGAAGATTTTTATACGAATATGACTCCGGGATGTATGAAGCAATATAGTGATCTATATTCCTTTCTTTTGCTGCTTGCTTGTGTTGTCCCTTCTATGGAAATGGTGGAAAAGCGCGGAATTCCTAAACCATATTACGAGAATATTCCTCATCAGCCACTTAAAGCTCAGTTGGAAAAATTAGTGGCATACGGTGATTCTAAAGTCAGTGACTTTCCGTGGGATTTGAATTTTTATACTTGTTCAATATTTCGATTAGATCGATTTCTCTTTATACCTTATCGATTTGAAGATCCTTTTACCATGTATCGTCATGTTCACACGCAAGAGGTTATTGCACTTCGTCATGCGGGAGAAGAGTTTCGCAGCGATGGGCAAAGGAATGGAATCAATGGTGTATTTGATCCTGGGGGACATTTCACATCGAAATGGGAGGAAAATGCTGATCACATTATCGCTAATCGGATTAATCCAATGGGCTACGTTGAAAGAGAACCAACTTCGATAGTAAAGAAGGAATGGGAACCGGTTCTTCAGAGAGGAGATACCCTATTAGCGCTGCATATTCCATCTGGACCTGGCTATACACCCGAAAGGCTGAAACATTCGATGTCACTCGCAATTGAATTATATGGTAACTATTTTCCGGAGTTAGCTATAAAAGGCTTCTGGAGCGCAAGCTGGCTTTATGATACGAGATTATCGCTGATATTGGACAATGAAAAAAGCAATATCGTATTGGTTCAAAGGCAGTTTTATAATTATCCCACATTTGAAGGGGACAGCATGCTGCGTTATGAAGCCTTTGGAGATCGGGAGGCAGATCCTGTCCAGAACGATGTCCAATACAAAACCTCGTTGCAAAGAGCTGCTGCAGCTTATATGAAGACGGGAGCGCGATTTAACACTTTAAGTATGATTGTTTTGAAGGAAGAAATTGAACAGATTGGAAACAAGCCCTATATTTCAGATGCGGATATTGATCAATTCTTTAATACCGTTGACTGCCATTTACAGAGGAGGTAATGGGATGGGTAAATATTCGCTTGAAAACTACGAGAAGTATAAAACCGTAAAATTCCGGCCTTATCCATTACCGAGTAATGACGCTCAATCAAGAAATGGTGCTTTTCAATATGTTTCTTATTCATGGAATGAACTAGAGCCGACTAGAGGGGAATACAAACTCGAACAGTTGAAGGCAGCACTTAACACAGCAACAAATCCAATACTTAGGATCAAACCGGACTTACCTTTATGGGTGAAAGGCCATGCTGATGATTGTTTTGCGGCTTTTATAAGAAAAGTTGGCAGTTATATAGATTCAGATAGTCGACTTGCAGGAGTCGTAATATCGACACTCGCTGACGGTAAGGAAGAATGGAATGCCTATACGGATTCATTTGAAGCCACGACGCTTCTTGCTGATCTGCACAATGCAAAACTGATTCAATACTTAAGGGGACGTGGCCGCGGGTTTGGCTTGATCGTAAAGTGTTGTGAAATTAACTGGATAACATGCTGTGAAGCATTTGCCAAACAGAAGCTGCAGCAGGTATGGAAGAGTTATCCGGTTGTCATTCATTTTACCGATAATGTATGCGGTCCTAATAGTAGGCGTGAGGCGCATCGCTGGCATGCAAGCCTTTCTAATCTGGAAATAGAGCTTGGATATAACCTTACTCTACGAAGATTGACATATCCAGAGAACGTTTCTAGTGGGGGCAGCTTGCCGCTTCGATTCTGGTTTGTTAACACAGGGACTTCAAAAATTTACCGTGAATTTCGTTTGTGGGTGAAATTAGTGCAAGGGGATGTATCGTATGAAATTCCCATCCATGCTGCAACGGAGTCATGGTTAACGGGGGATCTTGTCCATAACGAGATTATACAATTGCCGGATATGCCGCCTGGAAATTATACATTAAGCTTTGGCTTATTTTTCAAAGACCGAACATTCATCGATCTGAATATACAAAGCAACGTGCAGGACGGTTATTACGAGGCAGGTACTGTGAACGTTGAAATCACAAGTGAAGATCCTCTTTTGAATATATGGGATACCTATTATCCCGAAGGATATTATCCATTGGAAGATCCTAAATTGCCGGAATAGTAATAGAGAGCATCTTGGATAAAAACTCATACGCTGGAGGTAGTTGATTTGAAACTTGCATTAATCGGAGCAGGGCAAAGAGGCATGATTTATTCAGAATACGCAAGCAAAACAGTAGAAATTGTTGCGGTAGTTGAACCAAATGAGAATAGAAGAAAGGTTGCAGCTGATCAGTTTGGCATCCCGCTGGAGAATCAATTTCAATCTGTAGATGAATTTTATCGATTGGGAAAAATTTGCGACGCTCTTATTATTTCTTCGATGGACAGAGACCATTATACGCAAACGATGGAAGCGCTTGATCTTGGTTATGACATTCTGTTGGAAAAACCAATTTCGCCAAGTCCGGAGGAATGTTTAAGAATACAACAAAAAGCGAATGAAAAAGGTCGCAAAGTTATCGTTTGTCATGTGCTCCGATATACAAATTTCTTCGCAGAAATAAAAAAAATCATTGATAGCAATGAACTGGGAAAGATCATAACCATTCAGCATAATGAAAACGTCGGAAATTATCATATGGCTCATTCTTTTGTAAGGGGGAATTGGAGAAACAGCGACCTAGCGAGTCCAATTATTATGCAGAAATCCTGTCATGATATGGATATATTGGCGTGGCTTGTGGACAGCGATGCGAAGCGGATTTCTTCCTATGGGGACCTGACTTATTTTAAAGAAGAGAATGCACCAGCTAATAGCGCTGATCGATGCCTAGACTGTAAAGTTGCCGCAGATTGCCGCTTCGATGCCAGGAAAGCTTATCTTCCAATCAGAGGCCAATGGCCGGCTACAACGATTTCGGTGGATCAGACCGAAGAGGGATTATTGAAAGCTTTGGAAACAAGCCCTTATGGACGCTGTGTTTATCGGTCTGATAATAATGTTTGTGACCATCAAGCATCCATTATTGAGTTCAAAAACGGCATAACGGTCACCTTTAATTTAAGTGGTTTTACCAATAAGATGTATCGTACGCTTAAAATTATGTGCGAGCATGGAGAAATTAGAGGTGATGACAGCTTAAATATCATTGAAGTAACGCGGTTCACATCCAATATGTCTGAACAATATGAGCACACCGTGATCCGGCCAGCTGCCATGAATGGCGGACATAATGGCGGGGATACAGGACTGATGATTGATTTCTTGGACAATTTAGAAAATGAGGACAGCAACAGCAGATCTTCCATTGATAGATCAGTAGAAAGTCACATTATGGCCTATGCAGCTGAGAGAGCAAGGGTTACAGGTACGGTAATTGATATCGATCATTTAAAGGAAGAGCTGCATGAAACATTACGCGATAGCCGCTCGATAACGATGCAAAGGTAGTGATGTAATGAGTTCAGTTGTGAAAGGTTTCTTATATGAGATAAAGAAAAACAGAATATTGTATCTCATGTGCGTGCCTGCGCTTGTTGTATTAATGATGTTCAGCTACATCCCTTTTGCAGGAATATGGATGGCATTTACCGACTTTAATGTAGTTGACGGCATATTTGGCAGTAAATTTGTTGGTCTTGATAATTTCACTTACTTTTTCTCTAAAAATAGCATGGGCTGGAAGGTTACCTATAACACCTTATACATTAACTTTTTCAGCCTCATATTAGGCATTATTGTTCCAGTCAGTATCGCTGTTTTCTTAAACGAGATACGGAATAAATCGTTTAAACGGATTGCTCAAAGCATGATGTTTTTTCCCTATTTTATATCGTGGGTTGTAGTGGGCGCTATTCTTTATGGAATCTTCTCAACGGATGTAGGTGTTGCCAACAATATTTTGGAATTTTTTGGGGCAGATCCGATTAGATGGTATTCAGAACCGAAGTATTGGAAATGGATCATTATTCTATCAAGTGTTTGGAAGTGGAGCGGGTATAGCTCTATTCTTTACATGGCTGCAATGGCTAACTTTGATGGGAGCTTGTATGAAGCAGCGAAAGTAGATGGCGCGAATAAGCTTCAGCGCATTGTTTTCTTAACGATTCCTATGCTAAAACCAACGATCATTGTCTTGACATTACTAAGTGTTGGACGGATCTTTTATGGTGACTTTGGTATGATATACGGCATTGTCGGTAATAACCCGGTACTCATTGACGAGGTTACCGTAATAGATACCTATGTTTACCAGTCTATGCGTACGTTGGGCTTTTCTTATTCGACTGCAATCGGATTATTTCAGTCTCTAATGGGATTAATTCTAATCTCTGCAGCTAACAAATCGGCTAAGAAAATAAACGATGGAGAGGGTCTATTTTAATAATGGAAACTAATCGATTGCTTGGAGATAGACTCGTAAAGAGCTTGGCGTACTGTTTTATTGGCTTATTTGCACTCGTATGTTTATACCCGCTTGTATTGACTTTAAGTGTTTCCTTCTCATCTGAGCAGGCCATTGTCAAAAATGGTTATTCCATTATCCCGCTGAGTCCAAGTTTGGATACGTATAAATATATCTATGTGAATAGTGGCATGAAGATATTGAAATCTTATGGCGTAACCATCTTTGTAACTGTAATTGGTACGGTAAGCGCATTGCTGATTACAAGTATGATAGCATTCTCGATTTCTATAAAAAAGCTGAGATACCGCAATATTATCGCATTCATTAGCAACTTTACGATTATTTTCTCGGCCGGCTTGATTCCGTGGTATATGGTTAGCGTGAATTATTACGGTTTGAAAAATAGTATTTTAGCGTTAATCCTTCCTTCTATTTTTAGCGTATGGAATATGTTTTTATTGCGAACGTATTTTTCTAGCATTTCACCGTCTTTATACGAAGCGGCGGAGATGGATGGAGCTAATTATTTCACCATTTATTTGAAAGTAGCTCTTCCTTTAAGCAAGACTGCTCTTCTCACAGTGGGATTAATGTATGCGCTGAATTATTGGAATGATTGGTGGAATGCACTCATCTTCATCAACGATAAAGATCTATTTCCACTGCAATATTATCTCTACAATATCCTGTCCAACGTTAATGCGATCAGCTCTGGCCGTATTCCCTCAGGGGCTTCCGGCAACATAACGCTGCCCGCAGAAACCGTAAAGATGGCAATTACCGTAATTACAATTGGTCCTATTATTTTCCTATTTCCTTTTATTCAAAAGTATTTCGTTCATGGCATTATGGCGGGCGCAGTAAAGGAATAAGCGATACATGGTTTGTAGCCTATCTAGGCCTAACATACATTAACCATTAAATAGGGAGGGTTATCAATGAAATCCAGTAAAATGCTTATCTTTTTGGTTTTAATGCTAGTTACTACTTCAATACTAGCAGCGTGTAGCAACAAGGAAGAGGTTGGAGGAAAGGGGAAGCTCGAAACACTTACCATCTTGTACCCGGGGGACGAAAGTGATCGTATGACTGAATTTCTTGAAAAAGAGTTTTCAGAGAAGATGGCAGCCGATCTTGGATTAAAGTTGAAAGTTATTTTTGTGCCATGGTCTCAGTACTGGGAGCAAAAAGATATTATGCTCGCTGCAAATGAACCGATTGATCTTTATTGGGATGGCCTTCCCGACCTTTCTACCATTGTGAATAAGAAGCAAAGCATGCCATTGGATGATCTAATTAAGCAGTATGGCCAGGATATGCTCAAAGTGCTGCCGATGGAACAGTTTCAGGGTGCGGTAATTGACGGCAAAATTCATGGTATTCCATCGGCGTATGCTCCGTCATCAGCCATGTATCAACTGGTAGCTGTTCGTCAGGATATACTAGAGGCTGTTGGTATGAACGAAATAAAAACAGCTGAAGATTTAAAAGATTTTGCTACCAAAGCGAAAAAACAGTTTCCGGAAATGAAAGGGCCAGCTGATATTGTCTTTAAACCTCTCACCAGATATTTTACAGAAGAGCAGTATAACTTTATTGCAGTAGAAGATTTAATCGTATTTGGCGAAGACAGCAAAAAAGCGCATAGCTATTATGAATCAGAAGCTTTCCAAAAAGTAGCGAAATTTAACCGCAGCATGTATGATGCAGGGCTTTATTCAGAGGATCTGACTATCAAATACAATGAACGGGATTCTCGCATGCAGACAGGTTTATACTTATGGGTTGAAGGCTCGCTAGGCAAAGAATTGGAAATTATAGATGCAATAAAAGCAAATGCACCTGATGCTAGAGTGAAAACTTATCTTCTGGCACCGGAGAAACCTCGTTATATTACTGCAACAGGAGGAGAAGTTCTTGGCGTTCCGGTAACGGCTCCTAATCCAGAGGGTGCGATAAAATTCGTGAATTGGATTTATAAATCCAAAGAAAATTATCAATTAGCGCTCTATGGCGTTGAAGGCAAAGATTACGAGATTGTAGATGGAAGAATCAAAAAGCTGACTGCAAATGAGTTTTTCTATGAATGGATGTTTAGAAACCAGAATTATCAATTGTTTGGACCAGACGTAGCACAAGAATCAATTGATCATTATAAGACGTGGGATGACGAGGCAGTAACTTCCGCTTCACTCGGCTTCCGATTTAATAATGAGAAAGTAAAATTGATTGAGACTGCCCTAAAAGAAGTGGCAGGCAAGGACTTAGCAGCTATACGTTCAGGCTTTGTCGATTTTGAAACGGAATATCCGAAAGCGATTAAGAAGCTAAAAGCAGCAGGGATTGATGAATACGTAGCTGAGATTCAGCGCCAGTTGGATGAGTTTTTGGCTAGTAAATAAAGAGATATTATATTTTAAATTCATAGCATTGGCATAGGAGTAAAAGTAAGTGATGTGAAACCCCGACCTTAAAAGAGGTCGGGGTTTTTGCATTGTTTTGAGTAACGCCTATGCAGGATGTAGTACTATAGAAATAGGAACCATTCTTTCCTTTTGAGGGGTAAATTTAATGAAGAAAAGTAAGAAAATTAGGGATTTAATTTATGTGAGCGGTGAGCATGAGAAGAATTATTTTTGCTCCTATGGAATCGAATTTCATGAATTTATGAACTGTGTACAGAATAGGCCGGAGAACCTTATACTTCTTAAACATGATTTTCATAACGTACAGACGAATTGGCATTCTAGACTTCATTATGTTTTGCAGCAAGGATTGGATGAATTAATTGAAGAAAACGTGTATGACTATGGAGATTTTTGTTGGGTAGATTTCTCCAAAAAAGAGGATTTAAATGCTTTAAGCAACAATCAAATCGCTGAATTATTGTTTTTTGGCCATATGGGTAAGCCATTGCATCATATACCAAAGCTGAGGTTTGCTTATTTTGCACATGATGATGGCTGGTTTAACAAGCTTTATGTTAGCGACTTATATGATTATGAAGTTCTTTTAGCTAAAGTGATTGCTTTTAAGCTTCATAAGCTAGCCGGTAGAAAAGTTCAGGATATTCCAAAGGATATATCATCGGTACTTTTAGAATGGACAAGAGATGGATTATTGATTGACTTGTCAAAAATTCAAAAAAGCAAAGCTGAATTAAGAATACCGGTAAGCTTTATTGGTCATGACATTGATATGGACAGCGTATACGATTTTAGAAAAGAAATTAGGGATTACAAGGTTTGGTTAGTTTATTCAAATAAGGTTTGGAAGCTTACTAAAGAAGATTAAAACGAACGTTTGCATTATGGGGAAGTATCGTCCCTGTCATTTGTGAGCGATTGTTGATATTTCTAATGGGTTATAAATTCGTCCAAGTTTGTTACATATCCACAGGTAGGCTGAAAATCAGACATCGTGGATCTTATTTTATCGATAAATGTATGTCATTATATTTCTAGGGGGGATTGGATGTTTACTGAATTCAATTTGACGGATGACAGCCCTGCCTATACCCAAGTAAAAGAATACATGAAAAGTTTAATTACTTTAGGTGTATTGCAAGCGAATCAGAAGCTCCCGTCCACGCGCGAACTCAGTTCTATGTTGAATGTCAGTAGAAATACGGTAGTAAGTGCATACGCAGATTTGAAAGACGAAGGTTTTGTGTTTGTAGATAAAGGAAAAGGGAGCTTTGTTGCTCAAAAATTCGGTGAGGCAGCAACTGATCCTTCATGGCAGCTTGATTGGAAGCAAAATATTAGCAAACAAGCGAAGATTGCTGAAGAAATGGATCTTAGCAAGCACGGGATACGTTCGAGCACAGGAGAAATCAATTTCACAAGTATTGCACCGGATGGGAAACTGTTTGATCTCGATAATGTCAAACGAGCATTTTTAGATCGGATGTCCATAGAGGGTGAAATCATTTTAAACTATGGATATGCACAAGGCTACAAGCCGTTAATGGAATATTTACTTCGATATATGGAGAATAAAGGGGTAAATCTAGAGGGTAAGGATATTCTGATTACGAACGGTTTTACAGAAGGATTAGACCTTATTTTATCGGCTTTAATTAAGAAACATGGTCGTGTCCTTTGCGAGAACCCTACCCATCATGCGGCAACTAAACTGTTTAAGATGCATGGATTTGATATTGAGGGTATCGAAATGGAGCAAGACGGGATTAATCTTGCGGAGCTGGAGAGGGCATTGTCACAACGATCGTTTGATTTAACCTATCTTGTACCTTCTTATCATAATCCAACGGGTATTGTGATGTCTCCCCATAAACGAATGGAAGTCATCAAGCTGCTCCATAAATATCAAGTCCCGCTTATTGAAGATGGATTCAACGAGGAGCTAAGGTTTTCAGGTGACCACATTGCTCCTTTACTTGCATGTAACGGAAATGGAAATAGTGTCATCTATCTAGGCAGTTTTTCGAAAATCCTTTTCCCCGGCCTCCGGGTTGGATGGGTCTTGGCTGAGAAAGAGCTCATTTATTATCTGGAAAGTGTAAAGCGTGCGCGAAGCATCCACACCTCCACGTTAGATCAATCCTTGCTTTATCAATATCTTCATAATGGCAACTTCGAGAAGTATTTGAAGAAAGCCAAATCTGAATATAAACGAAAATGTGAATTAGTCATTCGGTGCTGTAAAGCGTTTATTCCGTTAAAACGCCTTTCAGGCGACGGAGGGCTTCATGTTTTTATTGAATTCGAAGATAACTTTGATACCAATGTCTTATTAGAACACTGTCGCCACAAAGGAGTCATATTTACTCCGGGCAACATTTTTTTTACAGATAATAAAGGTCATCATACGATGCGGCTTGGTTTCTCACGAGTAGCAGATGAGGACATCATAAAAGGGATTCAAATTATAGGTGATACGGCTAAACAAATGATGAAGGAGAGACAGCTATGAGAGTTGGAGTGATAATGGGGGGTATTTCATCAGAAAAAGAAGTATCCCTTATGACTGGACGCGAAATGATTGCTAATTTGGATAGAGAAAAATATGAGTTGTATCCGATTGAAATCAATCGAAAAGATGAACTCATTGAAAAAGTGAAAAATATTGATGTAGCTCTGCTTGCGCTTCATGGGAAGTTTGGTGAAGATGGAACGATTCAAGGAGCGCTTGAAACACTAGGGGTTCCTTATACCGGCTGCGGTGTTTTATCGAGCAGCTTGAGCATGGATAAAAATATATCCAAAAAGCTTTTTCGTAATGAAGGCATCGATACTCCTGACTGGATACATTTGAACGGTGCAGATGAATTATGTATTGAAGATGTCGAACGTCTGGGGTATCCGGTTATCGTGAAGCCAAATTCAGGCGGATCGAGTTTAGGAGTCAAAATATTAAAGAACAAAGAAACGTTGGTTGATGAGGTATTAGAAACCTTTCGATGGGATAATGAAGTATTGATCGAGCAATATATCGAAGGTGAGGAAATAACCTGCTCCATTTTAAACGGTAAACTTCTTCCTATCATCGCTATTCGGTCTCAATCTGAATTTTTTGATTATTCTTCCAAGTATGATGACGGTGGAGCCGATGAACAAGTGATCCAGCTGCCTCCTGAGATTTTTGATCGGGTTTGTGCTTCTGCACTCGGCTGTTACAAGACATTAAAATGCAGCGTTTACGCCCGAATCGACATGATTATTAAAGATGGAATTCCTTATGTAATGGAAGTGAACACATTGCCTGGCTTGACGAAAAATAGCCTTCTGCCCAAAAGCGCCAAAGCTGCGGGAATTTCATTCAGTCAACTGTTGGATCAGATTATTGAATATTCATTAATGGAAAGAAAGAATGGGTTACTATAGCTTAAAAAGAACGAGGCTGCCGGTATGAAACGGCAGCCTCGTACTGTTATTGAGCAGTTAACCTCAATGATTTGTGTTAAAGTGGGAATGATCATGTATTTTATAAAAGGAGAGGAAGAAATGTCACTATCACTTATCTTTGATATGGACGGAACACTATTTCAAACAAATAAAATTTTAGAAATATCACTTGAAGATGCGTTTAATCAGTTAAGGTCAATAAATGAATGGGATACAGCAACGCCTATTGATAAATACCGCGAAATTATGGGCATCCCTTTACCAAAGGTTTGGGAAACTCTGTTGCCTAATCATTCCAAAGAAATAAGAGAACAAACGGACTCATACTTTCTAGAACGATTAATTGAAAACATTAGAAGCGGGAAAGGTGCTTTATATCCTAATGTAAAAGAAGTTTTTAGTTATCTAAAAGACAATGGTTTTTCAATATACATAGCTAGCAATGGTTTAACGGATTATTTAAAAGCAATTGTTAGTTATTATCATTTGGATAATTGGGTTACAGAAACCTTTAGTATTCAACAAATTGAATCACTGAATAAATCAGACTTAGTTAAAAGCATTATTGAAAAATACGGTATTACCAACGCAGCTGTAGTAGGAGATCGTCTATCGGATATAAATGCAGCCAAAGATAATGGTTTAGTCGCTATTGGATGCAACTTTGATTTTGCACAAGAAGATGAACTCTCTCAGGCAGATATAGTTATTGATGACTTAATTGAGTTAAATACAATAGTGTTACAGTTGAAAAAATAGATGCTGGTAAAAAATATAGTTATATATGAATGCTTGATAGATTGATTTGTCTTTATCTGTCATGTCTTTTGAATGACTCTACTAGGAATTTACGCTCATTTTCGCGTTCTAAAATATAGATTAGAAGGATTTTCCTCCATTGCTGTCGAAATCCGTAGAATAAGCATTTGAAATGGAGGAAAGTTAGCTTTGAGATTAAGAAATCAAATATTGGGTGGAACGATCATTCTTTCTTTATTAGCAGGGGGATCCGATTCTGCCTATGCGTCAATTCAGAACTTGTCGGCAGGAAAAAAGCTAAGCCATGGAGTACAGCAGTACGCTCAAACCGTTCAAAAGAAAGAAACAATCGCTAAAATTGTGGATACTACCAATTTGCGCAAAGGACCGGGGCTTGAATATGAGATTGTTGCCAAAGCGAAGGCGGGCACATCTTATCCAATCGTTGGATCGAAAGGGGAATGGTACAAAGTAACTCTTTCCAGCGGTAACACGGCTTATGTTGCAAATTGGGTAGTGGAGACGGTTGAGAGCAGTGGCAGCCAACCTACTTCAAATAATGGACAAGACCAGGAAAATGCCAACAATCCGAGTGGTGGTCAAGATAAGGAAGCTATAGTAAATATAGTAGATACTACTAATTTGCGAAAAGGTCCTGGTTTAGATTATGAGATTGTTGCCAAGGCTAGAGCTGGAGAAACCTTTCCTGTCGTCGGATTAGAAGGAGATTGGTATAAAGTATCGTTGCCAAGTGGAGGAACCGCTTACGTTGCTAATTGGGTTGTGAACACGGGGAGTAACAAACAAAGCGGCAGTAAAGTGTATATATATCATACGCATAATAGGGAGTCCTGGAGAAATGTATTAGGTAATTCAAAAGGGACCTCCGTCGACGATGCCAAAGTAAACATTACGCTTGTAGGCAAGAAGCTTGCTGAGAGTCTTCAGAAAAAAGGGATATCCTCCATTGTTGAACAGACCGACTTTACTGAAAGACTGAATGAACAGAAATTAAGCTACACAAAAGCCTACGTTGAATCGCGTAAAGCAGTCGACAAGGCGATGAAGGCTAATACTTCACTATCCTATTTCTTCGATATTCACCGTGATGCTGATGTTCCGCGGAGCAAAACAACGGTTGTCATTAATGGTAAAACGTATGCACGAATTATGTTCGTCATTGGTGATGCTAATCCCGCGCATAAGGAAAACAAAAAGTTCGCCGAAGCGTTAAACGCTCTATTGAACAAGAAGTATCCTGGCATATCGAGGGGAGTTCTTATGAAAAGCGCCCACCAGGGGAATGCCGAGTACAACCAGTCCGTCTCTAATGGTAGCCTGCTTCTGGAATTTGGGGGAGTAAATAATACACTGGAAGAAAATCTCCAAACAGCAGAGGCTTTCGCTGACGTGTTTGCGGAGTATTATAAATCAATTAAATAAAGTAAAAAAAGCAGGGGAAGTTTCCTTGCTTTTTTTGTTCCATGCTCACATTTTGTTGTTTACCTTAATGTTAATGGTCATATAAAAAATAAAAAAACCGATTTTTACATCGGCCTTGTAGACATTGTTTTTAGACGAAAAATGAATTTGCTGTTCTGTGAATAATGCTTCCATCTGACATGCGAACAGAATCGTCGTTATATCCTGTTATGGTTGATGCTGGGCGAATCTGCATGCCGTTTTGCATAGGTTTGATTATTGCTTTTTGAGCAATCGCAACTTCAAAATCTTTGTTCGTAATTAGTCGTTGACCTTCTTGAAGTGTAATTTTTGCTTGCATGTAAACACGTCCTCTACGGTTCTATTTTTTTGTATTCTAAGGACAAATAATACACTAATAACTTTATACAAAGCAATGGAAGTGAATGCAAATGAGAAAAAATATTTCAGAATATGTTGTAAAATATTCAAAACAGTGAATTTTAATCTCAATACGTGATAGTATACCCCAACGAATCCTCAATCATAATTTTGTCAATCTAATTGGATTAATAATTCTCCTACAATTCCTGATGCATGACTTTGGGATCATATGCGAAAAAAGGCAAACCAGATGATCTGGTTTGCCTTTTTTGTAAATCAAATTAGCGATAAATGAATCAATATGCCCGACGAGGCTTCGCCTTAATGGAAGCAGCGTTCTCCTGGCTCTTAAGTTCAGCTAGAAGTTTATCACCTTCGACATCCAGGTTCGGCAGCATGCGGTCTAGCCATTTTGGCAGCCACCAAGCTTTGTCGCCGAAGACTGCCATGACAGCTGGGACAAGCGCCATGCGGACGAAAAAGGCGTCAATAAGAATGCCGATTGCGAGTGCAAAACCGATCTGCTTAATCATAATATCATGCGCGAAAATAAAGCCTGCGAACACGGACACCATAATCACGGCAGCGGCTACTACTACACGGCTGGCCTGATTGTAGCCGTGAACGACACTCTCTGTTCCGTGATGACCATGTACGTAAGACTCGCGCATGGAGCTGACGAGGAACACTTGATAATCCATCGCAAGACCGTAAAGAATGCCGGTAACCATTATTGGCATAAAGCTGAGCAGCGGACCGCCGGTATCAAAGCCGAAGAGGGAGTGAAGCCATCCCCATTGGTATACGGCCGTTGTAATCCCGAATGTGGCGAGCACACTGAGAAGGAATCCAACCGTAGCTTTGAGCGGAACGATGATTGAGCGAAACACGAGCAGCAGAATAATAAGCGATAGGATGACGATAATGCCGACGTAGAGAGGGAACACCTCAGCCAGCTTCGATGACATATCGATGTTAATTGCTGTGAACCCAGTAACGCCAACCGTGACATCATACGTTAGCGCCATGCTGGAATCAGAAGCTCGAATCTCACGAACTAGGTTTTTGGTTTCTGCATCCGTTGGACCTGTTTTGGGGATAAGGCTAATAATCGCCATATCTCCGGTTTTGTTTACGCCCATAGGTGTCACAAGCGAAACATTTTCATGCTTCCCTAGATCTTGAACTAGACCATTCAGCAATTCCGGCGTCACTTTGTCCGATACGCCTTTTGGCTTTGCTACCAGGAGCAACGGGCCATTGAAGCCTTCGCCAAAACCGTTTGAAATGGCGTCGTAGCTCTGCCTTGATGGTGTATCTAAGTTAGCCGTGGCTCCCGATGGGATGCCCATTTCCATTTTTGCGACTGGTAGTGCTGCTGCGCCAAGAATAACAATAACAGCAACAATAACTAGCCAGCGGCCTTTCGCTATAGCTGTTACCCAGCGGTGTGCGAACCCATGAGCAGTTTTATTCGATTGGGTGCTGCTCTTCGTACGCGCTTTTGCTGAGCAGATGCGTTCACCCAACAGACCTAGCAGTGCCGGCAGCAGAGTTAAAGCAACCAGAACATTGACGAGGACAGCCAAAGCAGCAACAAGCGCCATGGCAGACAAGAAGCCAATTCCGATGACAAGCATGCCGCACAAAGCAATAATAACGGTCAAGCCAGCGAAAAACACTGCACTTCCGGCTGTGCCGACTGCTCTGCTGGCTGCTTCCCGCGCACTTAATCCCTGATCAAGAATCATGCGGCGTTGACGATTTACGATAAACAGCGAGTAGTCAATTCCGACGGCAAGCCCAACCATAAGCGCTAGAACAGGAGTGAGATCAGTCATATGGATGAATTTTGAGAAGGCGTATGCTCCTCCTACACTAATTCCTACTCCCATTAAGGCAGTTAGAAGCGGCAAGCCAGCAGCAACAACCGAACCAAGTGTCATGAATAGCACAACGGCAGCTACGGCAATACCGATAGCTTCTGTCGAACCAATGGAAGGTTTAGTTGACAGCGAGTCGCTTGGCAATGCTTGAATACCCGTTTGTTCAACAGACATGGCGGCATCGATGACGGAATCGGGTACCGATTCAGGAAGCGACATTTGCTGAACGGTGAATTGGAATTGGAACAGGGCAACGCTGCCGTCAGAGGCAAGCATCACGCCAGGTACCGGAACACCGTTGACCATTAGAGGGCCGAAAGGAGGCAATTCACCTGTGGTTGCTTGCGCTGTTCCGTCCCCTTCTTGTGGTGCACTCCCTTGAGCGTTTTCTGAAGCTGAAGCGCCGGCTTTAGCAGCCAATTCAGCAGCATTAATAACATATTCAAGGTTATAAACATCATTAACAGCTTTAGTAATGGCGCTCAAACGCTCTGGTGTATCTAGTCGTTCGTCTTTGGGAGCCGTAAATACGATGCTGGCTTGTCCGCCTGAAGCTTCTGGCAGTTCCGCTGACAACTGATCCAATACCTTCTGCGATTCCGTTCCCTCAATTTTCATATCGGAGGTTACATGGATTCCATTGACCCCGAGTATAGCGAGTACAACTCCGAGAATTGCGATCCAGCTAATAATGAAATACCATGGCTTGGTATAGGCTGACTTACCCAATCTGTACAGAAAATTTGACATCTGTTAATGATTCTCCTTTGCATGTAGAAATAACGTGAGGTCGTGTACTAAAATCCGTTTCGCAAGTAACCAAACATGGTGTCTAAATATTGATCGAACGTTACGGCCTCTGGGTTCTCGGCGACGGATTGACCTGGTAACAGCACACTCAGGCTGCCATCCAGAATGGGGAGCATGGCTCCATAAACAGCTCCGGCGAGGAGGTGGGTATAACCATCGGGATATCGTTCATGGGAAAACTCATCTAAAGTTTCCTGAGCCATAATTTGCAAACGGCGCAGTCCGCTTAAGATGTAAGGCTCAAGCGTAGGGTGCTGCCTCGAAAATGATACAAGCTGTCGCAGTTTTCCAATATGTTCTCCTGTCAGATGCAGCTTCATCAACTGGTGAAGAATGTCGAGTGGGGACATGTCCTCGTTTAAGCTTTTGATCCAATTCCCAATTTCGTCGGCGCCTTTAAAGATGAGAGCTGCTGAAGCTATCGCTTCCTCTTTACAGGAGTAGTGGTTGGCAAACGTTCTTCTGGAGTATCCGGCGCGTTGCACGACATCTTCGACGACGAAACCATCCATTCCCCTTTCCAGAGCAAGAGCGAAAGCTGCATCGGCAAGCGCATTTGCGGTTGCTTCTCTTTTAATATCGCGTAGGCTTTGTTTGTTCATCATGTAACGCTTAAGCGTTCACCCCTTTTCAAATAGAATGGAAGCATTTTCAAAAATAATCCCTGCTTATATTATTGCCCAATGGGCAATGATGCACAATGAGCAAGTTGTTACGAATTTGTGGCGTTGAGCTAAACGATTTGAGCGAGAGCTTACAAATAGGAAGGTGTAAAGCATAGTAAGAAATTTAAACAACAAAAATTTATCGTTTTACGATAATTTTATATTGACTTAAACAGGTAATGAAGATATTATTTTTGTAGTTAGCTTTGAGGAGGATTTTTATGAGACAGAAAAAATGATCAGCGAAGTTAAAGGAATTATACAAAACCGCTATTGCGTTTATATGGGTGACTGCGATTCCTTTTTTTATAGCATTAGTTTTAGGGTGGAAAATATGTTCGGATATTGGCTCTTATCAAGCCTATACCGCTAAAAATGGGTATTGACTAGGAATCACAATGGCTAATGTTTCAATTTTAAAAAATGGAAAAGATAAAGCTGTAAAATTTTCAACTTTAGAAAAAATATGTGAAATTTTGGAGTGTCAACCTGGAGACATTTTAGAATATAAGAATGATATTTAATTTTGTAGGCAAAGGAGAATGTATGTTGATTAACCAATATCGATTAGCTTCTATCCCAATTTTTTTGGGAATCATTTGTCTAGTTATCGGAATGATGGGGAAATCCGAAGTCGCTCCAGATGGTACACTAATAGAACCTTTGTTCTTTTTAATTCCATTAAGTTATCTATTATTTTTAAGTGGAATGATTATATTATTGTTGATGGCTGTCATTTCTATGATCAAAAAAAATAAACATAATTTATAGAACAATAAAATAAAATAAAAAACAATTTCCTGATCAGAAAAGGAAATTGTTTTTTTATTTAACATGGCGGGAGATCTAGCTCGTAGGACAGTTGTAGAACGTTGACACTGTCGTGAAATGTTATCCTTTGGTCATGGTGAGGAGAGAAATAAATTGAAATCAATGTTACAGCTACTGCATTTTGGCTACCATCAGGCGATGAGCTGCATATTTCCTGTTGCGATTTTTGGAACATTAGCTCTTTCTAACATCGTAGAAATACCTTTCATTCATCGTTATGATGCCATTCTACTTGTACTGCTTGGCGTGCAATACCTCATGTATCGCAGCGGATTAGAGACACGTGATGAAATCAAAGTAATCTGTATATTTCATATCATAGGTTTACTTCTTGAGATCTATAAGGTAAGGATGGGCTCTTGGTCATACCCGGAGTTAGGGTATACAAAGTTGCTAGGTGTTCCGCTCTATAGCGGATTTATGTATGCAAGTGTTGCAAGCTTTATGTGTCAGGTTTGGCGGAGACTACGCATGGACATGACGGGCTGGCCTGGACTTACGTCATCGGCGCTGCTTGGAGGAGCCATCTATTTCAACTTTTTCACACATCATTTTATTCCTGATTTTCGCTGGTGGCTGACGGCGCTTGTATTTATTGTATTTTGGAAAACATGGATCATATTCCGAGTAAGAGCTATAACTTATCGAATGCCGTTAACCGTTTCATTTATTATTGTAGGTTTTTTTATTTGGTTAGCTGAAAATATAGCCACGTTTTTTAATGCTTGGAAATATCCTGATCAGAATCAAACCTGGCAGCTGGTCAGTTTCAGTAAGATTAGCTCATGGTTCCTTCTGGCAATCATTAGTGTCATTATCGTCGCACAGCTGAAACATGTAAAAGCGGAACGGACAAAAAACGATTCATCATTCAGCTAGGATTCATGTTCCTCTGGAAGAGCGCCAATTGCTTGGAGACTGACCATACTTTCGTTTAAACAGTTTAGAGAAATGAAACTCGTCATAAAATTGCAGCTGGGAAGAAATTTCCTTCACTGACAGGCTTGTTGTCTCCAGCGATACTTTGGCCGATTCTAGCTTTAAATTTTGCATATACTCGCTGGGGGATTGGCCAGTTAATGCGCGGAAGCGCGAAAAAAAGGACGTTCGCGACAAGCCGCTGCGTTCGATGAGTTCTTCGACCCGAATACCTTTATCCATATTCCGATGGATATAGATTAATATATTGTTGAGTTCGGTTTGGCGCGAGGTCTGCCCTGACTCAAGTTCTCTAGCAAAGAGTACCAATAATTGTTGCAGGAAGATATTCGAAGAATAAGCGTAGCCGAAGGATTCTGCAATCAAAGTATCAATGATACGCTCGCACAGCAATACTGCCTCTGCAACTTTTCCGGTTGTTTCGACCTTGCTTACAGGGAGCTGCAGATTTCGAATGGCATCCAGGGAATTGAAATCAAGATAATAAAATTTCCAGTTATTATCCTGACACTTGTATTCGGAGGGAATTCCCTCCTGTACGAAAAAGAAAGTGCCTGCATGCAGCTCATAGCGGTCATTCCCTTGGGATAGGATGCCCTTACCTTCATAAGTAATAAAAAGACCGGGAACGACGAATCCTTCACTGGTTATAATGTTGTAGGCATCGTCAGCCTGCACTTTCCAAATCGAATTAAATTGAGGGAAGCTGATGGGTTCTTTTCCAAGTATATAAGGAATATTCATGTAGGTCATATTAATCAACTCCATACCATTGTTCTAATATACATTTAATTTCAGTAATCTCCGTAAAATCTATGTATAATATGTACAATTATACATGATGTGAATACATGTATCCATGGATGCATAGATGCTTTTCCTCTACACTTAGAACAAATACCGAGTAGAGGAGTGTAATTGAAATGAAGCTAAAAGTTGGAAGCCGTGAGTTGGAGATGGATGGAAAAGAGCTTACAGAGCTCAGAAGCTCTAATGATATTTTTCATGATGTTCAGGCGCTGCGCGATCGGATGGAGGAAGACGGTTATTTACTGATCCGCGGGTTTCATGATCGCGATAAGGTGTTGCAGGCTCGAACAAATATTTTGGAAAAGATGAAACAGATGGGAAAGCTAGATCGGGATACGCAATTAGAAGATGGCGTCATGGCAGACGGAAGCAAAACGATTTTTTTTGGAGGAACGAACGAGGATCTTCCTGCACTGCTTAATGTTTTGAATGGGGAGCACATCATGCGTTTCTTCGATGAATTTCTCGGAGAGCAATCACTGACTTATCACTACAAGTGGCTTCGTGCGGTAGGTAAAGGTGATTTCACAGGAGCGCACTATGACATTGTTTACATGGGAAGAGGTACCCCAAATGTCTATACCGTATGGTCTCCTCTTGGAGACGTTTCGTATGAAATGGGGGGACTTGCGATTTGCCTCGGCTCGCATCGATTTGAAACGCTGAAGCAATCGTATGGATCGAAAGATTCGGATCGTGATGGTTTGGGACATTACACGGATGATCCGCTTGTTATAACGGAGAAGTTCGGTGGTCAGTGGGCGACAACTCAGTTTCAGGCAGGCGATGTACTCATTTTCGGCATGTTTTTAATGCATTGCTCACTGGAGAATACAACCAATCAATACCGAATTAGTGTGGATGCGAGATACCAATCAGCCTACGAAAAGGTTGACGAAAGATGGAGCGGCAAAAAGCCGAAGGGTCATTTTAAATAATTGTACTAGCCACCCATTGCGGTGGCTATTTTATTGATAGGAAGTGAAGCGTCAACTTAGAAAAGATGATTGACTATAGTATTAATTAGTTTTATGATTTGTAACAAAATTGAAATCCGAGAAATTAATTCCATAATTCACTTCTACAAACAAAAAATCAGATAAAAAAATACCGATTAGACTAGAAAGGGCGGTCTGCAACAATGCTTAAATTGATGAGAAACAAGTATATTGTTGTATTGATTGTTTCTATCGTTTTTATCATATTTTGGATCTATAAACCGATAGAGACTACTCGTATCACAGTTGGCACGATTGAAAGCAAGGAGAGTAAAGGCGGAAATCATTTTATAAATATTATATATGCTGACCAAACTCGTACGGATAAAATTAAAGTTCCATTAACAACTTGGAATCTAATAAAGGCAGATATTGAATATTTTTTCGTTTATAAACTTAATTTAATACGTAAGCCTTATTTAGTAGATATTAGAGAGCACTAAAGTTATTGTTCTGACGAACTTGGCAAGATGATGTATGCCGTACGTTTATAACGATTATACATTCCTCTCTAGCAATGTCCCCAGTTGTTCTGCTAAGACATGATGGGGGACAGGCATTTCATTCATGAACCACCATTCCACTACTCCTACAAAAGAAGAAGCGACAAACCTCACAAGAAGATCTTCATTTAACCCCTCATTTTTTCCTTTCGTTACATCGATTTCATTCATAAATTCTTCGATAAGAAATGCAAGAAAACGACCGTGAAAGTAAGGAGCACCTTTACTCGCTAACATCATGGAAAAAAATGAATAATGACGTTCAAAATATTCGGTCCAGATTAGAGTCGATTCGGTAAAATCCAATTCCGCAGCCGCTCTGCACGTTACCCTTAGCACGTCAATATGTTCTTCAATGAGTTTATCCAGCAGATCATATTTATCTAAATAATGAAGATAGATGGTCCCGCGGCTCACATTTGCCCTGTCGGAAAGATCCTGAATTGTAATATCATCAAAATTTTTTTCTGACATCAGATCTATAACCGCTTTTTTTAACGCATCCTGCGTTTTTTGTATTCTTCGATCCACTTTAGCCAATTTCAGGTCACCAAGCTTTCGTAAATAATTAACAACTATACAGAAGTTGTTCATTAATTAACAAATCACGTTCAGTTAACAATTGCAGATGTTTTGCATCTGTTTATAATTATAGACAAGTGTTCATTAATGAATCAATGATTATTATTACATCATTGAAATTGGCCATACATTTTGCTCCGAAGCAAGTGGAATTTATGTATTGACTTGGAGTTCACTCCATGGATTAAGCTTCTTTATATCTTCTGTATTTCCTGATTATTGTTCATTAGTAGAAATCAAAACATTTTGCACCTGAGGAGGAATGAAATATCGAACGCCTATGGACGAAGTCGTTTATTCTCATGACTATAGGTAACCTGTTCTTATTTAACGCATTTTATATGCTGTATCCGACGCTACCGCTGTTCATCAAACAACTGGGAGGCAATGAATCACAGGTCGGTCTAGCGATGGGTGCTTTTATGTTGTCTGCTGTTATTTTACGGCCGCTTGTTGGCGGGCTGCTAGACCGGTTCGGCAGGCGACCGTTTATCATTTGGGGACTGATTCTCTTCATCCTAGCAATGTATTTGTATAACTGGGTCGGGGGAATTGCTGTTTTGCTGGGGCTCAGAATATTGCATGGCATGAGCTGGGCGGTATCTACAACCGCTACGATGACGGCGATTACAGATATGATCCCGTCCACCCGCCGTGGTGAGGGAATGGGGTGGTTTAGCACATCCATGACACTGGCTATGGCAATCGGCCCAATGTTCGGCATATGGGTTGCTCAGAATCGATCATACAGCGATTTGTTTTTAATCGCTGTGGTCCTCTCATCAGGAGCACTGCTCCTGATGTTAGGTGCAAAAATGCCTTTCCAGCCAAAAGCTGACACAAGAAAAATTGAATTATTCGAAAAATCGGTTTTGCCCGTTGCGGCCTCGGTCTTTTTTCTCTTTATTGCTTATGGCGGCATTACAACCTTTGTTCCGCTTTTCGCTGAGTCGATTCAGGTTAATTCCGGCGCGTTTTTTCTAGCATTTGCTGCAACGCTTGCCCTAAGCCGTCCCATTTCGGGAAAACTATCTGATCGGTACGGAGAAATTTTTGTCATTGTACCGGCACTTGTAATTACGATTGGTTCATTGATTGTATTGAGCCTCTCAAGCGGATTGATGGGCGTACTGCTATCAGCAATTTTATATGGTATTGGTTTCGGTTCGGCGCAGCCAGCTCTTCAAGCGGCTACGATCCGTTTGGCTCACCCGAATCGTATAGGAGTTGCGAACGCCTCAATCTCGACTGCTAATGATCTTGGTATTGGGTTAGGTGCAATCATGTTAGGCTCTGTCTCTCAGTATGCAAGCTATAAGGTGTTGTTCATCGTCAGTGCTTTGTCCGTCGCGATTTCCTTGATTCTTTTTACTCTTTTTGCGAAACGCTTGATACAAAAGAAACCGTTTCTTCATGCAGAATCGCTTCCTCTCGAATCAAGCTAGCCATAAACTATCGACATTAATAATATGTATCAGAAACCACCCTTAAAGGTGGTTTTTTGCTTTTTTTAGCTACTACATACCTGCCGTAACTTCGCCAGAATATCAAATACTGTTCTACGGTTGCATACAATAAGCTTATTATAAATTTGATCTTCCAATGTGTTCATGATTGCAAATTGAAAGTTCTATTATTTTCCTATACAATAACAATGAGAACAATTCTCAATAAATACACTTATATAAGGGTTTATTGCTAATAAGCAAAGAGTTATACACTTTGATCGCTGCGAGAGTAGAGAGAGGATTTGAATCGAAGCAAATGAACATTAATGACCATATCCAATTATGGGATCAGGCAATTGTAAGGGTTTTAGATGTTAGACAAAACACGTTAGAGCAAGGAAATTGCTTGCAAAAGTATACATTGCCCACCAGCACCTTTGTTTATATTGTTCGCGGCAGAGGTCGACTTTGGCTGGACGGAGATGTCCATTTTGTCGACAGGTTTTATGTGCTGCACGGAGGGAAAGGAGCTTGCTTGGAGATTGAAGCAGAAACGGCAATTGAATACTATCTAATTCTATATAAGGCTGTATTGCCGCAAAACTGTCTTTATGATTTTAAATTACTGATGCAAAGTGATAATCCATTCGAGAAGGCATACAGCTATAATCCATATGACGGGTTGGCACTCTTGGAATTTATACAAATGATGCATAGAGATTGGATTCAAGCAAACAAGCTGGACATGCTGCAGGTTAGAGGGGTATTTTATCAATTTGTACATAGGCTGTTTCGTCAAATGCTGCAAAGCTCTGAGGCGATCAGTCAAAATAATCTAGCAGAGCAAGTATTGCGCTTTTTATCCGATAGATATCAAGAGCCGAAATCAATGGAATCATTATCTTTGGAGCTCAATTATAGTCCACAGTATCTTACGCGGAAATTTAAAGAGCAGACAGGATTCAGTCCGATTGAATATGTCATTAAATTGAGAATAGAGAAAGCACAATTTTTATTGCTTACGACAGATGCTACTTTACAAGAGATCGCACTGAATGTGGGATATTCAGATTTGTTCTATTTCAATCGTATTTTCAAAAAATATGCAGGTATTGCACCTGGTAAATTTCGAAATAAACATCTGTCCGATCAAGGTCAGGGTTCTAATCATACAAAAAAAGCGTTAAAAAACTCCATTGTTAATCAAACCTCTCAAAACTATATTTATAATGAGAATGAAAAACATTCTCAATTCATAGGAGAAGAGGATTACACAATGAACAAAGGCTCCAAAACGGTAATGCTGTCCACATTATGGCTCTGTTTTGCTATTATGGTTAGTGCATGCTCAGCAGCGACTAACACCCCGAGAATCGCGAGCTCGGGCAATACGACAGGAACAGAGAAATCATCTGACAATCAGTCTGCCAATACTTCTACAACTGCTGCGCAGTTAAATGAAACAAAAATAGTATCTACCCATTTTGGTGATGTGGAAATTCCAATAAATCCGAAGCGAGTAGCATCTATTGACTATTTGGGCACTGTAATTGCTCTTGGCGTTGAACCGATCGGATCCAATAATGTGCTGCTGAATAGCCCGTATTTAAAGGGGCATTTGGAAGGTGTGGAAGATGTCGGTGACTCCATAGAGAAGCTCCTTTCTATAGAGCCGGATATTATTATTACACATACGACCAAGCCAGAGGTTTATGAGAAATATAGTGAGATTGCGCCGACGGTGTCTATCGCCTCTAATACCTTCAATAGTGTTCATGAAGAATTAACCTATTTTGGAGAAGTATTAGGCAAAGAAGATGAGGCGGCTGAATGGTTGAAACAATATGATCTTCACACAGCTGAAGCGAAGGAGAAAATTGCAGGGCTTTTACCAGAAGGTTCTACATTTTCAGTATTCCAGGAGTATGATGGACAAGTTTTCGCATTCGGCCCCAAATCAGGTCGTGGAGGCAGAAATATTTATCAGATGCTGAGCCTTGCTGCTCCAACTGCAATCCCTGAAAATATATTAGCTAATACTTATTCAAAAATATCAATAGAGAAACTGCCGGAGTATGCAGGGGACTATATCGTCCTAACAACCGAGTCATCGCTGGAAGAGCTCAAAAAAGATCCATTATGGGGCTCTCTGGAAGCGGTACGGGAAGAACGAATTTTCCTTTGGAATGAAGAACGTTCATGGTATCGTGATCCTATCGCTCTCCTCGCACAAACGAAGGAGTTGGCGGACTGGATTGTTGGTCTATCGAAGATTAAGTAATTTTGATATAGGAAATACGTGTATGTTTGGGAAAAAGTCATTATTTAGTACGGTTATCATTGTTGATCATATAAAACGGCTATTTTTCATGATACGATATAGAAGCACTAGTGCTCATCTTCAATGTGCGGATTAATAGAAGGATTTGTTGGAAAAAAGCTGCATATTATGCGTTTTAGAGATGCGATATTAAGTGAGTTTATATAAAATATCAGGTATCGACAACTTGGGTGAAAACTGCCTAGTTGTCGATATTTTTACAATATTAAGATCGTAATAGTGGTAAATTACTAATAAGGGATGTGACTCTATGGCGGGTAATATATTATACATTCCCTATACTGTTATTATGATTTTAGCTTTTATTGTTTGCGTAGTAATAATCGGAATAAAAAAAGGCAAGGGATCAACTAAAAAATTTTTAGCTTATACGGTACCAATTATTGCTTTATTCCAACTTTACTTTTGGAATTTAGAATTTAACAGTTATATTCGTAGTTACTTATTTCCAAGTAAAATCTTTGAGTGTGAGTCCTATATGGAAGACCAAATTAATATTTCTATTCCACTCCCGAAAAGAACTGTGTTTCTTGGAAAATCCGACGGCTGTTCTCCTTTTTACTCAACTTATGTTGATGACAAAGAATTTTACTCCTTTTACGAGAAAGAATTGAAAATCTTACAATACAATGGGGAAATTGAAAGCTATAGCTATATTGAGCAGGATGAAATTCAACAGTCAATTAAAAAGGGGTTTGTAGTAGAACTAATCACTGGTTCGGAAATTGACATTTTTTCAAGTGGAAAAATAGGTTCTAATAAATGGTCAATATCCATTGATTACAATCCGAAAAAATAGAGTTCTCAATTCTATTTATAGTTATAGTTAACGTTAGCTATGCTAAAGCCGCGTTTCCATTGTGATGTTTTAAAGAGGAACAAAACAGCATTAAATGATAATAAAGCCAATTGTCAAGAAGCTATAAATTAACGACATAAACCCGCTGATATGATATTGGTTCCGAGAAAATAGATAGAAAAAAGGTCAAGCATGGTGTGTACTCACCGTACTTGACCTTTTTTTCCATAAGCTGCTATTTAACAAGCTCCAAAAACTTGCTTGCCGCATTGGATAATGGCATATTGTGCATGATCATAAAGCCTACTTGGGAAGGAGGCATCTGAATATCCAATTGAATCTCAAAGAGAGAACCTTCTTCCAATTCTTTGGCAATAAATTCTTTAGTCACATAAGAAATACCGAGGCCTTTCCGCGCGAATTCGATGAGTAAATCTACGCTTCCTACTTCAATTTCAGGCTTGATTTGATGCCCATAGTTTTGGAATAGTTCGGTAATCGCCATTCGTACACGACTGTTTCGAGAGAACAGGATAATTGGATATTGAAGCAGCACTTCTAGTGAAAGCACTTTGTCCTTAAGCTCAGCATATCGAGCTCCTGCTACAAAACAATCCTGCAGCTGAATGCCCTTCATAACTTCTAGCTGAGAATCGACGATGGGCATACGAACGACGCCCAAATCGATTTTGCCTTCCTTCAGAAAAGCGATGGTTTCCGGTGTCGTTCCATGATTCAGATGCAGCTTGATACCGGGATATTTTTCGTGATAGGTTTCCAAATAAGGCAGCAAATAATGCTTGAACAACGAATCGCTTCCACCGATCCGCAGCTCACCGCTGTCCAAATTTTTAAGAGCCGCCATCTTTTCTTCGGCTAGCGAGATGAGAATTTGAGATTTCTCAATATAGGAATAAAGGATTTCACCCTCTTGCGTCAGAGCAACACCCTTTGAATTCCGGTAAAACAAAATGATGCCTAAACTGTCTTCCAACTGCTTGATGGCATGGCTAACGCTCGGCTGGGTGATATACAACGATTTTGCGGCTTGGGATAAGCTTCCCTTCTTCGCCGTCCAGTAAAAAACTTTGTATAGCTCATAATTGATCATAGACAGTATCTATAGCTCCTGTGAAAAATATGAATTACTTGTATAGGTCATATTCGTATTATAGTGGAATTAGGAAATAGAAACCAGTACTAACTACAAAGCACTGCTGGAAGGAGTAAGAACATGGAGGCTACCACATTTGTTTTGTTTGGAGCGACAGGGGATTTAGCAAAAAGAAAAATTTACCCTGCTTTGTATAATTTATTTATTGATCAGAAGCTGCCGGAGTTCTTCTCCGTGGTCGGCCTTGGAAGAAGAGAGCTATCCGATAAAACCTTTCAGGACAATGTCGAACAATCTCTTCGTATGTTTTCCAGGCGTGAAGCAAATGATCCCGAATTGATTCAAAATTTTTTGCGTGCTTTCCGCTATAGTGTATTGGATGTTGGCCGCAAAGAAGATTACCATAAGCTTCTTCGTCTTATTGAGAAACGGGAAGAAGAGCTGCGCGTTGCACCCAATCGCTTGTTTTACTTGTCGGTTGGACCTGAATTTTTTGAACCGATTGCAGCTAACATTCATGAAAGCGGGCTTGGTTCCGCTAATGGCTGGAAGCGGCTTGTAATCGAGAAGCCATTTGGTCATGATTTGCAGTCTGCTCGAGAATTGAATGAAAACCTGAGCAAATCGTTTGCGGAAGAAGAAGTTTTCCGTATTGATCATTATCTTGGCAAGCCGATGGTACAGAAGCTTGAGGTTCTGCAGCAAAGCAATCCAGTCCTTCAAGCACTTTGGGACAAACGCTACATTGCCAACGTTCAAATTACGGCAAACGAAATTGTAGGCGTGGAAGAAAGAGCTGGCTATTATGATCATGTTGGTGCAATCAGAGACATGTTCCAGAACCATATGCTTCAATTGCTCATGATGTTGACCATTCACCTTCCGAATAACAGCACCTCAGAAAATGTCCGTTTCAAAAAGAAACTGGTCATGGAATCACTGGAGCAGCTGCAAAAAGCAGATGTCAACACCCAAGTGATAAGAGGACAATATGGAGAAGGAGAGATTCAAGGGAAATCGGTGGTCGGTTATACCTCCGAACCAAACATTGCTGCAAACTCCATGAACGACACTTTTATTGCAGCTAAACTGCAAATTGACGATTACTTCTGGCGGGGCGTTCCTTTCTATATCCGTACAGGCAAAAGAATGAAGGACAAATCAACAAGAATTGTGATCGAGTTCAAAGAACCAATAAAGCAAGCTGCAACAAACGATGATAGCAAAATGCCTAATCTGCTTGTATTTGAGATCAGTCCTGACGAGAGCATTAGATTGCAATTAAATACGAGAGACCCTGAGCACAAGGGTGAATTAAAGCCCATGAATATCGATTTTCATGCGACGAGAGACAATGTGCCTGAAGCTTATGAGAATTTGATTCACGATGCTTTGCACGGCGACTCTACATTTTTCGCGCATTGGGACGAAGTCGAATTGTCATGGAAATGGGTTCAACCCATTTTGGAAGCTTATGAAGAAAACTTAGTTCCGCTGCATCGTTATGCAGCTGGCACATACGGTCCGGTTGAGTCTGATATGCTGCTTGCACAAGACGGCTTCCATTGGTGGTTCGATGAGAAGACCGAACAAGAAATCGAAACCATAAAAGGAGAACAATATGCTTAATACAAAAACAATTGAACAACTATCTATTGATACTATCCGTACACTGTCTATCGATGCTATAAACGCTGCAAATTCCGGACATCCGGGGCTTCCAATGGGAGCTGCGCCTATGGCGTACTCACTTTGGGGCAACCATCTTAATCACAATCCGAGCCATTCAAAATGGTTCAACCGTGACCGTTTCGTCTTATCCGCGGGTCATGGCTCAGCTTTACTTTACAGCCTGCTGCATTTATCCGGCTATAACGTATCGCTCGAGGACTTGAAGCAGTTCCGTAAGCTGAACAGCAAAACGCCTGGACATCCTGAATATGGCCATACAGATGGCGTTGATGCAACGACAGGGCCACTAGGACAAGGACTTGCGATGGCTGTAGGTATGGCAATGGCCGAAGCTCACCTAGCATCAAAATTTAATCAAAACGGATACCCGGTTGTTGATCATTACACGTATGCACTTGTTGGAGACGGCTGCTTAATGGAAGGAATTTCTTACGAGGCGATGTCTATGGCTGGACATATGAAGCTCGATAAACTCGTTGTATTGTACGATTCCAACGATATTTCCTTAGACGGCGACCTCAATCTTTCTTTCGGTGAAAACATGCAGAAGAGAGCGGAATCTGCTAACTGGCACTATTTGCGAGTTGAAGATGGCAATGATATCGAACAAATCACGAAAGCGATCGAGGCAGCAAAGAGCAATGAAGAGCAGCCGACCATTATCGAAGTTCGTACGGTTATCGGATACGGAAGCAAGGCAGCGGGAACGAATAAAGTGCACGGCAATCCACTAGGCAAAGAAGAGGCAAAAGCGACAAAAGCGGTTTACGGTTGGGATCATGAGGAAGAATTTACCGTTCCAGCAGAAGTTCAAGCTCACTTTGCACAGTTGAAACAAAAAGGCGAAGCAAAAGAAGCAGCGTGGAATCAGCTAATGGCTGCTTATAAAGAACAGCATCCGGCGCTTGGTACAGAACTTGAGCAAGTCATTGAAGGTTCTGTTGTCATCGATGCTGCAGATCTTCTTACTTTCGATGCTTCCAAAACAGTTTCTACTCGTGTAGCGAGCGGTCAAGCGATCAATCATTACCTTAAAACGGTGCCTTCAATTTTTGGCGGTAGCGCAGACTTGTCCCATTCAACGATGACTGATATTAACGGCGAAAAAACCTTTGCTGTTGAATCCTATGCAGGACGTAATATTTACTTCGGCGTTCGTGAGCATGCTATGGGCGCTGCTGGAAATGGTATGGCACTGCACGGCGGCGTAAAACCGTTTGTAAGTACATTCTTCGTGTTTAGCGACTATCTGCGTCCGTCCATTCGTTTGGCTGCACTGCAGAAGCTACCTGTCATTTATGTATTTACACATGATTCCATCGCTGTTGGCGAAGATGGACCTACTCATGAGCCCGTTGAGCATTTGACCGCATTGCGCACGATTCCTGGGCTTACAGTTATCCGTCCAACTGATGCCAATGAAACGGCTAATGCTTGGGCTTATGCATTGCAGCAAAATGAAGGACCAGTAGCTTTAGTACTAAGCAGACAAAACTTGCCTATCTATGAAGAAACTAAAGGCAATGTCGCTGCGGTTGCTAGCGGTGGTTATGTTCTAACGGAGACAAACGACAAGCCTGACATTATTCTGATCGGTACCGGTTCTGAGGTTTCTCTGGCAGTTGGCGCAAAAGCTGAACTTGAGAAGGAAAATATTTCAGTTCGTGTAGTAGCTATGCCAAGTCGTGAATTGTTCAACCGTCAATCGGCAGAATATAAGCAATCAGTGCTGCCTGCATCTGTTACGAAACGTTTAGCAATTGAAGCTGGCATTTCGTTAGGCTGGGATAGTTACACAGGACCAAGCGGCAGCGTATTGTCCATCGATACGTTTGGCGCTTCTGGCCCAGGTAGTGAAGTGTTAGAGTTTTTCGGATTTTCGGTAGATAACGTGGTTCGAATGGCGAAAGAATTACGCTAAGCAACGCATGAAGACAATAAAAATTTAATAATAAAAAACGGAGGTTTTAATTATGAAATTTTTCATCGACACTGCAAATTTGGTAGATATCAAAAAAGCTTATAAAATCGGTGTATTGTCTGGTGTTACGACGAATCCATCTTTGGTTGCCAAAGAAGGCGTGAAATTCGAAGACCGCATAGCAGAAATTCTCCGCGAAGTGCCTGAGGTAGAATCGGTATCAGCAGAAGTAACGCCTGACGCAGAAACAGCTGAAGAAATGATCGCGCAGGCAAATGAACTGATCAAAATCAACAACAATGATAAAAACATTACAATTAAGCTTCCGATGACGCTAGCTGGTCTAGAAGCTTGCCGCTACTTGACCAAAAAAGGCGTGAAAACAAACGTAACATTGATTTTCACTGTGAACCAAGCGCTTTTGGCTGCTCGCGCTGGAGCGACTTATGTTTCTCCTTTCCTCGGTCGTTTGGATGATATTTCAGAAGATGGTGTGCTGCTCGTCACGAAGATTGCTGAATTGTTCCGTACGCACAATCTGGATGCCCAAATCATCGCTGCATCTGTTCGCCACCCGGATCATGTCACTCGTGTAGCGATGGCTGGGGCACATATAGCAACGATTCCGTTCTCTGTAATCGAACAAATCTCCAAACATCCTCTAACGGATCAAGGCATGGAGAAGTTCGCAGCTGATTGGAAGAAAACGGCGCAGCAGTAAGCTGCAGTTTCCAAACCTTAATCGGTTCGACTAGCCTAGCATAGAAGCCTATATAGTTCATATATTCGCACTGCTAGGCCAGTCGGATATCGATGCGCATAAGCAAAGTTTTTTTGATTTTTTATCTACAACAGGACAGTAATGACAGGGAGGCAGTTATCATGAAAAAACAACAAATTGGCGTGGTCGGTTTGGCCGTAATGGGTAAAAACCTAGCCTTGAATATAGAAAGCAAAGGTTTCTCGGTTGCCGTGTATAATCGTTCAGCAGAGAAAACAAATGAACTATTGGCGGAGGCACAAGGAAAAGATTTTGTCGGCGCATTCAGTGTGGAAGATTTCGTACAATCACTGGAATCGCCGCGTAAAATTCTTATCATGGTGAAAGCGGGTCAACCGACAGATGATACGATCAATCAGTTGGTGCCGTATCTGGATCAAGGAGATATTCTAATTGATGGCGGAAACGCCTATTTTCCAGACACACAGCGCAGAAACAAAGAACTTCAAGCATTAGGCTTCCGCTTTATCGGAGCCGGCGTTTCTGGCGGCGAAGAGGGTGCGCTTAACGGACCAGCTATCATGCCAGGCGGTCAAAGAGACGCATACGAGCTTGTAGAGCCAATCTTGACAGCTATTTCAGCAAAAGTGAATGGTGATCCATGCAGCACTTATATCGGTGCTGATGGCGCTGGCCACTATGTCAAAATGGTACACAACGGCATCGAATACGGCGATATGCAGCTCATCGGCGAAGCGTACCACCTGCTCAAAGATGTGTTAAACCTGAACACTAGCCAGCTTCATGATATTTTCACGGAATGGAACAATGGCGAGCTGGATAGTTATTTAATCGAGATAACGGCTGATATTTTCAAGAAAATTGATCCGGAAACAGGCAAATCAATGGTAGATGTCATTCTCGATTCAGCAGGACAAAAGGGTACTGGCAAGTGGACTAGCCAAAGTGCATTGGATTTGGGTGTGCCATTGTCGATCATTACGGAATCCGTGTTCGCACGCTTTATTTCCGCTATGAAAGAAGAACGTGTGGCTGCGAGCAAAAAATTAAACGGCCCAGCGGTATCCAGCTACGACGGTGATCCGCAGGAATTTATCGAAGCTGTTCGCAAAGCACTGTACACAAGCAAAATCGCTTCCTACGCGCAAGGCTTTGCACAGATGAGAGCTGCTTCTGACGCTTATAACTGGGATTTGAAATATGGCAGCATTGCGATGATCTTCCGTGGAGGATGTATTATCCGTGCAAGATTTTTGCAAAATATTAAGGATGCCTATGACCGCAACCCAGCTCTGAACAACCTATTGATGGATGAATACTTCAGCAATATTGTTGAGAACTATCAGGAGGCTTGGAGAAAAGTCATTTCCATTGCCGTAACTAGAGGTATTCCGGTTCCAGCGTTTGCATCCGCACTAGCGTATTATGACAGCTATCGTACTGAAAGACTTCCTGCTAATTTGCTGCAAGCGCAACGGGATTATTTTGGAGCACATACTTTCCAGCGCCTTGATAAAGAGGGAAGCTTCCACTTTCAATGGATGGAAAATAACGAATAACGATTAAAACCAACACAAACTCCTAGCAGATAATCATGAATTCATTTTTCATGTTATCTGTGTAGGAGTTTTTTTGTTTCAGATGGCGAATGGAGACAGTGATTTTGGAGCGCGAAGGATAAAAGTTGTTTTTGACAGAAGGAAAATTATACAATGGAAGTAAGGAACTGCTTGAAGTAGCCATCCTCATATTGTAAATGAAGGGAAGAGTGCCGATGAACACACGAATGAAACAACTTGAGGATCGACTTTCCAACCAGCAACATAAGGATTTATTTCTGCAAACGATGCACACGCTGAAAGCGATTGACGATCTTGCTGATCAGCACAGACGCTTTCAATCCATGCAGGCCATTAGCGGCGTCAAAATCATAGGTACGGAAGAGGCATTGTTTTATGAAACGCTGACACAAGTGAAAGAAGAGATTGTGTCTACGCTGGAGAAAACGGTGAAGGACCTGGAGCACAAAGGTGATAAAAACTATACTAAAAACTTCAAGGACGGCGTGGAGTAACCCATTCGCAATCACAATAAAAAGTTGAGTAGAAGGAAAACTTCTGCTCAACTTTTTTGTGTTCATGGGAGGATACAAGGGCACAGATTCTTTTTTCTTTGTAAAAGGAACGATTTGTTATGCGCAACTTTCAATCCTATTACACGTCTGTAAATTATGGGATTATTTTGAAAACATAAAATTGGAAAGAAATCTAACCTTTTAAGATCATTAATCAAGAATAGGAGACAAGATGAAGCCAAAACGGTCGAGAATACTTATTTACTCTGTATGTGTATTTCTTCTCCTAGTTTATTTTGGAAATAGAAGCGGGTATGTATTTAGTGAAAGTAAAGCACTGAAAGAAGCATATCCTCGTGCAGACGGAGAAGCGGTGTATCAGCAAGCATTCGGGAAGGATAAACTAGTTATATGGAAAATGGATGATCTGGATTATGTTAAGCTCGTTACGAAGAAATGGGGATTTCTATATCTCGTATCCGAGACCTCTCCATTAGCGCCAAGCGCTAACGAACCGAAAACCATTCAACGAACATGGTCAGCTCAATTGAATGCTAACAAAATGTACGACATTATTTTTGCATTTTCTACGATTAACCCTGAGATAAAGCGAGTCATTATTAGCAATGATAGTTTTAGCAACGTTGAAGAGGACAATTTGGAAGTCATTAAGAGCGACTCAACGGTATACATTGAATTACCTGTACGAAGTGGGTATGCAGTTTCTTATCAAGAAATAAATCCTAAGGACAATAGGGGATTTGTTTTTCGAGGTATGGATAACAATGGTCATTTGATCGCAGCAACTAGATAGCAATAAAAGGCTGCCATCGGCAGCCTTTTATTCATGGAACAATTACATCATAATCGTTCAAGTCATTATTTTTTCAAGTGATAAGGTACTGTAGTGACGATCACATTTCTTCTATATAACAAGTGAGCACGAATCAATAAACTGGATTGGTTATGAAGCATATTGTGCCAACCTTTTTTTGGAATAAATTGCGGGATGATGACAGTAACTTTGTAATTTGATTCACTCGCCTTTCGCTGAACGGTATCAATAAATTTAGTTAATGGTTGAATGATGCTTCGATAAGGCGAATGTAAAGTAACTAGTCTCACATCAGGCTGCCACGTTTTCCATTTCTCTTCGAAAGTGAATTCATCCTCTCTTTCAAATGGAATATGAACCGCAATGATCTGGTGAGCAGATAGTGATTTGGCGTAATTCAATGAGTTCTCAACCACATGTGTAATACCAGCCACAGGAAGTATGATCACATTCCCCTCAATTGGTATCGCTGCCTCAGAGGTCGTAATTCGCAGTTGATCGGCTACAGATTCATAATGTTTTCTAATTCGGTGAAAGAGCAAAATGATAAGAGGTAGAAAAACTAATACGGACCACACCTGTGCGAATTTGGTTAAAAAGAACATCATGGTGACGATAAAGCTTATAACCGCACCAGTTGAGTTAATGATTAGCTTAGATACCCAGCCTTGCGGTTTTTCACGAATCCATTTTACCATCATCCCCGTCTGCGAGAGTGTAAAGGGGATAAATACACCTACGGCATAAAGTGGGATGAGATGCTCAGTTCGGCCTTCAAATGCTATAATCAACAGGATTGAGAAAACGCCCAGAATAATAATGCCGTTGGAATAACCTAATCTGTCTCCTCTAATGGTAAACATTCGAGGGATGAATTTATCTTTGGCTAAGTTGACTGCCAGCAAGGGGAAAGCAGAATACCCTGTATTAGCAGCAAGGATCAGAATTAATGCGGTTGTTCCTTGAATAAAATAATACATAAAGTTCCGACCAAACGTATGTTCAGCAATGTCTGAAACAACGGTCACTTCTTCCCGGGGACTAATACCATAATAATAAGCTAAAAATACAATTCCAGAAAATAATATGGCAAGCAGCGATCCCATCGCGATTAACGTTTTGGAAGCATTATTTGGAGACGGGCTTTTAAAATTGGGTATTGCGTTCGAAATAGCTTCAACCCCTGTTAAAGCAGAACTTCCGGAGGAAAAAGCTTTTAGCAGCAGAAACAAACTGATTCCCGCCACTGGCGTTCCAATGGGTGTATGTAATTCAGGCGAGACATTGCCTAATAGAATGTTGTAAATGCCTACAATGATTAAAATGAATAAAGCCAAAACGAATAAATAAACCGGATAGGCTAATATTGAAGCGGACTCCGTTACTCCCCTTAAATTCAAGATGGTTATAAACAATACAAAAATAATCGCAATAATTACATTATAAGGATGCAAGCTTGGAAAAGCTGACGTAATGGCATCTGTTCCAGCTGATACGCTTACCGCTACCGTTAAAATATAGTCAACTAACAGTGAGCCTCCGGCTACTAACCCAGAGTATACACCTAAATTTTTCTTGGATACGACATAAGCGCCTCCGCCATGAGGATATGCAAAAATAATTTGCCTATAGGATAAAATAAGTGCTAATAATAAAATCAAAACACCAATGGCAATCGGTATGGAATACCAAAATGCTGCTGCACTAACGGTGATTAAGACTAACAATATTTGCTCAGGACCATATGCCACAGAGGATAAGGCATCTGAAGAAAGAATGGCAAGAGCTTTTGTTTTATTCAGTTTTTGCTCGCCTAATTCCGTTGATTTTAATGGTCGTCCGATTAAAAACCTTTTTAATGAAGAGAACATTCGTTAGCCTCACCTCGCTTAATTTATTGTGTGTAGATTACCCTGCAAATGAATTAAATAAACTTTATGAAATAAAACTGGAGCGACTTAACAATCGCATAATCATTCCTTCCCTTTTGAGCTTCATAAACGTAGTATGGTACTTACTATTACATGGAATTTGTTCTTGGTTTAAATAATGATGAGTTGGCCAAATTTATTCTCCACAATGGATCAAAAACAAATGAAATGGGATTTGATAATAAAATAAATTATTTAATTTATTCAGCAGAGAGAGTACGAGGGAGTGATTTAATGGGTGGTCAAATTGGATTAGTAGGCATACTACTCGTTTTTGCTAGTTTATTTTTAAGAAAATGGATAGTTGGAACCGCAAAAAAAGAAACTTCAGATAAGGGTAAAAGAGTGAGTATGTGGGGAATGACCATCGCAGCACTCATAGCAACAGCTATTATTATTTTTATTGATTTAGAAGGAAATGCTCTGAAATGGTTTTGTATGTTGTTCATATTTATCGTTGCGGGCTTTCAATCATTTGTAGATTGGAAGTTTCTAAAAGGATCAAAAGAATATATAGTTACACTTCTCGTTTTAGTTATTGGTGTAACTTTATCTTATTTCATCGTCTAGTGTTTCGGATCGGCTTAGCTGTTAGGGAAGATGTACTAGCTGAAATACGCGAGGAGCACTTGACGCTACTAGTGCTTAATTGAAGAAATTGAAATCCCATTACGATGTTTCAGTGAGGCTAGGTATGATTGAATTACTCACCGCATCATTCATGGACGACATCGACATATGCTAAAACTTTTGAGGAGAGAAATGTGTTGGTTCATATGATGGATGAATCCTCCGCTGGAGGTTCTGTATGCAAGCGAATTTGAGCTGCTGCGTATAGGGTAAACAAAGGCTCCCAATCGTAGTTTATTGCTTAACAACCCTAGATGCATAAAAAATTGAAAACTCAAGTTATCATTGATTTGCCTGAATAGGCTTTTGTGTTTAATCATTTGTCTCACCGTCAGCGCATATCATCCTTTGATCAATTCGCTAACGAACCGTATCAACCTTATTATGCAGAAAATTACTTTTCAAAAGTTTTAACGAACTGTATCGTCGTTATTTCGTGCTGTATAGGGTGTTATTCGTTATTTTCCATGAAATAACGATTGTGGAGTTCGTTAAAATATAAATTTACTACAAAAGGTCTAAATAAGAGCTGCTGGGTTCGTAAGCGATTTATCCATTAATGATGACAGCTGCGAACAACGGTTTTTGAGCATCTAAATTTTTTCCGCTTCAACATATGGTACGATTAAATAGGGGTTGTCTCAAACGTAGATAAATCTACTTTTGAGACAGCCTTTTTCTGTATAAAACGAGAAAAGTGAAAGCGAAATGAGCTAATTATTGTCTTGCGAGAGATAATAAGCGCATCTTCAACGTACATCTGACCTTTTAAACTCGATGTTTAGGGATTAAGGATTGATTTGCTTATGCGACTAACGCTTCTTTTCTTCGTATTTTTCTGAAAAAGTGTCGGTAATGTCATTTACTTAATTGAGATTGTTTCTATTCATAAACGAAGAAGACCAAGGACAAGTCGGTATAGAGTAGATATTCCTGTTAGGAGTAGAAAGAGGACAAGGAAAACGCTTTAATGTGGCTATTTATCGTAAAATTTATTACAAAGATATGACTTTATCCAGCAATAGCTCTATCGAGTCATGCGTAAGCAAGCAAGTATAAAAGAAAATGATATTAAGGCAATCGATGCTTTTTGATGCTTTTGAAGCATTTGAAGCATTTGAAGCATTTGAAGCATTTGAAGCTCTAGGAGCTTTAGGAACTCTAGAAGTTCTAGGAGCTTTAGGTGGTTTTGAAGTTTTTGAAGGATTTGAAGCTTTTGTAGATTTTTAAAAGCTATCAAAGCTATCAAAGCTCACAAGTACAACCTTCATGTGGATCACCGACCCAACTCGGCGGATAAACATTTGAAGGGGATTGGATGTAATGTTACCACGACAAAAATGAGAGGAGGCAAACCTAAAATGAGTAGTTTAAAACAGTTTTCAGTAGGTGTTGCGATTGTGTTGGTTTTGTTATTGTCAGCTTGCGGCGGGGGAACAACAGGAGACGCGCCAAATAAGGACAACAGCGGTGAAGGCGCAGAGAGCAGCGAGGCGGTGGCACTATATAAGAAAAGGTGTATTTCTTGTCATGGCACGGAGCTGCAGGGAAGAGCCGGCCCTAATTTGCAGCAGGTCGGGGCCAAGCTGACAGAAGAGGAAATAGTGGATGTTGTTTCCAATGGTCGAAAGGGTATGCCAAAGTTCGAGAGCAGCTTAACGACGGAACAGATTCAAAGTTTGGCTGCATGGCTGGCTGAACATAAATAAATTCCAAAGAACCGTTAATCTATAGACTCAGCCTATAACATAGAAAACAAGGGTCTACTCTACAAGTCAAAGTGACTTATAGAGTAGACCTTTTTCCATCTCTTAACGTAGCTTTTCTGAACACATTTTTTCTTTCGAGTGTTTAGTTATATTCTTCAAGATAATTGGATGACCATTTTCTCGCCCAAACGATAAAGATTTTTAATGGGCTGCTTCGCACCAACCAGCAGAGGAGCGGTCACCGTATGATCCAATTGTTTTTTATTAAGTTTTTTGTTGCAGCTTCAAATGTGATGTATGCTTACGAAATGACATCCTCATGAGGTGTTGATACATATGATTTCGCCATCTTATCCTGAATTACGTTGTCTTCTTGAACAAGTTTTGCTCCATTCAGCATGAGATATAAGCCGCCTGACAGAAATAAGCCTCCTAAAATAATCCAATAAAGCATGTTTCATTTCTCCTTTCTGAATCTATTTCGTTAGTCCTATCATTATAAAAGGAAATGGTGCCTGAAAATAATAGCTCGAAGTAGTCATTTCCTTGCTAAATGTGTCCGATATGTTTCGTTCATGTGAGCAATGTACAAATCAATTTCAGTGTAGGAGTCAACATTGCATTTAACTTTTATCAATTTTACATAATGGGAGGATAGCTAAGCTGAATGTAGAATAGAGTAGCTATGAATTCCAGCGAGGGGTGGCGTCAATATAAGAAGAATTCAAATGATTTAAGTAAACGCTTTCAATGGTAAGGCAGTTGTTAAGCAACAACGAATTTTTTGTCATCATTTAATGAAACTATTGCAAACGGTTAATGGAAAAGGGTGAAGGCATGTTCAGGAAAATGATTGTTATCCTGTTATTAATTTTTACTGCAACCGCATGTCAGGGGCGTTACTCAAAAAGTGATTATGACGTGATCCATTCCATTAAATCGAATTCAACCTCAGAGAAACAGGAAGATCATCGAAAGTACACCATCGGCATCGTACCAAAAGTGATGGGGATTTCTTATTTTAATGTTGCTGAAGAAGGTGCGATGGAAGCAGCTAATGATTTAGACGTTAACGTCATTTATGAAGGGCCTCCAATCGCTGATGCATCAAAGCAGATTAATGTGATTAGACATCTTATCAATTTGTCGGTAGATGCGATTGCAGTTTCTGCAAACGATCCAGAAAAGCTGCTGCCCATCATTTTAGAAGCCAAAAGCAAGGGGATCAAGGTCATTACATGGGATGCAGATACGAATCCAGAAGGCAGAGATTTTTTTGTCAACATGGTCGATACAGAGACATTAGGCCGCCATTTGTTGGATACGCTTGCATGGAACACAGAAGAAACTGGCGAATACGCAATTATGACAGGAGCGTTCTCTGCTTCTAATCATAATGAATGGCTCAAATGGATCAAACATCAGCAGAGTGAGTTTTACCCAAAAATGAAGCTGATTGATATTGTAGAGACGGAAGATGATCCGCAAAAGGCTTATGAGAAAGCAAAGGAACTGTTAGCTAAGTACCCGAATCTTGCAGGCATTATCGGCAATTCTTCTGTTGGGCCACCAGCTGCCGCACAAGCTGTAAGAGAAGCTGGCAAAACAGGTCAGGTCAAAGTTGTCGGTCTATCCACGCCGAATTTGATGCGCGATTATTTAAAGGACGGCTCAGCACAAATGGCGACACTTTGGAGCCCCAAAAAACTTGGATATTTAACTGTTGTGCTTGCAAAAAATCTGCTCGAAGGCAAGCTGCCGTATGATGGTCAAGACATTTATAATGTTGGCACTATTAGGGTGAACGGGGATACGGTCATTATGGGAGAACCGATCGATTTTACAGCAGAGAATGTGGATCAATATGATTTTTAAATTTCCAGAGCAACTGCGCTTCAGAAACTATCGGCTCAGCTCTAAGCTTATATTAGTTTATTTACTGCTAAGCGTTATCCCCATGTCGCTGCTCGGTACTTTTTCTTATTTGCAGTACACAAAATCAATTGAAGAACAAATTGGTGAATATATGCCCCGTTTTCTGTATCAAGCAAATGCGAATATAACGAAGCATATGGAGGATTTTGCAGAGCTGCATACATTAATGTTCAACTCTGACAATATGATCGCTATTTTGCGTCGCGACTCCTATCAGAGCCGTTCACAGCTGAATCAGGACCAATTCGAGGTAAACAATTATTTGGCACGTACTTATTTAAATACGGGGAACCCCGATGTTATGGGTGTTTTCATATTTTCGAAAAACAGGTTTTTTTACAGTGCGAGATCAAAGTTTACAGGTCTTAATGCGGATAATGCTTTTATCCCTTATGGGCAGGATCTTGATTTACGCGGAAAAGCGAAAATTATTCTTCCTAGCCAAATCAATCTGACATTCGAGAATAACGAACCCTATGTACTGATCATGAAACAGATGAATGATGTGGATAACCGCAAAAGCCTGGCGACTATGCTGGTTGCGGTAAAGCTCTCTTTTATTGACAACATATTGCGGGAGTTTGAACAGAACAATACAGCGGATTTATGGCTGATGAACCGTGAGGGCGAAATCATCTTTCATACAGATGAGGAGAAAATAGGAGGCTTTGATGAAGAAATAAATCGATATCCCATTTTTAACGGCAGCTTTCGAAAAGGGTCAGGGAAAAAAGCGGTGATCGTAAGTCTTAGCGAATCAAATGATTTTGATTGGATACTAGCTCATAGCATACCGCTAAAATATTTAACAGAGCGTACAGATTTGGTTATGAATGTGACCATTTTTGTATTTATTTGCTTTGTCCTCATTACTTCGATTATTTCGATTTTCTTCGCTATGAATGTAACGCGGCCGATCAAGAAGCTTTCCCGTCTAATGAAGGATGTGGAAATGGGCAGGTTTCAGGTGGATCTTAAGGTTGAAAGCAATGATGAGATTGGAGCACTCGCGCGCAGCTTTAATTCGATGGTAGCTACGATTCATGAGCTGATCGAAACGAATTTTGATATCAAAATTAGACAGAAGGAAGCTGAGCTGTACGCCCTTCAGTCTCAGATCAATCCGCACTTTATGTACAATACGCTGGAGACCATTAACATGGCGGTAGAGGACGGCAGATCGGATATGGTTGTCGAGATGGTTACACTGCTTGGTCGTATGCTTCGTTTTTCGGTTAGCAACAAAAACAAATTTGTAGCGATTGCGGATGAAGTCCAGCATATTAGCAATTATTTGACCATTCAGAAATATCGATTCAATGATCGGCTGTTGTTTGAGATCGATAAAAAAACGGACATCGAATCCTTTTATACACCCAAATTTATTTTGCAGCCGGTTATTGAGAATGCCATTAAATATGGACTTGAAACCCGTAAAGCACTCGATATTCGTCTAAGCATCAGTCGTGAATTTGGTGCGCGTTCTGGAGAAGAAGATATCGTTTTTCGCATATGGGACAATGGTCCGGGTATCGATCATGATCGATTGGAGAAGCTCGAGAGGTCACTCAGATCGGAGACACTAGCCCACAAGGATTCTGGTTTTGGGCTAAGTAATGTAAACGCTAGAATTATGATTATGTTAGGCCAGCAGTATGGGGTGCAGCTTCATAGCATTTTTGGTAAGGGAACAGAGGTTATTATCCGTATTCCTGTCATCACCCTGAACGATGTGGCAGAAAAATCGAAAAGCAAGGAGGAGTAAGCATGCACAAGGCGATCAGAACATTGATTGTAGATGATGAAGAAATGATTCGAAACGGCATTGCTAGACTCATACGCTCTTGCGGTGAGGGGTGGGAAATCGTTGCGACGCTGTCTGATGGCAAAGAAGCAATGGATTATTTGCATCAGTCACAAGGAGCAGTAGATTTGCTTATTACGGATGTGAAGATGCCCGTGATGGATGGTCTAACGTTAATAAGCGAGGGAAAACGCCATTATTCCTTCTTTCCGCTTGTGATCAGTGGTTATGATGAGTTTCAATATATTCAGACAGCGCTTCGAGAAGGAGCTGTTGACTATTTTTTAAAGCCGATAGACCGGGAGCAGTTTAAGAATCGAATGACAGAAATCAAGGTGAAAATTGAAAGCGGACGGTTTCAGCATATGAAATGGAATGAGATGGAAAGAAAATCCGAGGAGTTAAAAACATCGCAACAAGTGCAACTATTAAGCTATGTTACTTCGGCAGGGCTCGATATTTCGCGGCTAGGATATTGGGTGGATGAGTTTCCGAAAGGCCGATACGTCCTTCAATATGTAGGCCTCGATGCTCTTCCGGTAAAAACAAGAAGTTATACCCCAAAAGACTGGGAAGCTTATGTTTATGTGCTTGAGAATATCATCAAAGAAGTGGTAGAGAAATGTTCGAATGAATCAGAAATCATAGGCTGGTGCTGGAGAGGGGACGATTCGAATTTTTGGATATTGCTGCATCTTTCCGAGGCTTATGGCGAAAACAACGGTTTATTAGAAAAAACATCGTTCGAGCTGTCTGGTCAAATTCGTTCAGCGATTCAGTCCTACACGCCATTTACAGTTTCTGTTTCATGCGGCAGCTCGATTGAGGATTTATATTTGCTGCCAGAAGCAAAGGATCAAGCATTATCATTAATGTATTATCGTTTATTATATGGCGGCAATCAGTTGTTTGGCCGAGATGGCATTCAATTCAAGACGGAGAGCTCTTCAGACCAAATGGATAATGAGCTTGTCCATATTGCGCAGCGAATGAAGCAGGCAGTCGAACAAGTAAATGAGCAAGCAGCAGTTCAGTTTACGAAGGAGTTTTTTGCCCGGCTTGAAAAAATGGATTCGCCTGCTGCAATTCAACGAGCAATAATGAACGCATTTATTCTTATCCATTCGGTCGGCGTTGAAATGAAAGTGAATACGCCAATGTTAGATCCGCTCGAGAGCCGACTTCAAACGATTAAACGGGCGATAAATCTTAATGAGCTCAAAGTGGAACTCGATCAGCAGATCGCTCAGCTTGTTCTGGAAATGAAACGAATGCGTCAAAGCGGCAGCATGAAACCGATAGAGCAGGCCAAAGCTTGGATCATAGCCAATCTACAAGACGACTTAACGATTAAGCGTATAGCTGAGCAAGTCTATATGAATCCCTCGTATTTCTGCCGGCATTTCAAGACGCAAACAGGTGAAACAATTCTCGATTACATCACGCGTCTTAGAATGGAGAAAGCAAAGGAGCTGCTTATTGATTCGCAATTAAAGCTCTACGATATAAGCGTTCTTGTTGGTTATCAAGACGTAAAGTATTTCAGTAAGCTGTTCAAGCAATGGTCTGGGGAGACGCCATCTAAATATCGAGAACAGAAGTTTTCGAAATGATAGTCAGTATAGTAGAGAAACTAAAGGGTAGGCCTAGCGCCTGCCTTTTTATTTTGTTCACAAACAGCCATACAATGTGGATTCCATATACAAAGCGAATACACTCCCCCATAAGTAACGAATGTCTCCTTCTTCACGATCTGCAATTTCGGTAAGGTAGACCTAGAAGGAAGCAAGAAGCAGCAGCATGTAGAGAACAGCGAAGGATGGAGGGTGATCCGGCAATGGCCGAGTACATTTTGGAGCTAGAGGGAATTACAAAAACTTTTCCAGGCGTCAAGGCGCTTGATAATGTCTATTTTAAGTTAAAGCCCGGTGAGATTCATGCGTTGATGGGCGAAAATGGAGCGGGGAAATCAACCTTTATTAAGGTGATTACCGGTGTCCACCCAGCAGATGTCGGCGAGATCCTCTTTGATGGACAACGCGTGGATTTTAAAAATCCTACGGATGCGAAGCGGAGGGGCATTGCAGCCATTTATCAGCATGTTACTTGTTATCCTGATTTAAGCGTCACAGAAAATATATTTATGGGGCATGAGAAAATTCAAAAAGGGACTAAGCGGATTCTTTGGAACGAAATGCATAAGGAGGCCGATAAGCTTCTGAAGGAGCTTGGCGCAGCATTCAGCCCCAAAACGCAAATGGGAGCATTAAGTGTAGCTGAGCAGCAAATCGTCGAAATTGCGAAAGCGCTTTCTGTTGATGCGAAGATCATTATTATGGATGAACCAACAGCCGCTCTTACCAATAGGGAAAGCGAAGACTTGTATCGCATTACAGAGCGTTTGCGTGACAAGGGAACAGCTATTATTTTTATCTCTCATCGCTTCGAGGACATGTATCGACTGGCCAGCAAGGTGACCGTATTCCGGGATTCCAGATACATCGGGACTTGGAATGTGGATGAAATATCGAACCAAGATCTAATTATTGCGATGGTAGGTCGTGAAATTACGCAATTGTTTCCGAAGAAGGAAGCGCAGATTGGGGAAGAATTGCTTCGGGTTGAAGGTCTTGGCAGAACCGGCTACTTTGCTGATATTTCTTTTGCGCTGCGAAGAGGGGAAATATTAGGATTGACTGGTCTCGTTGGGGCAGGACGGACAGAGGTTTGCCAAAGCATCTTCGGCATTGAGCGAAGCGACAAAGGAAAGGTATTCTTCAAGGGGCAGGAAGTGAACATCCGAAAACCGATCGATGCGATGCGTATGGGGATTGGCTACTTGCCGGAGGACAGGCAGAAGCAGGGGCTCGTTCTACAGTGGAGCATCGGTAGAAATATAACATTATCATCGCTTGAGAAGATTTCAAGCAAAGGTGTTCTTAACACCGATAAGGAAGCGAGTATCGCTAAGCAATTAGCTGAGAAGGTAAATGTTAAAGCAAAAAGCATATTTGATTTGGCTAGCTCGCTCTCAGGCGGCAACCAGCAGAAGGTTGTATTTGCAAAGCTTCTGACTGCTGATGTGGATGTCATCATTTTGGATGAACCAACCAAAGGTGTGGATGTTGGCGCCAAATCTGCCATATATGAAATGATCAGCGATTTGGCATGTCAAGGGTATGGGATACTGATGGTATCGTCAGAGATGCCTGAAATGATTGGGATGTGCGATCGGGTAGCCGTCATGCGCGAGGGCCGGATAACAGCTTTTCTAGACCGCGATTCGATCTCGCAGGAAGCGATACTTCAAGCATCAATGGCTGACGATCGCCCTCTTATACAACAACATTAAAGGTGGGCATGACACATGCAGGAGAGAGAACTCAGTACGAGAGGTATAACCGCAGCTTCGCTTAGAGCTACAAGGCCAACGCGCACGCTCAGCGCTAAGATCGCCAAATTCAGAGAGCTTGGACTACTCGGATTTATTGTTTTGCTTTCAATTGGCGTTCAGCTTCGCAATCCCAGCTTTTTGACCTTGGAAAATATAAACGATATGGTAACGAACACCGCGATTTTGAGCATTTTGGCTGTGGGGATGATGCTCGTAATCGTTACCCGCGGAATTGATCTTTCCATCGGTGCAACATTGGCTCTTTCAGGCATGATCGCGGCACAGACGGTCAGTGCATTTCCGGAAATACCAGCTGTCGTCGCCCTTCTGATCGGCACTTTAACGGGACTTGTCAGCGGTGTGATCATTGGTTTCCTGGTTTCCAAAATCGGTATCCTGCCCATCATAGCCACACTCGGGATGATGAACGTGTTCCGCGGGTTTACTTATCTAACTAGTGGGGGCAAATGGGTTAGTGCACATCAAATGCCTACAAGTTTCAAAGCGATGGCAACGGGAACAACGCTCGGAATCAATAATCTGATCTTTATTGCAATCCTCATTTATTTCGTCGCTTATTATTTTGTTAATCATACCCGAACGGGCAGACAAATCTATGCTGTTGGAAGCAATCCAGATTCGGCAGTAATAAGCGGCATTAAGGTAGACAAAATTTTATGGCTCGTATATTCCATTATGGGCGGTCTCTCCGGCTTAGCAGGTGTGCTATGGGTATCCAAATTTGCATCAGCGCAAGGTGATACCGCATCGGGTTATGAGCTCAGCGTAATTGCTGCGTGTGTACTAGGCGGTGTGAGCATTGCAGGCGGTTCTGGCAAAATATCGGGCATCATCCTTGGCTCTATTTTACTAGGTATTTTGAATAATGCACTTCCTTTGATTAACGTATCGCCATTTTGGCAAAACGGCATTCAAGGCGCAATTATTTTGATCGCGGTCCTTATTAATGCAATCGTCAAGCGCGGCGTTGATCGCAACAATCTTATGAGGAGGAAAATCTAACGCTATGGAGCCGAGAATTGTTACGAATAAGCAGGATTTTTCCTTCAAAAGGTTTTTCCTTCAGTGGGAATGGATGTTGGTGGTATTGTTTCTTGCCATAACCGTCATGAATATGAATCTATCTGAGTTTTATTGGGATTACGATAATTTGCGAGATGCAACGATGGGATTTCTGGATAAAGCATTTATCGTGCTCCCTATGGTGTTCATCATCATCCTCGCGGATATCGATATATCCGTCGCATCGATTGTAGCATTATCGTCTGTTATTATGGCGGACTTATTCAATAAAGGAGTCCCTATTGTGCTGGCTATGGTCATTTGTTTGGCAGTGGGCACCATTTGCGGATGGATTAACGGCATCCTTATTGTGAAGTACAAGGAATTGTCCGCAGTTATCATTACTTTGGCAACGATGATCATTTATCGGGGAATCGCCTACATTATTTTGGAAGATCAAGCAGCAGGATCTTTTCCAGAGTGGTTTAGCTATTTGGGCTGGGGGTACGTGGGACCGATTCCGTTTATCTTGATCGTTTTTGCGGTATTTGCCATTGTGTTTAGCTTACTGCTGCACAAAACCGTGTTCGGCCGACAATTGTACGCGATGGGGAATAACATCAACGCGGCCCGCTTCTCAGGTGTGAATGTCGATCGTGTAAAAGTAATCGTCTTTACGCTTGCAGGACTGATGTCCGCTGTGACTGCTTTGTTTCTAACTTCCCGTATGGGAAGCACGCGTCCTAATATTGCGATGGGGTATGAACTCGATGTCATTGCCATGGTTGTTCTCGGCGGCATTAGCACGGCTGGAGGAAAAGGAAGAATGGTAGGAGCCATACTAGCGGTCTTCCTCATAGGTTTCCTGCGTTATGGTTTAGGATTAGTTAACGTACAAGCGCAAATCCTGCTCATTATTATAGGCTTGCTGCTTATATTCGCCGTCGCTGTTCCGAGGCTTAAAGTAGGCCGGAGTCGTACGAAGAAAACTTAAGTTGGTGCAATACAGTCGATCGGCTGTTTTGTATATAAAGGATTGGACAAAAAAAGGGAGGAAAAACAATGAAAAGAAACAAGGTGTTATCCGTTTGTTTAACTGTTTTGCTTACGATCTCGATGTTAACCGCATGCGGAGGAGGCAACAGCGTCAATAACTCCAAAAATACGGGCGGCAACAAGAGCGAAGCTACAGAGAAAAACAAGGGAAATGACACATCGGACAGCACGAAAAAGAAGAAATATGCCATTATCTTTAAAAACACGGGTAATCCATACGGTGAGAAGCAAATGGAAGGCTACAAAAATGCTGTTGAAGAGCTCGGATATGAAGCGATTTTGAAGGCGCCTGATCAGCCGACTGCAGAAGCACAAATTCAAATGATTGAAGAGCTTATCTCACAAAAGGTGGACGTGATCGCAATTGCGGCAAATGATCCGGATGCGCTCCAGCCGGCGCTGAAGAAAGCGATGAAACAAGGAATTAAAGTGCTTTCTTTAGATTCAGCGGTTAACGCAGCCAGTCGCATGGTTCATGTAAATCAAGCAGATCCTGAGCGTATCGGCCGCACACTAATTCAAGGCGTATCGGAAATGATTGGCGGCGAAGGCGAAATTGCGATCCTGAGCGCGACCTCGCAAGCGACAAACCAAAACACTTGGATCGAATGGATGAAGAAAGAGTTGGAGGATTCGAAATACAGTAAAATCAAGCTCGTTAAAGTAGCTTATGGTGATGATTTGCGTGATAAAAGCGTGTCCGAGACTGAGGCGCTCTTGAAATCGTATCCTGATCTGAAAGGTATTATTGCGCCAACGACAGTAGGAATCGCGGCTGCGGGCAAGGTTTTAACGGATAAGGGTCTCACTGGGAAAGTGCAATTGACCGGTCTTGGCCTGCCAAGTGAAATGGCGGAATACATCGTGAGCGGCGTATGTCAGTGGATGTATTTGTGGAATCCGATTGATGTTGGTTACTTGTCCGGTTATGCAGCAGACGCATTGGTGAACGGCAAAATTACAGGTGCGGTTGGGGATAAGCTGACAGCTGGCAAACTAGGTGAGAAAGAAGTCGTGAAAGATGGTGAAGGCACGCAAATTATGCTTGGCGATCCCTTCAAATTCGATTCCTCTAACATCGCGGAATGGAAGGATGTTTATTAAAACAAACCTTTCATCATTACACATAATCGAAGAATGAGAAGATTGGCCGGGTAGTCGTTGAAGGACCTGCAGCAAGCAGGATATCCTTTCTTGTACTCCCGGCTATTTTTTTATGGATTTATGTTTAGTCTTCCAAATTGAAAGCGATACCAATGTAACGAAAAAGGGAGTGTTTTGGCAAATGAATAGTTTGTTCAGGAAGAAGCTGCTTGGTTTATTTTTAGCAACTGTTCTAGTCATTGCTTTATTACAGCCAGTAGCCGCATTCGGAGCAGAAGGAACGGGCCAAATGACAGCATATGACTTACATACAGAGTATAGCCATAACCCAATCGGAATCGATAACACCAAGCCGAGACTCAGCTGGTTGCTTGAAGCAACAGAGAGAGCACAGATGCAAACTGCCTATCAAATCATTGTCGCTTCAGAAGAGAGCCGTTTGGCTGGCAATGAAGGAGACATATGGGATTCTGGCAAAATCATGTCCAGCGATTCCAACAATGTGGAATACAAAGGGGAAGCTTTACAATCCGGAAAACATTATTTCTGGAAAGTGAAGGTTTGGGATAACCATGATCACGCTTCAGCATGGAGTGAACCGGGCTCGTGGGAAATGGGATTGCTCGCGCCAGCTGATTGGCAAGCCAAGTGGATTGCCGCCTCAACACCTGCGACTGTACCATCAAGCTATTCGATCGAGCTGGATTTTACAATATTAAATGATGGGGCAGCCATTTTGTTTGGCGGACCTAATGCTTCCAATAATTTTTTCTGGCAGTTTAACGTAAAAGAAAAAGCGTATGCCCAGTTTCGGCCACACACGAATGTCGGCGGTACGAAGCTTATGAAGGAAGTAGATATTTCACATGTCATTTCGAATGACAAGCAATTGAATGTTGCTTATCATCTGAAAATTGAAGTGAACGGCAAAGAAATCAAAACCTACATCAACAATGAGTTAATCGACACGATGAAAAATGACAATATATCATTCGGTCCTATTGGATTCCGCCAGCATAAAGACGCAAGGACGAATGAGCGCGCCTTGTTCGATAATATCGTCATTAAGGATGATCACGGCAAGGAGTTGTTTCAAGCAAATTTTGATGATAAGGAAGCAGCAAGCTTTGAAGGGGGGCAATTAACGGAAGATGGAAAACTACTCGTAGAGAACGGCACCTTTTATCAGAAAGTCGAAAGCAGAAGCTCACCTTTGTTGAGGAAAGATTTTGAAATTGCGAAGCCAGTGCGTAAAGCGACTGTTTACTCGACGGCGCTTGGACTTTATGAGCTCAGCCTAAATGGGACCCGTGTAGGCAGCGATTACTTTAATCCGGGATGGACGGATTACAATAAGCGTTTGCAGTATCAGACCTATGATGTAACCGACATGCTCCTTGAAGGAGGCAATGCGGTTGGGGCAATGCTGGGTGACGGCTGGTACGCGGGAAATGTAGCACATGTTGGTCCAAATCAGTACGGAACTGAGCTGTCGTTTTTATTCCAATTAAAAATCGAATATGAAGACGGCACAAGTGAAACGGTAATGACCGATTCTTCTTGGCATTCAACGACTTCGGGTCCCGTTCGCTACTCCGACATTCTAATGGGAGAGACATATGACGCGCGCAAAGAAATGGATAAGTGGAACCGTTCGAATTATGACCCTTCATCATGGAACGGTGTAAAAGAGGTCAGCCATTTCCGCGGGAAGCTGGTTGCACAGGTAGGCCCTACCGTCAAGGCGACGGAAGAATTGAAGCCGATCTCAGTGAAGCAGCCAAGTGCCGGCACTTATATTTTTGACATGGGACAGAATATGGTTGGTTGGGCAAGGTTAAAAGTCGAAGGCACTGCTGGAACGAAAGTAAAGCTGCGGTTTGCCGAGATGCTGAATGATGATGGGACGCTTTACACGGAGAACTTGCGTACAGCTAAACAAACAGATGAATATGTCCTAAAAGGAAGCGGGCTTGAGCAATATGAACCGCATTTCACATTCCACGGTTTCCGTTACGTAGAAGTGACTGGTTATCCGGGTGAACCTGCTTTAGATAGCATAACGGGGATTGTTGTTCACACCGATACACCGAAGACCGGGACATTTGAAACCTCCAATCCGATGGTCAATCAGCTTTATAGCAACATCACATGGGGACAACGAGGAAATTTTTTAAGCGTTCCAACAGACTGTCCTCAGCGTAATGAACGAATGGGCTGGACAGGAGATGCTCAGGTGTTCGTTCGCACTGCTACCTATAACATGGAAGTTCCTGGGTTTTACGAGAAATATATGCGGGATGTTGTTGATGCGCAGGGGGCAAATGGAGCATTCCCAGACGTTGCGCCAAATGTTAGCGGAATGGGTAATGGAAGCAACGGCTGGGGAGATGCAGGCGTTATTATCCCATGGACACTGTACTTAGCTTATAACGACACTTCCGTAATCAAAGAGCATTATGATGCGATGGTGAAATGGATCGAGTTTCTCAAAACGAACAGCAACAAGCTCATTCGTCCGGCTGGTGGTTACGGAGACTGGTTGAGCGTGAATGAAACTACACCAACGGATGTGGTGAATACGGCCTATTTTGCATACAGCACGAATTTATTGTCCAAGATGGCAGCGATCATTGGGAAAACAGACGATGCGGAGAAATATAGTCAATTATTTAATGATATTAAAGCTGCTTTTAACACCGCATTTGTTGGTTTGGACGGACAGATCAAAGGCAATACACAAGCAGGTTATGTGTTTGCACTGCACATGGATTTATTGGATGGAGATATCAAGAAGAAAGCTGTTGAGCATCTAGTTAAAAATATTAAGAGTAAAAACTGGCATCTGTCGACCGGGTTTCTTGGTGTAGGTTATTTGCTGCCGGTACTAACAGAAGCGGGCTATACAGAGGTTGCTTACCGCTTGTTGACGAACGATACTTACCCCTCTTGGGGATACAGCATCAAAAATGGCGCAACGACCATTTGGGAGAGATGGAATTCCTATACACAGGAGAATGGATTCGGTGACGCAGGAATGAACTCTTTTAACCATTATTCGCTTGGCTCCGTTGGAGAATGGATGTTCCGCTATGCGGCAGGAATCGAGGCAGATCCAGAGCAGCCTGGATTCAAACATATTATCATTCAGCCTACACCTGGTGGAGAGTTTAGCCATGTGAATGGAGAATACAAGTCTATTTACGGTTTGATCAAGAGCCGCTGGGAGCAGGAAGGCTCAGCCTTCAAGCTGAATGTGACGATTCCAGCTAATACAACAGCGACCGTATACATTCCAGCGGTAGATCAAGCATCCGTGAGCGAAGGCGGACAGCTAGCTGAAGAAGCTGTTGGTGTCAAGTTTTTGCGAATGGAAGGGGACAAAGCGGTCTATTCGGTCGGATCTGGAGCATACTCGTTCGCTAGTACAATGGCTGATTCCAACTTAAAGCTGGAAAGCATCAACTTGAGCAGCAAAGCAACGAAGCTGCAGCATGGTGAACAAACTCAGCTCACATTAAGCGGAAGTATGGATAATGGAATGGAAGCCGATTTCACTAATGCTGAGATTAAGTATGAGAGCAGCAACACTAATGTGATCAAGGTTGCTGATAACGGAATCGCAGCTGCAGTTGGACCCGGCTCCGCAGAAATTACTGCAACGGTAAAATCAGGAGAAGTTGTGCTTACCTCCTCTATTCGGTTGATCGTAGTTACCGGGGCGAATCTGGCGTTAGGCAAAAAGGCAACCGCACGCGAAACGTTGGAGATTTCGCCAGAGTGGGGGGCAGCAGGGCTCACGGACGGCAATTTGGCGCGAAAATATTCATCAACAGGCTCTCCTTCGCAATCTCAGGAAAACAACCCGCTTTGGGTAGAGATTGATCTGGGTGCGAATCAAGATCTGAATAGTGTGGTGCTGTATCCAAGAACGGATTCCAGTACAAAGGATTCACGAACCGCCTCCTACCCTATTGATTTCCTTATTCAGGTTAAGCCTGATGGCGGAGATTATTTAGAAGTAAAGAGAATGACTGGTGAGCCGAACCCGTTGATGCTGCCACAGCTGTATACGTTTGAAAACCAAACCGCTAGATATGTGAGGCTGTCGGTCAATAAGCTTGGGGATATGGCATCAGACGATATTTACTATAGGCTCCAATTAGCTGAGCTGGAGGTATATAACAATCAAGCTGGCTTGCCCGTTACTGGCATAAGCTTGGATCGTACTTCGCTCGAAATGAAGGATGGAGAAAGCATCGAAATTGCTGCGACAGTGCTTCCGGCAAATGCTGCAAATAAGCTGGTGCACTTTGAGTCCAATCACGAGAATATTATCGTCACGAATGTTCATTATGATGAGGCTAGCGATACAACGAAAGCAACTGTAACAGCAACCAATAAGGGAGCAGATCAAGTAAATGGCGTCATAACTGCGACGACAGAAGACGGCAGCAAGACGGCTGCGCTAAATGTTACGGTAACCGCAGCTTCCGCAGAACGAGATATGGCTGCTTTGTCAGGAAGTGACACTGTCATAGCAGGACAGGGAACGGAGTGGACGATCGGTGCTGAAAATGTAGGCTCAAACTTCACGGCTCTTGATGTTATTGTTCATTATGACCCGCAGAAATTCGAATTCCAGACGGTTGGGGAAAGTACTTACCTCTCGCTGGACCCATCGGTCATTCAGTCGTTGAAGCCGAATTTCGAAGTGTTTGGAACGGCGGTTAAACCCGAGCTTGGCCAGATTCGGATCATCATGGTCACCTCAGGCCAGCAGCAAGCAGGTATTGACGGTGGCAATCTGTTCCGCCTCCACGGGAAGGTGAAACCGAGTGCACAAGCAGGCAATACAACGGTATCGCTGTCTGATTTCCAAGTGTCGGATAGTGGCAAGGGAACAATGATGAATGTATCGCGAGCTGTACTCTCGATGGAAGTGCTCCTCGCTGACAAAACAGCGCTGAATACGGCAATCGAACAAGCGCAGGCGTTACATGATGCCGCAATGGAAGGCACGCAGCCGGGTCAGTATCCAACAGGTTCTAAGGCGGCATTGCAAGCAGTAATCAACAGTGCGATTGCAGTGAAGAATGATCCGAATGCGACTGTGGAGCAAGTCACCATAGCGCTTAACGGCTTGAATGGAGCAGTAAAAGTGTTTAATGATTCGGTGATTCCATCAGCTCCTGGTGACAGGACGGAGTTAAACCGATTGATTGCAGAAGCACAATTAAAACATGACAGGGCAATCGAAGGCACAAAGGTCGGCAAGTACGCTGCGGGATCAAAAGCGCTGCTGCTGGCAGCCATTAACACAGCCAAGAATACAGGAAGCAGCCAGTGGCAAATAGATGAGGCTGTAACGATGCTAAACAAAGCTCTTCAAGTTTTCAAAGCGAAGATTGTGACACTGATCGAGGGACAAACGAAGGTTACAATTCGAGATCTGTCGATTATAGCGAATTTCTATGGTGTCACCTACAAAGATCCAAACTGGTCTGAAATTGAGAAAGCAGATGTGATCGGCGCAAATGTAATCGACATTCGTGTATTAGCTTCCATTGCGCAAATGATTCTTGAAGAGTGGAGCTTGGAATAGACATACGAATTTCGAAAAGGAGGCAGGCACACTAACCTGCCTCATAAACTCTGCTATGAAAGGATTCATGCGATATGTCGAATGCAAAACGAATGACGATAGTATTCACAATTTTAATCAGTATATTCAGTTTAATGCCCATTTCGGCAATGGCGGATAAGGCAGTTTCTTCTTTTGAAATAAAGATTACTAGTCAAGAAGCCAAAATTGAAATTTCAGTAGTGGGAAAAAACTTAACCGATGTATTTGCCTATGATATTTCGATGAAATACGATTCCTCTCGATTGAAGTTTGTTGGAGCACGTACTGCTTTGACAGGTTTTTCTGTCGATCCGATCGTAAAGAAGGGGACCATTCGGTTTGCCCATACGAAGACAGGCAATTCAGCTGGCGAGACAGGGGACAAAGAGCTGGTATTGCTGAAATTTGAGCGAATTGCTGAGGGGAATGCTGAGGTCAGCCTTCAAGCTGTGCAGCTTGTTAATTCGAAATTGGAGATGAATGAACTGAAACCTGTGCTGCAGGTAACTGTAGCTGGAAAATCTATTACTGTGGATTGGAAAGATATTAAAGGACATTGGGCGGAGAGTGCGATTAGGGAAGCGGCTGAGCTCGGTTTTGTTACGGGATATGCCGATGGAACATTCCTTCCTAACCGCGCAGTAACGCGTGCGGAGTTCTCAGCTATGATGGTTCGGGCGCTTCATCTAGAACTTGGAGCAGACAGTAAACTTGCCTTCAACGATAGCGATAGAATAGCTGCGTGGGCGAAACCGTATATTGCAACTGCGGTTAAGGCAGGTCTATTAAAAGGTTATGATGACGGAAGCTTCCGCGCAGACCAGTTAATTAATCGGACAGAAATGGTTGCTGTCGTCATGAGGGCTCTTGATCTAAAAGCAGACCAAAAAACGAAGCTGCAGTTTGCGGATGCGTTAGAAATTCCTGTTTGGGCGACTGGTTACGTAGCTGCAGCTGTGGAGACAGGAATAATCAAAGGGCGAAATGGTAACCGGTTTGCACCTCAAGAGCATGCTACTCGGGCTGAGTCGGTAGTCGTCATCCTTGCAATGTTGAAGCAAAAATAGAACGATAAACAATAACAAAGGAAAGTCGAGGGGAAAAAAAGTATGAGGAAAACCATGAGTCTTCTATTAGCTTTGGTGATTGGCTTCACATTATGCTTGCCTATGACTAGTACGGCATATGGCGAAGCGGGTGGAACGGGAGCAACGATGGCGGTAACCGATTTAACGACGGAGTACACGAACAATCCGATCGGTATTGATGTGGTGAAGCCGAGGATGAGTTGGAAGCTTCAGTCCGATAAACGTGGACAGCTTCAAACAGCATATGCCATTCAGGTAGCTAGCACCAAACAGAAATTGCTGGATAATCAACCGGATATGTGGAATACCGATAAAGTTGATTCGAATCAATCGGTAAATGTCGTTTATGACGGCAAACCTCTGGAGTCCGGCAATCGTTACTTTTGGAGAGTAAAAGTATGGGACTTGAACAATGAGAAGGCTTCAGGATGGAGTGATCCTGCTTGGTGGGAAATGGGTCTTCTCCATGATTCGGATTGGCAAGCGGAGTGGATCGGTATGAGCGACGCGAACAATATGACAACAGAAGGTCTTAAATGGGTTTGGTTTCCGGAAGGGAATCCGGCTTCAAATGCTCCTGCAGGAGATCGCTTTTTTCGCAAAACCATTCAATTGCCGTTAGACCGGACAATAACACAAGGGAAATTTTTATTAACTGCGGATGATGGGTTCGTGTTATATGTGAATGGAAAGCGAATGGGCAGTTCTATCAAAGCGGTCGATTCATGGAAAGAAGGCAAAATTGTAGATGTCTCAAGTGCACTCATTCCTGGATCTAATACGATTGCAATCCAAACATCAAACGATGGCGGACCTGCTGGTCTTCTTGGCAGCTTGAAAGTGGTATTCGAGGAAGGAACACCTCTTCAATTGAATATGGATCATGGTTTGAAAGCAGCCAAGGTAAAGATGGAGGGATGGGAGAAATCAGATTATGATGACAGCAGCTGGTCAGCTGCGATGATCGTCGCGTCCTATGGGGAGTCGCCGTGGGGGAAAAACGTAAAAATTACAGCTTCGCCTCCTTACATTCGCAAAGGTTTCTCTTTAGAGAAGTCCATTGCAAAAGCAAGACTTTACTCCAGCGCTCTCGGAATATATGAACCTAGCATTAACGGCAAACGTATAGGCAGAGATTTATTTACGCCAGGATGGACAGATTACACGAAGCATATTCAATACCAGACTTATGATGTAACTGATTTGCTTCAAAACGGTGACAACGTCATTGGCGCTATATTGGCTGAGGGATGGTATTCAGGTCATGTCGGTTTTATTGGTCCGAACATTTATGGCGATAGCAATTATTTGTTCATGCAATTAAATCTTGAGTACACAGACGGTTCAACAGAAACGATTGGAACGGATCAATCATGGAAATGGGCTGCAGGACCAATTGTATCTTCTAGTATTTTGATGGGAGAGACCTATGATGCAACGAAAGAAATAGACGGATGGGATACTCCTGCCTTCGATGCATCGAGCTGGGATTCGGTTCAGAAATTAGAGGATGAAGTGACTGGGAAGCTAGTCGCCCAGGATGGCCCAACGGTACAATTAATTGAAGAAATGAAGCCGATTAAGATGACAGAGCCGGTACCTGGCAAATATGTGTTTGATTTAGGGCAGAACATGGTCGGAACCGTAAGGCTAAAAGTAAGCGGTGAAGCAGGTCAAACGGTTACTCTGCGACATGCAGAGGTGTTAAACCCGGACGGGACCTTCTATACAGCAAACTTGCGTGCGGCAAAAGCAACGGACCGTTATACCTTGAAGGGCAGCGGAGATGAAGTATATGAGCCGAAGTTTACGTTTCATGGTTTCCGTTATGTGGAGGTAACGGGTTATCCCGGTGTGCCGAGTATGGATGCCGTTACAGGAATGGTCATGCATACAGCAGCACCGTTTAGTGGCAAGTTAGAAACTTCTAGTGCGATGTTGAATCAACTGCAAAGCAATATTACTTGGGGGCAGCGAGGCAATTTCTTGGAGGTTCCTACCGATACGCCTGCGCGTGACGAGCGTTTGGGTTGGACCGGTGATATCAATGTCTTTATTGGAGCTGCTGCTTTTAATATGGACGTGGCAAAGTTTATAGGAAGCAAATGGATGAGAGATTTGAGAGATGGACAATCGATTAACGGTGCTTTTCCCGATGTAGCGCCTAATGTTCTCGGAGAAAGAGGCAATGCCGGCTGGGGGGATGCTGGCGTTACCGTTCCGTATACCATTTGGCAGCGTTACGGAGATATCCGTGTTATTGAAGAAAATTATGATGAAATGGTTCACTGGATCGAATATATGAGAAAAAATAGCTCTGGACTTATTCGTCCGTCGTCGATGTATGGTGATTGGCTGGATGTGAATGATCCAACGCCAGGAGATTTAATCTCTACCGCTTATTTTGCGTACAGTACAAAACTAGTATCCGAAATGGGGCATGCCATCGGCCGTCAAGAAGATGCCGACAAGTACGAGCAGCTTTATGAGCAAGTGAAAGCAGCGTTTATTAAAGCCTATGTTAGCGAAGATGGAAAAGTTAAAGGAAATAGCCAAACGGGATACGTCTTGGCTTTGTACATGGATTTGGTTCCCGAATCGAAACGTCAAGCTGCGGCGGATCATTTGGTAGAGCTGATTAAAGCGCGCGACTGGCATTTATCAACCGGTTTTCTTGGCACGAGAGATTTATTGCCGGTATTGAGCGAAACGGGACATTTGGATGTTGCTTACCGATTGCTCAACAATGACACTTATCCTTCATGGGGATATCAAATCAAAAATGGTGCGACTACGATGTGGGAGCGCTGGGATTCTATTAAGCCGGATGGCAGTTTCCAAGACATTGGCATGAACTCCTTTAACCATTACGCTTATGGAGCAGTCGGAGACTGGATGTATCAAAATATTGCCGGCATTCAACAGGACCCTGCAAGCCCGGGTTATAAGCATATTTTGATTAAACCTCGACCTGGTGGAGATTTGACTAGTGCTAAAGGATCGTACAATTCTGTTTATGGCATGATTGTAAGCGATTGGAAAAAAGAAGGGGATATTTTTAGCCAGCATGTCACGATTCCAGCAAATACAACGGCTACGGTCTATATCCCTGCTGATAGCAAGTGGGCAGTAACAGAGAGCGGCCAATTTGCATTGTCGGTGGAAGGTGTGCAATTTGTTGGTATGGAGGAAGGCAATGCAGTATTCACTGTAGGCTCGGGTGATTATCAGTTTGTAGTTGATCCTATTATTGGAAATTTAGGCAGTGCACTTGATGAGGCGGAGAAATTTCAAAATGAAGTAATAAGCTATTCCAATAATGGAGAGCTCACCAGCGAACAAACTCAAGCACTTTCAGGTAAAGGCGAGGCGCTTGCAAGCCGAATTGAAGCAAGTATTGAGGCGTACAAAGCCGGTGATGATGCTCTCTTTATCGAGCAAGTTCATCATGCTTTATATGAAACAGATGGTTTACAGCTATGGTTGCAAGAACAAAGCGATGCTGGGTCAATAAACGACATTATTGCTAAAAATTTAGCAAATCTTATTTCAAACGCAACAACGTTTTTGTCTGCCATTAGTAATGAAAAGCTAGGAATAAAGTGGTTAATTAGCCCTTCCGAGGTATCCGTACTGCCCGGAAATACATTTACAGTTGAAGTGAAAGCAACTAACGATGGCGATGCGAGCATTAATGATGTGCGTTATACTCTCCAGAAACCCGAAGGATGGGAAGTCACTTCGATAGGAGATAATCAAATGGCTGTCATTAAACCAGGTGAAACGTTTGCTGCTGCATTCCGTGTGAAAGTGTCGGAGCAACAAAAACCCACTAGCCTATTTAATATAGTTGGCAGCGGAAGCTACAAAATAAATGATGCAACAGTGGAAGTGCCTTTGAAGACGACAATAAAGATCGATTCGCCAATCATTATTAAAGCATTAGTGGCTGAACCAGCAACAATCGAGCCAAGCGGTACAGCAACGGTTAATACAACCATTCAAAATAAAGGAAGCTTTTCCGTTGAAGGATCTATAGAGCTCAGTGCTCCTTTAAACTGGACGGTTTCCCCTGCACGCCAAGCCTATAGCCTTGAAGCCGGTGAAGAAATGAATATTAGTTTTGAGGTGAAATCACCGCTTCTTGCCGTTGAAACGGCTGCTGAGCTGCATGCGATTGCTTCGTTTAATGGAGCTGAAGCAGCCAAGAGTAGTACGGCCATTCAAGTGCGTTATAAAAACCCGCCGATTGGCTTTTACGATCATGTAGACGTTGGCGAACAAGGCTCTGAACAAAAACATAATGTAAAGTTTTCCGCTCAGTCCGGTGCAAATGTTGAGGAGGGATTAACGAGAAGGTATGTTAATCATGGAGACGCAAATGGTTATTTCCAATTTGATATGACCGTTGAGTCAGGCAAACCTTTCATCATTAGGGCAATCGAAACGTATGATCGGGCACAAATGAAAGATTATTATGTGTTGGTAAACGGAACGAAAGTGCTCAGCCGCGTGAATGAAAAAGATAGCCGAGGTATTGTAACCTATCAATTTGTTGTTGATGATATCTCTTTAACAAAGGATGGCAAGGTGACCGTTCGGTTCCAAGAAGATGAGGAAGGACGCAATTATGATCCTTCGATTGCCGACGTTTGGACGATGCCGCTGAACGCAGAATATGTCTCGTTACAGGATATTCCTGCTAGAGTAGCTGGGGACTCCATAACGATAGCGGGATATACGACACTCGATAAAGTGGAGGTAAAGGTACTAGGGCCGGATCAAGCAATGTTGTTCAATAAAGAATTGCCTGGCGGTGTATTTAGTGAATCCTATTTAATAGAAAAAGATGCTTCTTCGGGAACTTACACAGTGGTTGCAGGCAATGGAACGACGCAAGCAATCAAGCGTTTCGAAGTAAGCGCAAATATTCCTGTTACTGAACTAAAGCTCGATCGTTCTTCCATCGAATTGAAGGATGGTGAAAGCATTGAAATTTCTGCTACCGTCTTTCCAGCGAATGCAACAAACAAAAATGTGCATTTTGTATCTAATCATGAAAACATCGTTGTCACGAATGTTCATTATGATGAGGCTAGTGCAGTAACCAAAGCAACCGTTACGGCAACCAATAAGGGAGCGGAAGCATTAACAGGTCTCATAACGGCGAAGACGGAAGATGGAGCAAAAACAGCTGCGCTGAATGTCAAAGTAACCGCAGTTGCTTCAGAAAAAGATATGGCCACACTGTCAGGTCCAGCAATGGTTTTAGCAGGGCAGGAGGCAGAGTGGACGATTGGAACGGACAATATAAGTTCAAATTTCACAGCTCTTGATGTTATTTTTCATTATGATCCGCAGAAGTTTGAATTCCAGACAGTGAAAGAAGGCATATCTCAAGCGTTAGATACGTCAGCCATTCAATCGTTGAAGCCGAATTTCGCTGTATTCGGGAGTGCGGTTAAACCAGAGCTTGGCCAGATTCGAATCATTATGGTAACCACGGGTGAGCAGCAAGGCGGCATCGACAGTGGTCCTTTGTTCAGCCTCCACGGTAAGGTGAAGGCTGATGCGAAGGCAGGCAGTACGACCGCATCGTTGTCTAATTTCGAAGTATCGATGAATGGCAAAGGAACGATTATGAATGTGTCCCAAGCTTCGCTATTGATCGAAGTGAATCTTGCTGATAAAACGGCACTGAATGCAGCAATCCAGCAAGCGGAGTCCGCTCATGAAGCTGCGGTGGAAGGAACTTTACCTGGTCAGTATCCAATTGGAGCTAAAGCAGCATTGCAAGCAGCAATCAACAGCGCGACAGCCGTCAAGAATGATGCGAATGCGACAGGTGAGGAAGTTGCTGGTGCGCTTAATGCTTTGAATGCGGCTATGAAACGGTTTGCCGACTCGGTCATTCCATCGATTCCTGTGGACAGAACCGTATTGAACGCTGCGATTGCAGCAGCACAGACAAAACATGACAGGGCGATTGAAGGGACTAAGGTTGGAAAGTATGCTGCAGGATCAAAAGCGGCGCTTCAAGCAGCTATTAATACGGCCAAAAACGCTGGCAGCAGCCAGTGGCAGGTCGATGAAGCTGTAACGTTGCTAAACAAAGCTGTTCAAGTATTCACGTCGAAGATCGTGACATTAATCGAGGGACAAACGAAGGTTACGATACGAGATCTATCGATTATTGCGAAATTCTACGGTGTAACCTCAGCAGATCCGAACTGGTCTGAAATTGAGAAAGCGGATGTGCTAGGCATAAATGCAATTGATATTCGTACTTTAGCGGCAGTTGCCCAAATGATCCTCGACGAGTGGCGCAAGGAGTAGAGATCAACGAATCTGTTTTCTCATCAATAGGAGGCAGGCACAATAGTCTGCCTCTGAAATTAATTTAGATGAGGAGCTTTTTTACACTCCTCGCGAGCAAAAGCCACCTTTTTAGGTGGTTTTTTTCTATTTATTATTCATAAAACCCCGGACAATCCATTATCTGCAAGGTAAATCAAAGGTTTCCGAGCTTTATGTATCTCGTCTGCTCAGGGAAGATTTAAGCGGGTTGCCAGCAGCACTTATCGTTATGGCGGTATACGTAGCGGATCTATCTTCAGATATGAAAAGTAATTTAAGAGAATTTTAATAACTGGTTCACTATATTTTTATAGCCATTGCTTATCCTGAGTAAGAAATAACCATAAATTCATTCACTTAGGAGGATAAAAATGAAGAAAAAGTGGTTTTCGCTTATCACTTATTCGGATTGATATGTACTTTGGTTAAGATAATCAATGGGATGGGGATACTTAATTAATTCAATCTTTTTTATCTTTTCAGGACTTGTCTTGTTTTTTACAATGGGATACATTATGTATGATCGTAAAGAAGCTTAAAAGCGGAGGAGAATTCAGAGTATGTCCATTCGTTTGAAGCTGCTCCTATCCTATGCGGCGATGCTTGTCATTCCGCTTATTTCCATTGTTCTCATTTCGCTGCTTATGGTTATTGTATTTCGTGGAGATCTACAGGGTATAAAGAGCCTATATGAATCCACCGAAGAGCTTTTTGGCCAAGAAGAAGTGAAGCATATTGCACAAGAAATTAAGCGTTCTGTCGAACTTCAGCCCAACATATTGAATAATCAATCCTATCTTGAAGAAATGACAAATGAGCTTCAAAAAAGAGATTCTGAAATTATTGTCCGAGTAGACGGAGAGGTATTATACCGTTCGCTTAATATTCAAAAGTTTTCAGATGTAAGTTCGAATTTACCGCCGTTTAATCGAAATGAAGCTTTTAGGCAGTATCCGGCAAAAAAGATCGGAAATGCCAACTATTCATTTATGCAATTCGATTTTCATTATCAAAATAACAAGCAGGGAACCTTATTTATCTTCTCGAAGGTCAATCCCACTACCTATTTTATTCGTAAGTATTTTCCGACCTTGTTTCTATCGTTGATACTTGTTCTGATTGTCACGCATATTCTGCTCACGACTTTCATGTCCAAGAATATTATTCGACCTCTCCAAGCACTTCGGAATGCAGCTAGTGAAATAAAAGAGGGAAATTTGGATTTTCAAATTAAGGTTAACGGAAAAGATGAGATTGGCCAGCTCGGTATTATGTTTGAAGAAATGCGTTCGCGACTCCAAACGTCAATTCAAGTTCAGGAGCAATACGAAGTCAACCGAAAAGAATTGATTTCGAATATATCCCATGATCTGAAAACGCCATTAACTACAATTAGAGGTTATATTGATGGCATCTTAGATGGTGTTGCAGACACGCCGGAGAAGAACTTGAAATACATGCAAACGATAGCTGTCAAAGCTGAAGAGCTGGATCATCTTATTAATGAGCTGTTTTTGTATTCCAAACTGGATTTAAATCAGCAGCAATTTCATTTTGAAGCAGTAAATGTATTGGCATTTTTAATGGATTGGTCGGAGGAGCTCGAATTTGAATTAGAGAAGCAAGGGATAACTTACCATTCAGACATCCAGCTTGATCCGTCTGCAATGTTTTTATTAGATCGAGATCAGTTTAAGAGAGTTCTCAATAATATTATACAGAACAGCGTTAGATATATGGATAAACAACAGCCTTCCATTCAATTAACAGCCCATTGTACAGAGAGCGAAGCCATTCTGGAAATTAGAGATAACGGATCCGGGATAGATCCCGAAGCGCTTCAGCATATTTTCGAGAGGTTCTATCGAGCAGATGAATCACGCAATGCTCGAACAGGTGGAAGCGGACTAGGCCTTGCTATTGCCAAACAAATTATGTTAGGTCATCAAGGCGGTATAGAAGCTTACAGCAAGCTGAGGGTTGGTACAACAATTAAGCTATGTATCCCCATAGCGACAAGGGGATGATGATCAAATGAAAAAGATTCTTCTGATTGAGGATGATATAACGATCTCGGAGCTTCAACGAGATTATTTGGAAATTAACGGGTATAAAGTCGATATGGCTCCAGATGGCGAGATAGGTCTACAAATGAGCTTATGGGGGAGCTATGATTTAATTATCCTTGATTTAATGCTGCCCAAGTTAAATGGCTTTGAGGTTTGTAAAAAAATTCGCGAGAAAAAGAACATTCCGATACTGATGGTTTCATCCAAACTGGAAGATATTGATGTAATCCGGGGATTAGGCTTAGGAGCGGACGATTATGTTACAAAGCCGTTTAAACCAGCGGAGCTTGTTGCCAGGGTCAAGGCTCATCTAGCAAGATATGATCGATTGATCGGGACAATGGGATCAAAAAATGAAATTCATATTCGTGGCCTGCGTATTGAACCGAATACACGAATCGTGTTCGTCGATGAGGTGGAGACCATACTGACAACGAAAGAATTTGACCTGCTTTATTTTCTTGCGAACCATCCGAATCATGTGTTTAGTAAAAATCATTTGTTCGAGAAGGTCTGGGGCATCGATGCTATGGGAGATATGCAAACGGTAACCGTGCATATCCGCAAAATACGTGAAAAAATTGAAAAAAGTTCTGCAGATCCGACATATATCGAGACGGTTTGGGGAGCCGGTTATCGCTTTAAAGGGTAAAAAAAGTCTGATTTTGATCAGGCTTTTTTTTTATGGATACGGAGAAATCAAGTCCTTCATATGATTTAAGATAATTTTAATAATTGGTTTATTTTGATTTCACGATTAGCTACTACAGTAGGGTTAGCACAAGTTAGTAAGGCAATTACGCAAAGGGAGCGTGCGAGTGTTCATGGGAAATATCATTAACTCCGTTATCCAAGGGATTGTTGAAGGATTGACCGAGTTTTTACCGGTATCCTCGACCGGACATCTGATTCTGACAGGGAATCTGCTTGGTTTTACCGGTGAAAAGGCAGATACGTTTGAAATCGTCATTCAATTAGGAGCTATTCTGGCAGTCGCCGTAATTTACTGGAAGAGAATACTAAACCTGCTAGGTATAACGAAGGCGAAAGATGACGCGGATGAGGGATTAATACCAGCTCATAAACTAAACCTGATTCATTTAATCTTAGCTTGTTTGCCTGCCATGGTGTTAGGGTTAGCGCTACATTCGTTTATTAAATCGTACTTATTTTCCCCTTATACGGTACTGATTGGATTAGTACTTGGCGGCGTGTTTATGCTGGTAGGTCAGCAGAAACAAGCAGTGGTACAAGCTGAAGACATTGATCAACTATCCTATAGACAGGCTTTATTGATAGGCCTGTTTCAATGTTTGGCGCTATGGCCGGGCTTTTCTCGTTCAGGGGCAACCATTGCAGGCGGATTATTAATTGGTGCAAGCTATCGGGCTGCGACCAACTTTTCCTTCCTAATCGCCATACCGATGATGGTAGCAGCCAGCGTCTACGAGCTGCTGAAGAGTTACGATACGTTAACGGCTTCAGATGCTGGTTTCTTTGTGACTGGATTCATTGCTGCTTTCCTTGTGGCGCTTATAGCCGTGATTACATTTTTAAAGCTTCTTGAGCGTGTGAAGCTGGCGCCATTTGCTTATTACCGTTTTGTGCTCGCAGCTGTATTTCTAATTTATTTGCTGCTAACAGCGCAATGACCCAGTTCTAAGAAGAAATAAAAGTGAAGAGATTTGATTTGCTCCATCATTGCCTATTACGTAGGCGAATTTTGTTGCATATCGTTTGCCTGCTTCGGAAAACAAGAGACACATTTAGAGCAAACTCTAATTTCAAAGGAGACTGATCTGTCATGAATACGATATCCAAGCATGAAATGTTAAGCAAGGTGCCGGGTATAACGATCTATTTTTGGTTGATTAAAATCATGGCTACAACAGTAGGAGAGACGGCTGCGGATTATCTGAATTTCAATTTGAATTGGGGTCTTGACAATACCACATATTTAATGGCGATATTACTGATTGTTGCTTTGGTATTTCAATTCAATGTGAAAAAGTATGTACCTGGTATTTATTGGGTGAACGTAGTGTTAATCAGTATTTTGGGCACACTGGTAACGGACAATCTCACTGATAATTTTGGAGTGTCGCTAGAGGTAACCACGATTGTATTCTCCATTTTATTGATTCTCACTTTTATTGCCTGGTTCAAGAGTGAAAAAACGTTGTCCATCCACTCTATCTACACCACCAAGAGGGAGGTCTATTATTGGTTAGCCATTCTATTCACGTTTTCACTTGGCACTGCTGCCGGTGATCTTATCTCTGAAGGGATGAATATGGGGTACTTGCTGGCTGCCATGTTATTCGCTGCTGTAATCGGTATCGTATCGTTTGCTTATTATCGCTTCAATTTGAATCCCGTATTGTCATTCTGGATTGCTTACATCGTCACACGTCCACTAGGTGCCTCGCTTGGAGACTATTTGTCCCAATCTAAGGACGATGGAGGACTAGGATTTGGAACGGTAGGTACGAGCGAGATCTTCCTCATTCTGATTTTATTCATGGTTGGCTTTCTGGCTAGGACAAAGAAAGATGTTATCTCTACAAGTGAAAATTGAACCCGTTGAGTGGTCAGTGTCACTGGATCGTATTTATTAAGGGTGAGATTATGATACAACGATTATCGGCTTAGACTGAAATCTGAATCCGCATGATATTTTGAGTAAATATATATCGAGCGCGCCAAGGTGGAAATAATAGGTGAGTAAGCATGCTGCGTAATGCAGCATGCTTTTTTACATTTCATTTAAATCGTGCATACATATTATTGGTCTATTGATGTGAAATGGGATAAAGCTCCATCTCCATGCATAATTGGGCGCTTCGAGGGTAATTATACCAAATGAAATATTGTCCGGAAAATGGAGGTGAATAACAGTGGAAGTATCCTTTTCTAGACTTCAAATCATTTTTTTATTGTTGTTATCGCTCGGAATATCGAATCATGTACTAATCATTCCGCATCTGTTAAAAGCAGCGGGACGCGATGCCTGGATTAGTATTCTGCTTGCTTATGTTGGATTGATTGTTTGGAGCCTGATCTTATATTGGATTTTAAAATCGATGAGTACTTTATCGTTTCAAAGCTGGATTGAAGGCCGAATCGGAAAAATCGGTTTTAATGTCATTGGCGGTGGATTCGCTCTATATTTACTGGTAGCCGGCATGATGATTGTTTTTGATACAACAAAAAACGTCAATATTTATTTCCTCCCGAGAACACCGAGTGCTATCGTTATCCTCAGCTTTATTTTCTTGGCTTACTGCGCTGCTAGAGGGGGACTCAAAACCATCGTATATATGTCTACCGTATTATTGCCTGTCGTTTGGATATTGGGAATCGGCGTAGCTATTATGACAAAGAACAGCAAAGATTACGGCATGCTGCAACCCATTTTGACAGAAGGAATAGGTCCAGATCTGAGAGGAATAGTGGTCGTTTTTGGCGGGAGCATAGACCTCATGGTGCTGCTTCTATTACAGCATAAATTGAAGAAACCTTTAAATTATAGCACCGTTTTTGTGCTGCTTACCTTATTAGTGGGATTGATCATGGGACCTACTATAGGATCTTTAGCTTCCTTTGGGCCGATCCAGGCTGAAAATTTTCGGTTTCCCGCTTTTGAGCAGTGGAGGCTGGTGATGATCGGAAGACATATTTCGCATGTAGACTTTTTTGCAGCTTTTCAATTAATGGCCGGAAGTATCGTGAGAACGGCCCTTATCATCTATTTTTTAGCTCAACTTATGGGACGTGGTTCTGAGAAATATTCAAAAACGATTATGATTTGCATAACAGTTGTCATTTCTATACCTTCGTTATTAATGATTAGTGATATTAGCATGCAGGCGTTCATTCAGCGCTACTTCTATACCTATTCACTGTGGTTTGGAGTAGCCATAACGGCGATACTCTTTATGATCACCTATATGCCACATCGAAGAGAGGAAGCCCAATGAATCAGCTGCTTGAAGAATCAAAGCTTTTTGTTGATCTGGAAACTAGCCTGCAAAGTGGTAGCCTAAGGAAGAGCCAATTGATAGATGTATTCTCCAATTACTCAGATGTACAATTTCCCCCACTGCCGCAACTGGAGATGCAGGATAAGCTGACGGCATTTTATTGTGAAGGAATGGTTGATAAAACGGAGTTGAACATCTATTTCACCCGCATGTGCCAGTATATAAACGCCATGTTATGCGGTACGGATGAAGTACAGGCTCAAGTGGACGAATTACCCTTATTCGCAATAAAAACGACAGCTGAAGATATGGTGTCTCATTTATTTTGCGGCAGCTTGATTATATATTGTGAAGGAGCAGTGGACTTTTGGGTTGTTCACATTTCTAAGATTCCACAGCGGTCGTTGCAGGAATCGAATACAGAAATTTCAATTAAGGGGCCAAAAGACGCCTTCACGGAAGATTTGTTTACGAATATCTCACTCATTCGGAAACGGATGCAAACGGGTTTGCTGTTCAGTGAGCAGTTCGTCATTGGGAACATTAGCAAAACCGAAGTATCTTTGCTTTATCTTAGTCATAAAGCGAACCCGGAAATGATAGCTGAAGCACGTAAACGATTGAGTAACATTGATTTGGAAAGTGTGGTGAGCAGTGGGCAGTTGGAGCAATGGTTATCGGATCGAACCTTCTCGCTGTTTCCATTAATTGATTATATTGGTCGTCCTGATTTTGTTATCGAAACACTTCTGCGGGGGAGATTTATCATTGTTGTAGACGGATCACCAATGGTACTGATCGGACCGAGCAACTTTTTTGAGTTATTAAAATCACCTGAGGATGTCCACTTCCCCTATTTTTATGTCATGTTTCAAAGAGCCCTTCGCATTATAGGGCTCATACTAAGTATTTTTTTACCTGGCTTCTGGATTGCCATTGCGACCGTAAATCTGGATCAAATCCCTTTCTCCTTATTATCGACAGTAGTCATATCTCGTGAAGGTGTTCCTATGCCATCTTTCCTTGAAGCATTGCTGCTGTTATTTCAATTTGAATTGCTTAGAGAAGCGGGCGTTCGGCTGCCTAAAGCTGTTGGACAAACCATCGGTATTGTCGGCGGTTTAATTATTGGAGACTCGTTAATAAAGGCTGGACTTGCTTCACCCACATTGCTTGTTGTTATTGCTATTTCGGTGGTAGCTACATTTAGTTTGGTCAATCAGTCGCTGTCAGGAACAGTGAGCCTGCTCAGACTTTTTATTTTGCTAATTTCCTCTATGCTTGGCATTTACGGTTTCTTTCTGTGCATGTTTCTGATTCTGATCTATTTATGCAGGCTCGATTCGTTTGGGCTTTCCTATCTAGAACCGATATCCTCCTTGCGAATGAAAGACTGGTTATCAGCGTTGCTTGCTGATCCATTCAGAAGGTCACGTTTCTCTTCGGCGATGTTAAACAAAAGGAAAAGGTGAGAGAAATGATGCGTAATTTACGATTGACTTTTGTTCTGATAGTCCTCTCGTTATGTATCTCAGGCTGTGCTTCAGATGTTAAGGATATTGAGAAATTGAATTATGCATCGGCAATTGGCGTGGATTACAAGGATGGAAAATATCACGGTTATATCCAGTTTGTTGATTTTCAATCGATCGCTAAATCGACTGAAGGAAAGAAGCAAACAGCGAAAATTTGGGTGGGCGAGGGGGTAGGAAGCTCTTTTGAAGAGTCCTTCTTTGCCCTATATCAAACCGCGCAAGAACGAATTTATTGGGGGCATTTGACTTCTGTTATCGTGAGCGAAGCGGCTTTCAAAAGAGGATTTGGAGAAATCTACGATAGTATTGTTCGTTATTATGAATTTCGTTTAACGCCTTGGGTATTCGGGACAAGAGAATCGGTAAAGGATATTCTTAGCACAGGTGGTTTTCTAGGACAGTCTCCGCTGAGCACCATTCTCCATGAACCGGAAGGAATTTATGCTCAAAGCTCTACTATAAAACCGATTAAGCTCCACCGATTAATCGGAGAGATATATGAACCTGGCTATACTTCTTGTATTCCAGTACTAGCTGTAAACAACAAGCAATGGAAGGAAAAAAACCAAAACGAGCCCAAACTGATGATTGATGGGGCTATATTTCTCAAAAACGAAGCTTATCAAAGCTACATCCCATTAAAAAAACTGTCCGGACTGCGCTGGATGCAACAGGGGACGATTCGTGCAGGTGTATCTGTACCTAAAAATACGCAGGAAACCGTTCAAATTGTTGTTGAAAATCCTAAAACCAAGTTGAAGCTTGTAAGTGCGGAAGGAAAACCTAAATATAATATTGAGATAAAAGCGAAAGCTTATATCGTAAGCCAGACCAAGAACAGCTTTCTTGGGCTGCAGCAATTAACTGACGAGACGAAAAAAACAATCGATCAAGAAATTGTTGAGTTATTCCGTACAGGAAAAGAGACGAAGACAGATGTCTTAAATCTTGAACATGATTTATATCGACACCATTACCGTCAGTGGAAAGCTAGCTCTCCGGCAGGGGAACTTCTGTTAAAAGAAAATCCAATTAATGAAGTCAAAATTGACTTGAATATTGTGCATTCGAGTTCTGAAAAATATTCCGTTTCAAACCATAAAGACCCTTCAAAATAATACAAAGCGATGCTGTGTTCATTTCAAATAACCAAACTGCCGTGAAATTTCTTTAGCCGTTTTTAAGACTTTATTCGTATAGGAGATAATTCGATTTTCATCCATACGATGTATGGAGCTAATTAAAGTAAGTGCGGAAATAACCTGACCGTTCGAGTCTCGAATTGGAGATGAAATGGAAACTAAGTTTTCGTTGAATTCCCCAATTACGACGCAATAATCCTGTTTCCGAATTCGTTTCAGTTCCTCTTTCAACAGGGAGGGGTCAGTAATTGTTTTTGAAGTAAACTTGCTAAGTGGTTGGTTCAACATTTTGTTCATTTCAAGCTCATTTTGAAAGGCTAGTAGCATTTTTCCGGAACTCGTGCAATGTAGCGGATTTCTCCCGCCCACAAAAGAACCGATGTCTTCTTTACTTGAACCCTCTCTTTGATAAATATAAGCTACTTCATTTTCCTCCAATACAGCTATTCGGAGTGCTTCGCAGGTTTCTTGCGCGAGACGCTCAATGAAGGGGCTTGCTGCTTCAGCTAAGTCCTCAAAGGACATAACCATAACATGATATAACGATACGATGCGTTGGCCAAGTCTGTATTTATGAGAAACTGGATCTTGAAAAACAAAACCTTCGCTCAGCAAGGTAGACAGCAGGCGGCTGGTTGTGCTTTTACCTAGACCTAATTCTTTGGCCAGCTCCGTTAGTCTTTTATCAGGCGTTTGCACAGTAAACAATTTTAATAAACGTAGTGCGTTTTTAACAGAAGAGAGCGTCTGCGGATTTGTATTCGGCACGAGTTGAAACCCCATTCTCCGATTTATATTTTAATTTAATAATTCCGTATACAGGAACAATTACATTGTTTGCGTCGACTTTGCCTATTATTATACATACATAAGAGCTCTTATCCAATCACGTTTTTTGAAGGAGGAGTAGTTGACAAGTGGAACATTTTTGATTTTGCAATCAGACTCAATCATGATTTGATAACGCTTACAAATTTGCAAGAGGAACGAACGTTTGAATAAACTGCTTGATAAAATTAAACAGACCATATCGTGAGTTTGCACCATAAGGGAATGAACAAAGCTGAGCAGTAAAATGCAACATGAAAGCGCTGTATATTTAAATGATTTCGAACGTGAAAACACGAGAAAAGGGAGCTGAAAAAATCATGGTTATGGATGAAGAGTACAAAAAATTAGTTTCTTTGATGGAAGAACGAGTTGAGGTCAACAAGCATAAAGGGCTTGATATTGTCATTAAAAAAATTCCGGATTCCGATGTAGAAGGGGATCTGGACCCAAGGGTGATGAATGTTACTTTGGATATGCTGAAGGCGATGGCTTCCGGACCCCAGATGGATTTTGGTTCACTCGCTGCGGATAACATCGGTCAACTCAGAGCTATGATGGGATGGCCAAACGTAGATGTTACCGTTACCGAAATTGAAACCGAACATAAAACGATTGATGGCAAACACGGTCCGATTCCGATCCGTATCTATTCGCCGCAAAAGAGCGGGCCAATGCCAGCAATTGTGTTTTTCCATGGTGGAGGGTTTATTGGAGGTTCTGTAGTTAGTGTTGAAAACCCGTGCAAGTGTTTGGCAGAAAAAGCAGGGGCTGTTGTGGTGAACGTTGACTACCGCTTAGCGCCGGAGAATCCTTTTCCTGCCGGACTTACCGATTGTTTTGATGCGGTCAAATGGGTATATGAGCATGCAGCTGAAATCAATGTCAACCCGGAACAAATTGGAGTGGCAGGCGACAGTGCAGGCGGGAATTTGTCAGCTGTGTGCTCTCTAATGGATAGGGATTTAGGAACCGGTATGATTAAATATCAGGCGTTGCTCTACCCTACGGTTAGCATGAGCGGCGTTGCTACCGATGATTTTGAATGGAATTTGGAAGAGTATACCGTTAACCACAACCACGAACTTATTCAGGGAATCATACGAGCATTAAGCAGTTCTACGGGGCTTGAGAACATTTATTTGGATGGAAATACTAAAGTAACCGATCCTTATGTATCACCGTTGTTAGCAGACGATTTGAGCGGTTTGCCAGCAACCCTTATTATTGAAGCGGAATATGATTATCTGAGATTGGAAGGCGAGGCTTATGCCAGAAAATTAATCAGATCAGGTGTCAAGACGAAGATGATCAGGTACAACGGTGTAGACCATGCTTTTATGGACAAAATAGGGCTATATCCGCAAGCGGAAGATTGTATGAACGAAATCGCAAAAGGATTAAATGAATTGTTTGCTTAACAAATGATCACCGTAACCTTGAATAGAGGCTGTTTCAAAAGTAGAACTACTTACTTTTGAAGCAGCTTTTTTTGTTTTGTGAACAGATGATTATGCACTATAGATGACTCTTTCGAGTCATTTGGTTAAAAGTATACGTTGTTAAAATAAGAGAAGTACTTTTAGGAGAGTAGGTGAACCATTGCGAAAAATAATTATAGCAGCGGGGTTATTGTGTTTCATTCTAGTTTGCTTAGCAGCTTGCTCTGCTTCGGCTCCAGTGACAAACGACCCTGCAGCCATTGAGGTGGACTTGAGGACAGATCCTGACAAGCCAGTATCAGGCTCGCCGATAGAACTTATGGCAGATTTCACGGGAGCTGAGCTCACCGATTCCTCAGGGATGACATTTGAAGTCCGCGTGAAAGAGGAGCCTGTGTTTATTGAGGCAAAAAAGGAAGGACAAAATGTATTTAGCGGCACGTATACATTTCCAGAGCCGGGTACATACGAGGTCTACATGCATCTGTATACCGACGATATCCATGTGACGAAAAAGAAGCAGGTAGAGGTGCAATGAGAGCAGCTGTACAGAAATTAATGTTTGGTTTAATTGTGGCAATGCTGCCTATTTTGATTGGGGCAAGCAGTGTAAAGGCTGAAGCAACGGCGAAATCGTTGCAGATGTTGATTAATGAGGCCCAGGCAGGCGATATTCTGCTGCTTTCTTCAGGAACATATGAAGGCCCCATAATGATTGATAAACCGTTACAACTGGCAGCAGAGTCTGGCGCAGAGGTTACGATTAAAAATACATCTGAAAAATCAGCCATACTAATAAAGGCTAACAACGTTTCTATCACTGGAATTAACATTTTGGATGAGAAGATTAAGAGAGACCCTACTATTTTAGTGCAAGCGAATGGCGTTTTACTGGATGGTTTGCAGATACACACCGGCTCCTTTGGTATCAAGATGAGGAAAGCAAATAACGGTGAAGTTCGAAACACAAGAATTGATTGGGTTGGCGTAGCTCAGAATCGTCCATTGAAACTATCTGACAAAGGAAATGGAATAGATCTTTATGAGTCAAATGGGAATAACTTCAATGGGAATATGATTTCTTCTATGCACGATGGTATTTATATGGAGAATAGCGATGATAATTTAATCGAAAATAATCATTTTGAGCTGCTGCGTTATGGTGTGCATTGCATGTATACCAAAGGGACGGTCATTCGCAATAATTACGGCAATCTGAACATTACTGGAGCAATGATTATGGCTGTTCGTGATGTCGAGGTTTCTGGAAACCGATTCAATAAACAAAGTGAAAGTGTTAATTCACAAGGCATTTTATTGTTTGACGCACATGATACATCAATCATAGGCAATCATGTCGAGGGAAATCGCGTCGGGCTTTATGTAGAACAATCCACGCAAAACAAAATAGAAGACAATGCTGTAATCGGTAATTTTATTGGGATACAGCTGCTAGATGCTAAAGATAATGTGATCACTAAAAATCAGTTTGTAGGTAATGTGGCAAGCGCAGAAGCAAAAAATAGTATTGGCAATGCGCTAGACGGTAACTACTGGGATTCCTTCCAAGGCATTGATACGGATGGCGATGGCAGAAGCGAAATAGCCTATGCATTAAATCCTTTTTTTCAAAGTCTTGTTAAAGCGAAGCCAGGTTTTCAATTGTTTTTTCAGTCGCCAGGTATGATCTTTCTCGAAGATCTCTATCAGTCGGATAGACAGCTCTGGTCAACAGACCTTTCTCCGTTGATGCAGCCAAATGGGAAACAGAATGCTATATTACCGACACAAACGCTGCTTCATTCTGCATTAGTTGGCAGTGGACTTTTGATTTTGGCGTTTTTTATCATGTATATGGGGGTAAGAAAAAGATGAAAACAGGACGATTAGGTGCAGCACTTTTTTTAATTGTTATTTTGATGCTGGCAAGCGCTTGTGGAGCCAAGGAATACAAGCCGCAAGCAATTAACGAAGAAACGGATAAATGCGTCATCTGCAATATGGCAGTAAAGGATGATCCTTACGCAACCCAAATCATAACAAAGGACGGTCAGTCTTTAAAATTTGATGACATCGGATGCATGAATAAGTGGAAAGTTGAGAACGGAACCGAAACATTAGGTGCAGAGTTTGTTAGAGATCATAATAGCGGAGATTGGGTTAAATATGAGAAAGCTTATTATGCTTACGATGCTGAGTATATTACTCCAATGGCTTATGGCGTTATTGCCTTTGAGGATATAGCGTCCGCTCAAGCTTACATCGACGAGCAAGGAAAGGGACAGCTGCTTAGCTCGGATGAGCTTGCTCATCATAAATGGGAAGTTAACCGAGAAATGATGGATATGGAAGACATGGAGAAGCACAATGAAAGCATGCATTCCGATGGAAGCAAAGATGAGATGGACATGGGCCATGAAACGGAAGGTAACCAGTCGTGATTCAGACGATTTATTTTGCAATAAGGGAATTGAAGTTAGGGTTTCGCAATCCGTGGGCCTATTCTTTTATGGGTCTTTTTGCATTATTTATGCTCTGCCTGCTCTTAATTAACGCGCAAGGTTATGTTCAGGGCTATTCTGGCATTACCGGAACAACGCTTAATCTAGTCTTATATTTATTGCCATTGATGTCCCTGCTGCTCGGCTCGTTTTCTTTGACCGCAGAGAAGGAGGACGGGAGCTGGGAGCTATTATCGACATATCCTATCAGCACCTGGTCATTTATGCTCGGAAAATACTTAGGGCTTGCAGTTGTGCTGCTAGTTATCGTTTTTGTAGGTTTTGGCGCTGCGGGTCTTCTTGGTTTGGCCGCTGGATCAGGCTTTGGATTGCAGACATATGTGCAGCTGCTATCCTTTTCCGCCAGCATTGCTTTGTTTTTTCTTGCCATTGCTCTGCTCATAGGTACACTCGCAAAAAATCGCTGGCAAGCTTTAACGATTGGTGTAGCCATTTGGTTTTTTGCCATTATCGGCTGGCCTCCATTGCTTATTTCCGTCCTTGGCTTCATGCCATATCCCGTTATCAAGCCAGCAGTTACTGTACTCACTTTTGTTAATCCTGCAGAGCTTTCCAGGCTTTTTACAGTAGTGAAGCTTGGCGGGGGAGCCATATTAGGTCCGGAATATTATGGATGGATCAAATGGATCAAGCAGCCTGCGGGGAGTATAGGTTTCGCTTTTACAGCTATTCTATGGATAGCATGCGTGATCACAGCTGCACAGTTCATTTGGGAGAGGAGGCGATCACGTGCCTGATCCTTTAGTGAAGCTTGAAGGCGTCAAGAAATCAATAAAGAAACAAGTCGTCATTAATGCGCTTGATTTGAACGTGGAACAAGGTCAAATTTTGGCTTTGTGCGGAGGAAATGGCGCAGGCAAAAGTACGATTTTAAGAATGATCGCAGGTATATCACAGCCTGACAGCGGTATTATTGCTGTTCAAGGCTTGCGTTGGAAAGAGGATCGCAAGCGTTATGCTGAGCTTATAGGTTACATGCCGGATGATTTTCGGTTTGGTACTGGATTAACAGCTTATGAAACACTTGCATTTTGGGCATCGCTGCGAGGGGTACCAAAACTAAGAGTACTGGAAGTACTGGAGGAAGTAGGCCTTGCGGATACTGGGAAAAAATCAGTATCCTCTTTCTCGAAAGGAATGCGACAACGTGTATTGTTTGCACAGGCTTTATTGGCCAAGCCGCCCATTGTATTGATGGATGAGCCTACTAATGGTCTCGATCCATACTGGATTGAAACCTTCGTACGTATGGTGAAAGAAATCGCAGCGAATGGCCAGACTGTTATTTTTTCAACCCATCAACTTCATGTGGCAGAGGCACTCGCAAACCGAATTGCTCTGTTAAGAGGCGGTCATATTGAGCTTGAGGGCTCTTCTGTACAGATTCGAGAACAATTAGGGGCGAGAGGACTTCAGGATGCATTCGCAGAGTGGTTTGGATTAACGGGCAGCCTTAACGGATTTTAATTATTCCCTAATTCACAAAACAAATCCCCCGACCTGTTTAGGCGGGGGATTTGTTGCATCTATTCTTTAATGATGATGTCCGCTCTCCATAGGTGCAGGTTCACCAGAATGTTGTGCGCTCTCCAGCATTGCTAGCTTTTCAATCGCATCCTTGCCAATCGCAAGTCGTTTGGCCGGCATAACCTGATCGTTTGCAAAATGAATGCGAGATTGGACAACATAAAGGCCTTCCTTGGCAATTGGATGCGTGACACTATATACGCCAGGCGACAATTGTTCTGCTTGTATGGTCACGGCGGAAGACTGGTCGTCTTCCTGCCAGATGATGAATTGTGCTTGATCTGCGTTTATCATCGGCTTACCGCCCTTAAGGACTTCTACGGAGAAATGGTTTGGTTTTTCAATTTCGACATTCTCAGGCGAAAGAAGATTAACAGTTAGATGAGGCGGTAGACCGCTCTCGTCAACTTCAGCAGCTTTGGCAGTGCAGCTACATAACAATACGACAAGAAGAAGCGGCAATGCCGACTTATACAAACGGCGGATAGTTACATTCATAAGTACATTCTCCTTAAACTTAGACCGAGAACCAGTGCCGTAGCGACTTTATTCTGCGGAGGATGAATAGATCGAGGACAAGAACAACGAGAATCGATAAGCCAACTAAGGGCATTAAAGCGCCGCATGCCAACATGATGATCAGTACGCCAATCGTTATTTTTCTGCTCTTTGGTTTGGCTGGAGCGCCAAGTTTGCCTTCAGGCTTACGCTTGCGCCACATTACATAAGAGCTTATGGCTACTAGGATAAGTCCCATGCAGGCAATTAATCCAAGCAGCTGATTGGCTAAGCCAAATAGGGTGCCTTCATGAAAAGCGATGCCATATGAAATCGCTTTAGCCATAATACCATAATCTGCAAAGCGTACATCTGTCAGTACTGCTCCGCTATATTGATCGATGTGAAGCGTTGCATCCTTACCCGGTGTGGGATGCGATGTGGATACAGTAAAAACACCGCTTTCTCCTATAGGGATTGTAATCGTGTAGGGTTTCAGAACATGACGCTGATCAGCAATAGCTTCCATTTCATTTATGCTTAAAGGTACATAACCCCCTAGTACAGAAGCAGGAACGGGTAAACTTTCTGCTGCCCAAGGCAAATCCTCGGCAATATCTTTGGCGACCGTAACGGATTCAGGTTTTGCGCCAAAGATGGAAGCGAAGGGGGGCGTATTCGTGTTCGTTGAATTAGCCAGCTTATCGATTTGTCCCCCCATAATCCCAGACCATGGCAGTCCTCCAGCTATAATGACTAACAAAACGAGGGATATCCAGAAGGCAGGAACCGCATGCAAATCTCTCCAGAAAATACGGCTTCCGGGTTTACTGAGCCTTGGAAGAATAGTTCCCCATATGGCAGCTTTATTGCGAGGCCACCAAAGGAATATACCGGTCAATAACATGATGATCGCCCAGCATGCTGCAAGTTCTACAAGCCGGTTGGCAAAGGTACCGCCTATAACGAGCTCGCTGTGCATTTTTTTGAAAAAAGCGGAAAATGTTTTGTCACTGTTCATCATGCCAAGTACATTGCCAGTGTAAGGATCCACGTACATCGTTGTGGAGGTTCCATTCCGGCTTACCGCCATTTTGTAGCTTGATTTAGGATCATCGTCGAGCGTAATAGACGATACTATAGTGCCTGGATAAGCTTTTGTTGTTTTTTCAATAATTCCCTCAGGCGGCATCTTGGTTGTTCCAACTTCACGAACAGTAAGCATATCTTTGTACAAATATCCCTCGATTTGAGGTTTGAATAAATAGACGGAACCGCTGAATGCTAAAACGATCAAGAAGGGTGCAAAAATAATACCTGCGTAAAAATGCCATCTCCATACCGACTGATAAATGGCTTGGCGTAATCCTGTTGACGCGCGTTTTTTCATCCCGGGTTCAGATGTGTTTAATTTTTCTACTGGTATTTTGCTCATAAAACGTTACCCCGTTCCTGTAATAATAAATCTCATTTATTATAACGTCATGAAGGATAACATCGGATGACTCGATAGAGCTATCATTTCAAATCTAAAAAAGGTGTAAATATCACAATAGTATACTTTTAGATACCCTGTTCCTCGAAAGTACGTACTTCCATTACCTATTTAAAAGAGTAATAATAGGGTCATAACAAAAAGTAATTAACTTAAATTAGATAAGAGAGAGGTTGATATATAGTGGAAAAATATCGTATTGATCAAAGCAAAGGAATAGAGTTTGGGCTTTACTCTCTAGGGGATCATTTGCCCAACCCGCATACGGGTGAGCGGATCTCTGCACAGCAGCGCATTAAAGAAATCATTGAAGCGGCCAAATTATCTGAACAAGCAGGTCTTGATGTATTCAGCGTTGGTGAAAGTCATCAGGAATACTTTGTATCCCAAGCCCATGCAGTTATTCTTAGCGCTATTGCTCAGGCAACAGATAAAATTAAAATATCAAGCTCAGCGTCGATTATAAGCACTTCTGATCCCGTTCGTGTCTATGAAGACTTTGCGACGATCGATTTGATATCGAGTGGACGAGCAGAAATCGTGGCTGGCAGAGCATCACGAATCGGATTGTTTCAATTGCTTGGGTATGATCTTCGTGATTACGAAGAGCTGTATGAAGAGAAATTCGAGCTGTTAAATGTAATCAATAATCAGGAGACGGTTACATGGAATGGACAATTTCGTGCTCCTCTTAACGATGCAAAAATATTGCCGCGGCCGTTAAACGGCTCTTTGCCGATATGGCGTGCAGTAGGCGGATCGCCAGCAAGTGCGATAAAAGCTGGAATGGCAGGAGTGCCAATGATGCTGGCGACATTAGCAGGACCGTCATCAAGCTTTAAATTATCTGTTGACGCCTACCGAAGAGCTGCTGAACAAAGTGGTTTTGACCCAGCAGCGCTGCCAGTTGCAACCACTAGCTTGTTTTATGTAGCGGAGACCTCACAGCAAGCGATGAAGGAAGCTTACCCTCATGTTAACAAAGGTATGGAATTTTCTAACGGACGCGGTTTTCCGAAGCAGCATTTTGCTCAAGGTGCCGATACCCGCAATGCTTTGATGGTCGGAAGTCCTCAAGAAATTATTGAAAAAATACTATATCAATATGAGCTATTTGGTCACCAGCGTTTTCTCGCTCAAATCGAATTTGGCGGCGTATCATTTGAAAAAATCATGGAGATGATTGAAACCATTGGCACTGTTATTTTACCCGCAATAAAAAAATATACAGCAGCGAAATAATAGGAGGGATTCATTATGAAAATCGTTGGTTTGTCGGGATCAATCGTGGGCTCAAAAACAAGAACAGCAATGAATTACACTTTGGAATCGGTCAAAAAGCAATACCCTGAAGCGGAAGTGACGTTAATTGATTTGGCCGATTATACGATTCAATTCAGCGATGGTCGAAATTACTTGGAATATGAAGGAGATACGGGCTACGTTACGAAAACCATTATGGATGCAGATGCCATTATTATTGGGACACCCGTCTTTCAAGCTTCCATTCCAGCTACTTTAAAAAATATTTTTGATTTGCTGCCCGTTAATGCTTTTCGCGATAAAATTGTGAGTATGCTTGTAACAGCGGGGTCATCCAAGCACTATTTAATTGCAGAACAACAATTGAAGCCAATTTTAGCTTATATGAAAGCTCAGATCGTGCAAACCTATGTGTTTATTGAAGAGAAGGACTTTCAACGGAAAGAAATTGCGAATGACGATGTTATTTTTCGAATTGAACGTTTGGTGGAGGATACCGTTGTATTGACCGAAACATTTACCAAGATTCGTGAACAGAAAGAAGAAAAGTACGATTTCTAAGACAACTGCTTGAAGACGTTGCAGTCCCGCTGTGCCATAGAGTAAAAAGATGAACTGAAGAGTTCATCTTTTTTTACTTAAAGGCTAGTTTGATTCTTTTTTTGCATTTTATACAAGGTGTGCTTGGTGCCCCATTCGTGCATAATATCGAGAACAGGTTCTATGCTCTTGCCGTATTCCGTTATGGAATATTCTACTTTTGGCGGTACTTGAGCATATACTTTTCGAGAGATGATGTACTCTTCTTCGAGCTCACGCAGCTGTTGGGTTAACATTTTCTGCGTTATTCCTGGTAGATTTCGTTTCAACTCACTGAATCTGTTTGTGCCTGAATGCATAAGATGCAACAAAATGAGGGGCTTCCATTTGCCTACTAAGATACTAAGGGCATCATCTACATTACATAACTCGGGCTGCTTGTCCATTTCGTTTCGTTCCACCTTACAGTATTTTTGTATACTATAGTACATGTAAGCTTGTACTTACTATGATTGATTTCATTATTCATATTAGCATCATAAAGTGTGATTAGAAAGCGATCGTTGAAGTGCGCGCTTTTGCAGCCAAAATCCTCCATACGAATGGAGGTTATTTTGCGTTTATAATTAAGTGCCTCTAGTTTCCAAACCGCAGTGTAGATGATATTATCCTTATGGTTGTACAATATAATCAGGACTTTCATTATCATCTCATTTGTATGGTCTGAATACGCTGCAAGTGTTCACTTTTACTATTGGAGGCTTTATTTGTGAAAAAAAATGTTGACTCGGAGTGGGCAGAATCCCACTTTCCATTATATACGGCTGAGAGTATTGATTCGATTTATAGTACAACGAATCGCCCAATGTATGAAATAAACGAGAGCTTAACGGTGCTGATTGCAATTGTTAGCGGCAAAGGCAGCCTTCGGATCAAGGATCAGCTCTACGAGTTGATGGATGGCAGCGTTATCCTCGTTCCAGCGAACACAGAGGCAGTACTGAGTGCAAATATGATGCATCCTCTTCATATGTACAAGCTTGCTATAAATACCCGAGAGCAGGCGAATTCTCAGTCATCAGGCACAATGATGAGAAAGAGTGAGGCAGCATCAAATTCTAGTGTACATTTTTTTCCTAATGAACCTGCGATTACAGCATCTGTGGAGGAGCTATATATTCACCGATTGCCAGGAAATGAAATCCGCCATGTACAAAATCAAATTGTGTTTCATCAAATTATTCTCCAATTGCTAGAGGGGCAAGAGGCTAAGTTTGCTTCAAGCGAAAAACCATCTATGGAACGCAGCATTGCTTACTTAGAGAGCCACTTTAGTGAAAAGATAACGCGTGAGCAATTAGCAGAAATTGCAGGTGTAAGTCGGTCCCACTACTCCATTCTCTTTAAGCAATTAACCGGGTTTTCGCCTAGCGATTACTTATCGCGCCTTCGTGTGCATCGTGCCAAGGAGCTATTGATTAGCGGTTCGGGCACGCTCAGGGAAATTGCTCTGAAGGTTGGGTACAAGGATGAATTTTATCTCAGCCGGCGTTTTAAACAGGAAACGGGGGCAGCACCTTCGGCGTACAACCGAGGCACTTTCCAGAGAGTGGCTGTATTGCTGACACCCTATGCGAGCCATCTGCTTTTACTTGGTTTGGAGCCGACGGTAATCATCTCGGACAGCAGTGAATATTTGAATACGTCCGGACTTCAATCGCCTCAAACCATGATGTTTATAAACGCTGACTGTTCGGCAGAACAAGTGAAATCGCTATTGCTCGAAAACAACATTGAGCTGATTATTGCGGCAAATCAGCATTTGGATGAGTATGGACTCAATGTAGAACAATTACGGGCAGTTGCCCCTATTGTGGAAATATCGTGGATGGATTTAGGCTGGAAAGAGCATCTTCGTCTTATCGCTCAAGTTATACAGAGAAGAGATAGAGCGGAGCAGTGGCTAACAGAGTATCAGAGAGAGGAACAGCACGCGCATTCCTTGGTGCAGCAAAGCAGAGCCGCGCAAGAAATTATAACGATTCTCGTCATTAAGCCTGAACATTTGCTCGTTTATGGAGCGCGCAATGTCGGATGTGTGGTTTATCAATCGCTCGGATTACAGCCTCCTGCACGGATCAAGGAGGATATGGACAAGCTTGGCGATAAATTTCATTCCATTCCGATTAAGATATCGGAGCTTACACAATATGCTGGTGATCGAATATTAGTTATCGTTTTTCCTGATGCGAAAGGATCAACTGCTCATTCAGATGTAATATTCAAATCTAATTATTGGAGTCAGCTTCCTGCCGTACAGCAAGGTAATGTACATCTGCTCAGCCATGATGAATGGATTCCATACAATCCCGTTTCAATTCGTTTGCAGCTTCAACGCGCTGTATCTTTATTCACAAGCAACTAATAGTCCAAGTTAATTTCCCAACAAAAAGGCATGGATCAGAGCAAAATGCATCCCTATAATAACGTTATGGTAATGAAAATGATAATTATTTTCAATGCCTATACATGATAGCAAAAGAAAAGGGAGAGAGTCATCTTATGAAAAAGCTTTTTGTTCCGTTCGTTCTATCTTTAGTTCTTATTCTGAGCGCTTGCGGCGGCAATCAAAACAATAATGCAAGCAGCACACCTGAAGTATCATCCACGGATGCACCGAAAAATGAGGCGTCACCATCAACAACCTCAGATTCGGGCACCTTTACTTATCAATCAGAAAATGGCCCTGTGGAAGTTCCGAGCAATCCACAACGCGTCATTGTAATTACAAGGTTCTTAACAGGTAACGTTATGGCGTTAGGTGTACCGCTTGTCGGCGTGGATGAAATGTCCAAGGATAACCCAAACTTTAAAGAAAAGCTAGCGAATACAGAAGCAGTTACAGATGAAAGTCTTGAGAAAATTATCGAGTTGAATCCAGATCTTATTATAGGACTATCCGATATTAAAAACATTGACAAGCTTAAGCAAATCGCTCCTACAGTTACTTATACTTACGGCAAAGTAGATTTCTTAACGCAACAGATTGAAATTGGCAAGCTGTTGAATAAGGAGCAGGAAGCCAAAAACTGGGTCGATGATTTTAACGCGCGTACGAAAAAAGTTGGCGAAGAAATCAAAGCAAAAATCGGTGCGGATGCGACGGTTTCGGTAATCGAGACATTCAATAAGCAGCTTTATGTTTATGGTGACAATTTCGGTCGCGGAACTGAAATCCTCTATCAACAATTCGGGCTAGGCATGCCTGAGAAAGTTAAAGAAGCGACGAAAGCAGAAGGATTTTTCGCAGTTTCAACGGAAGTTCTGAAGGACTACAGTGGGGATTATGTCATTTTCAGCAAAAACGCAGATGAAGACAATACGTTCCAAGACACTGAGACGTACAAAAATATTGCTGCTGTCAAAAACCAACACGTTTTTGAAGCGGATGCCAAAGCGTTCTACTTTAATGACCCGCTTAGCATGGAATATCAATTAGAATTTTTCATTCAAAATTTTCTAGGAAAATAAAGTAAAGAAGAGAGTCCAATGAAAAGTAAACGACAATCTGTTTTAATTTCATATAAGCTCATAGGCTGCTTACTCATGCTTGTTCTGAGCTTCTTTCTATCCATGAAATTCGGAGCAGCGGATACGACATTTCGCGAGCTGTGGCTGGCTATCACATCAAACGTGAAGGACGATAATATTCTCGTCCTTCGCGAGATCCGGCTGCCTCGTGCAATAGCGGCGATATTGATCGGTGCTGCTTTTGCCGTATCCGGCGCTATTATGCAAGGGGTCACGCGCAATCCACTTGCAGATCCAGGCTTGCTAGGTCTTACTTCCGGCGCCAACATGGCGCTCGCGCTGGCTTTTGTATTCATACCGGGGCTGAATTATTTCGGCATCATGCTTGCTTGTTTCCTCGGAGCTGCTCTTGGAGCAGCGCTGGTCATGGCTCTTGGCGCGACTCGGCGAGGAAGATTGTCTCCGATGCGAATTATACTTGCTGGAGCAGCCGTTTCAGCTTTTTTGTACGCGATCTCAGATGGCGTCAGCATCTTTTTCAAAATTTCCAAGGATGTAACGATGTGGACTGCTGGAGGATTGATCGGAACAACCTGGTGGCAGCTTCAAGCCATTGCACCGGTCATTCTTATTGGCATTGCGGCAGCTTTGGTTCTCTCGAACCAAGTAGGCATACTGAGTCTGAGTGATGAGGTAGCGACGGGGCTTGGACAAAAGCTGATGATGATCAAAGCGATTTTGTTCGTTCTAGTAATTGTACTTACTGGCGCTTCGGTTGCGCTTGTTGGCAATATGGCCTTTGTAGGTTTGATGATTCCGCATATCGTGCGTAGGTTCGTAGGTACCGATTATCGGCATGTCATGACCTTCTCCGCTTTTGCAGGAGCAATCTTCATGCTGCTTGCTGATATGCTGAGCCGGACGATTAACGCACCTTATGAGACGCCTGTAGCAGCTATAGTTGCTATGCTGGGTTTGCCTTTCTTCTTATTCGTCGTGCGTAGAGGAGGGAAAGCATTCTCATGACATTGTCAGCTCTCATTCGCAAACAACGCTTTATCCTGCTAGCCAGTTTAGTACTGATTGTTGTTACGGCTGTCATCAGCATGGGAGTAGGGTACTCTAAGCTGTCGTTTGACAGACTGCTTCCTGTGCTGCTTGGCCATGGCACCTTCAAAGAGGATTTTGTCTTGTTCTCCGTACGTTTGCCGAGGATTTTGATCACCTTGCTGTCGGGTATGGCTCTTGCACTGGCCGGCTCTATATTGCAAAGCGTCACTCGCAACGATCTCGCAGATCCTGGAATAATCGGCATCAATTCTGGAGCAGGCGTGGCGATTGCGATATTTTTTCTCTACTTTCCGATCGATGTAGGAACATTCGTTTATATTTTGCCGTTAGTCGCTTTCCTTGGCGCATTGCTCACAGCGGCTCTAATCTATTTTTTCTCGTACAGCCGAACACGCGGGCTTGATCCCATTCGACTGGTACTCGTCGGTGTCGGTTTCTCAATGGCGCTGTCGGGGATAATGATCGTCATTATTTCCTCAGCAGAACGCTCGAAGGTAGATTTTATCGCAAAATGGATTGCAGGTAATATATGGGGGGCGGATTGGCCGTTCATCTGGGCTTTGCTTCCATGGCTGTGCTTACTCATTCCGTTCACCTTGTATAAGTCACATCGGCTCAATCTTCTTTCATTGAACGAAGAAACAGCGGTTGGTGTCGGTCTAAAGCTTGAACGGGAACGTCTCGTGTTGATTCTAACCGCGGTTGCCGCATCTGCGTCAGCGGTATCGGTTACAGGAGGAATTGCCTTTGTTGGATTGATGGCACCGCATATTGCGAAAGCATTGGTTGGTCCACGCAATCAGCTGTTCATTCCTGTCGCTGTTTTGCTCGGCGGATTACTGCTGTTAGTGGCGGACACAATTGGCCGCAATATCGTCGATCCTGACGGTATACCTGCCGGTATCATGGTTTCATTGATCGGCGGCCCGTATTTTGTTTATTTACTGCTCAAAAAATAACAGTTTTCTAGCTTCATGAAAAGATTATTTGAAGAGAGCATTGCACCATTTTGGGCAAAAAACAGCATCTCGAGGACTTGTGTTAAACGGAGCACAGTTACTTAAATGTGTAATTTTTTCTACTTTTCAAAAATTGTTGTTTACGTTAGAACAGATTTTTGATAATATAATCGCAACATTCAAATGCGATGAAGAGATGAGTAAATAAATGAATTCTTTCACAGAGAGCTCCGTTAGCTGAAAAGGAGTAAGAGTTCCTTATTGAACAAAGACTTAGAGCAGCACATCGGAACCGGGTTACGGGGATGGTGTGACAGGAGCTCCTGTTACAGAGCTAGAGTATAAGCATGCGCTTGCATAGCCGTACTTGAAGAGGTTAATATGGCGACATATTGACGAATCTGGGGTGGTACCACGAGCATATTAATCTCGTCCCTAAGACTTACCATAGTCTTGGGGGTGGGATTTTTTTTATTGGTGCAAAGCTTACTCAACGTACATTGTATATAAGGTATAACAATTTAAAATATTCGAATCGTTAGTAGCAGAATGATTAAGCGATATAGAAAGGATTGAATATCTAATGACACAAAAATTAAAAGTAGGTATTGTTGGAGGAACAGGCATGGTGGGCCAGCGGTTTGTTGACCTGCTGGATCAGCATCCTTGGTTTGAGGTTACAGCTATTGCAGCTAGCGCCAGCTCGGCAGGTAAAACTTACGAGCAGTCAGTACAAGGCAGATGGAAGCTCACCAGCCCTATTCCTGAAGCTGTAAAAAATATTGTCGTTCTGGATGCTTCGAAAGTAGAGGAAGTTGCTAATCAGGTCGATTTTGTTTTTTGTGCAGTCGATATGAAAAAAGATGAAATCAAAGCGTTGGAAGAAGCTTATGCAAAAACAGGCACGCCTGTTGTATCCAACAATTCAGCTCACCGCTGGACGCCTGATATTCCTATGGTCATTCCAGAGATTAATCCTGGTCATTTGGAAGTCATTGCAGCACAGAGAAAGCGACTTGGAACAGAAACTGGATTTATTGCTGTTAAGCCCAACTGTTCCATTCAGAGCTATGTACCTGCACTTCATGCACTGCTTGATTTCAAACCTCAAGTTGTCATTGCATCGACGTATCAGGCGATTTCTGGCGCAGGCAAAAACTTTACCGATTGGCCTGAAATGTTAGACAACGTTATACCTTATATTGGCGGCGAGGAAGAAAAGAGCGAGCAGGAGCCTCTACGCATTTGGGGCAGCATCGAAAATAATGAAATCGTAAAAGCGAACGCACCTTTAATTTCTACACAGTGTATCCGCGTTCCCGTATTAGACGGACATTTGGCAACTGTATTTGTATCATTCGAAAACAAACCTTCGAAAGAAGAAATTCTCGATCGTTGGCAGCAATTCAAAGGTCGTCCGCAGGAGCTTGGCTTGCCAAGCGCACCGAAACAGTTTATTACGTATTTTGAGGAAGAGAACAGACCGCAAACGAGACTAGATCGTGACATTGAACAGGGCATGGGCGTTTCAGCGGGAAGATTGCGTGAAGACTCTGTATACGATTATAAATTTGTAGGACTATCTCATAATACAATACGTGGAGCTGCGGGCGGTGCTGTACTGATTGCCGAGCTTCTTAAAGCAGAAGGCTATATTCAGGCAAAGTATAGCAACGCATAAGCTTTTTAATAAGATTTAACAGGTTCATTATGATTAAAGACCATCCCTCGGGATGGTCTTTTTTTATATATCGAGTTGATTTTTTTAGCTGCTTTCCACGCCATTAGATTTACAGTAAGTTAATATGTATTTGAGATGGTGAAAACAATTCGTGCCTATAATTGTGGTATGTAGACTGTTTGTTACCGATTCGTTTTGTTTTGTTGAACAATTAAATGCTTTGAACAAGGAGAGATTGCATTGAAACGCATAGCGATTGATATGGATGAGGTAATGGCGGATACTGCGGGTGCGCATTTGGAATGGTACAACAGGGATTTTAACGATAACCTGCTGATTACGGATTTGCATGGAACAACCTTGTCGCAATTGAGGCCTCAACTAAAAAAAGAAATAGACCGTTGTTTTGACAATGAAGTTTTTTTTCGTGAACTAAAAGTTATTGAACATAGCCAAGAAGTCATACGCGAGCTCAGTCAATTTTATGAGATTTATATTACGACTGCTGCGATGGAGGTTCCGGCATCATTTAAAGCCAAGTACGAGTGGTTACTCGAGCACTTTAGTTTTCTAAACAATATGAATTTTGTGTTTTGCGGAAATAAGAGTGTCATTCACGCTGATTATTTGATTGATGACAATGTAAAGCAGCTTGAACGTTTTCGAGGTCAAGGCATTCTTTACGATGCTCCGCACAATATTCATAAGACCGGGTATGTTCGGGTGCATAACTGGGGTGAAGTAAGGGACTATTTCATGGACGAGGAACGACAAACAGACGATCTTAATGTAGAGAAGGATGGTTGAGCACTATGGAACAAGGACGTGTCATGCACATTCCGCAGCGGCAGCAGCCTGTCAATGTGTTGACGCATTGGATATTTGATTCTGTGAACACATTGTCTGGTTCGATTGAGGAAAGGAATTTGGTCTTAAACGATGTAAGTGGCAGCGGGAATCATATTAAGATGGTTACGACGCAGGATGTTTTGGAGCAGCCTGATAAGGTTTTGCTTGGATGGATGGAAGGAAGCCGTGACGAAGCGGGATTAACTTTTCAAAATGATCGATGCAATAAAGGAAGCGGTAGTTATTTTCAAACGGTGGAGAATGCACCTATTAACCTTGACCGATTAGAACATGGGTACACGATTGAAGCAATCGTTCAATTGCCTGAGCCATTTCATGAGGATAAAAATAGCTGGATGGGGGTGCTTACGAGACAGGGCAGGGGCGCTGACATCGGCAACTCGGGAGAAAATGAACTGCTCGCGACATTGTCTGTTTCGAACTGCAAGGAATACCAGTGGATATGTCATCCAACGAATCGATCATCCTCGGTAACGAGCTGGTCGCGTTATTTGAATACAGGACAATGGCATCATATCGCAATTGTGAACGATAGGGAACAAACGCTCATGTATGTGAACGGAATTTGTGATTACAGCAGTCCTTCCAAATCAATTGTCGGCGTTTCTGGAGTTGAAGGCAAAGGATGGAATATTGGAGCATCGGAGTGGGGCGGTCAATTGGATCAATTATTTTCCGGAACCATTCGAGAAATCCGTATCGCTAATGAGCCTCTGGACAGGGCAGATTGGTTGAAAAACATTAGTCCACAGCAAGTTCTTCAAGGTACGAATGAGCATGTTTCACTTCTGCAGCAGGAAACCAATTACAATTTCGCTTTTATTCCAGATGCTCAGAAGCTGGTCTACTTAAATCCGGAAATGTTTGAAGCACAGGTTGATTGGATTGTGAATAATGAGTTGAGCAGCAAAATTGCAATGACTGCTTATGTAGGTGATATTGTCGATCATAGTGATGCCTTAGAGGAATGGGAACGTTCCTCCAGTGCAATCTCTGCTATGGATCAGTCACGAACTCCGTATTTGATGACAGCTGGAAATCATGACTATAATGAGGAAGATACGTATTTGAATTATTTTGGCCCAGAACGTTTTCTCAGCAAAGATTATTATAAGGGCAATTCACCATCAAGATATAGTTCATATGGCATTGTCCAGGCTGGAAGCTATCATTATTTATGGTTAATGGTAGATATGCAGCATCTAATGAAGGACTTGGCATGGTGTAAAATAGTGCTTGATGAACATAGCGATATGCCAACTATTCTTGTTTCGCATGATATTTTGTATACAACGGGTGATAGTCAGAATCTAATTTCACATGAATCGGAAAACGGGAAAATCATATGGGATGAGCTGGTTGCTCCCTATAACCAAGTGTTCATGACGGCTAATGGGCATTATAACGGCAATTTTCATCAAACAAGGCAGAACAATTCAGGTCACGAGGTTATACAGCTGCTAATCAATTATCAAGACAGCTACCGCGGCGGCAATGGCTGGATGAGATTGGCTCAATTTAACGAGAACGACAATCATATTTGTTTTCAAACCTATTCTCCTTGGGTGGAAATGTTAGGGCAAAGCGAATCTTTGACCTATCCGGATTATCGCTATTTAACAGGAAAATATGATTCGTTTACCTTTTCATTTGATTTTAAAAAACGGTTTTCCTTTGTGAATAATAGCTTAAGGCTAGAAATGGAGTGATCTTTGAATGTCTCTTTTATCAGAAGATCGAAAACAGTATATTCTCGTTCAGCTGGATACCTTCGGGAAGGTGCAGGTCATTTCGTTAGCAGAACAGCTTCAGGTTTCTCTTGAAACGATTAGACGTGATCTGTTTGTGCTGGAGGAGGAAGGAAAGCTTAAACGTGTATATGGCGGAGCTGTAAAGGTGCAATATGAGAAAGGCGAGCCTCCCTATCAGCAGCGTCAAATTCTCAATCTTGAAGCTAAACAGGTTATTGGGCAGCGAGCGGTAGATCTGATCAATGACGGGAACACGATTTATATGGATACCGGTACAACGATTCATGAAATGGCACGAGCTCTGCGAGGTAAAAAAAGGATAACGGTTATTACCAACTCCTTAACGGTAGCGAATCTTCTAACGGAATCATTAACACAAGGACTGTTTAACGGACGAGTTATTATTTTGGGAGGCGAAATCTCGCCAGAGCAGCAATCAGTCAGTGGTCATATATCACAGGAAATACTTAAAAACTTTTACGTGGATAGAGCTTTTGTTTCCGTAGGCGGTATTTCAATCGAGACAGGAATTAGCGATTACGATATGAATGATTCCGTCATTTCAAGAATGATTATATTGAAGGCGAAGGAAGTGATCGTGTTAGCGGATCACAGCAAGATTAGTATACAGGCATTTTGCCACATTGCACCTTTAGAAGCGATTGATGTTGTCGTCTGTGAGAAGGATCATCCTGAAGCATGGGCACAAGAGCTCGAAATAAAAGGAATTACTTGGATTAACGCAAGTCAAATCAATTAAGCGAGAAGAATCGGACGCAGCTCCGGTTCTTCTTTTTTATTTTGCGAAAATGATTAGCTTAAATAATAGGAACGGCTAGATTTTAGGCTTGAAATTGATCAATCATACAACAAACAACAACATCGGGCTTAATGATACCTTATTATTACGAAAATACCACGATAACAATCTTTAACTACACTATAAATATCACAACAACAGTAATAAGTGCTTTATTAATTACTTATTAGAGAAATTTTGAAATTAGAAGAATAGGAGAATGGTTTATGACTTGTCGAACTTTTCCGCTCATTTGCGCCCATACAGGGAGCGGTGCTGCACCGGATAACACAAGGGCTTCCTTTCTGGAGAGCATAGCTATGCGTGCAGACGTGGCAGAAGTTGATCTTAGGGTGACAGAGGACGGTAAGGTAGTATTGCTGCATGACCATAGCCCGCTGCTTGCCGAATTGACATTCGAGCAATTGAACCGGCCGGAAAACCGCGTAAAGCTCAGCCCTGTTTACGAAAGCCACACCATTACGACACTCGATGAAGTTCTAGGCTTGGCAAGAGAATACGGTATAAAGCTCAATTTGGATATCAAAACAAATGCGGTAATTGAACCAGCGATTAAGAGCATCAGGAATTTTGAAATGGAGGAGCTTGTATTCATTACAGGGTGCTCGGACGAAATTACGAACCGCCACCGGGGAATTAAGGTTCTTTATAACACGCCGGATGTACTTACTGAACAAGAGGAACTCGACTATATCGGATGGGCACGAATCGTTAGCGAATGGGCAAATGTAGGCGGATATTACGGCTTAAACCTGAATTACCGAACTTGCCGCAGCGAATTGGTGGAATACGCACATAGGCTGGGTTTGGCAGTGTGGGTCTATACCGTTGATGATAGGGAATCTCTTAAGGAGATGATTGATTTAGGTGTCGATGAAATAACGACAAACGAGGTTAATCTGCTGAAACAATTAAAGATGGAAACAGGTTAATTCAAAAATGATAACGAAGGGAGAAGCCCTCATTGCAAACCAAAGTAGCTTTAGTTCCAACTGGAAATCGAAAAAAACAGCGTTTAGTTTATTTGTTGAAAAAAATATGGTTATACCGCTATTTGTACTTTATGCTTCTGCCTTGTCTAGCGTCCTTCATTATTTTTTCCTATATCCCAATGGGCGGATTGCTTCTGGCGTTTAAGGAATTCAAATTTAATCAAACCATACTTGAGAGTCCGTGGGTCGGCTTCGAATATTTCGCAAAGTTTTTCAACGATGTTCAAAGTATGACGCTGATCAAAAACACACTCATCATCAGCTCAATGAAGCTGTTTCTCGGTTTGCCGTTCCCGATTTTACTTGCGCTAATGTTCAATGAAATTAAAAACCGTGCCTTTAAAAACATCGCCCAGAGTATTTCGTATTTACCGCATTTTATGTCATGGGTCATCGTTATTGGTTTAGTACAAAGAACATTGGCGCCGGATACTGGCTTGCTTAATGAAGCGATCACCTATTTTGGGGGAGACGGCAGCACATTCTTTATGAATGAAGCCAAATATTTTTATCAAATCATGTTCGGCAGCCACATATGGAAAACAATCGGTTGGGATTCCATTATTTATTTGGCAGCCATCGCTGGAATTAATCAAGACATGTATGAAGCGGCCAAAATTGACGGGGCAAGCAAATGGGCGGAAATATGGCATATAACCCTTCCGTCGATTCGTCCGACCATTCTCATCGTGTTTATTCTATCGCTTGGAAGCATTTTGTCAGCGGGATTCGACCAGCTATATTTGCTCAAGATGCCAGGAAACAGTGATCTGGTAGATATTCTGGATACGTATGTGATTCGCGTGGGCTTGCAGCAAGGCCAATACGGATATGCAACGGCAGTCGGTATGATGCAAGGTGTTATCGCTTTAGTTCTTGTAGTCACTGCCAATCGTTTCGCACGAAAAGTGTCCGGCACTTCGGTTTGGTAACTTGTTCGATAGAAGCATTTTTCCTTGAAGAGAGACGCTTAACCGCGTTTTTCCATATAAATTAAAAAGAGAAGGTAGGAATGGAGATATCATGTTTAAAAACAAAAATTGGGCAAGAATGTTGACGGTTCCGATTATAGCTTCCTTGTTAATTACTGGCTGCGCGGCCAAAGAAACAAATTCAACAAATTCAGGGAACAAGCAGGAAGGCGTCAAAGATAACAAAGATAAACCTGCGACTTGGATTGCCGACCGCAAAATTAAAGGCTTAATCTTTATGGGGGCAGACGATTATACGGAAGAGATGAACCCGGAAGTATTAAAACAAATTAAAGAGAAAACGGGAATTGATTATCAAATTAATATAATGCCAGCCAATCGTTCGCTTGACGGCTTAATTGCTGGACTTGCTTCGGGTGACTTGCCTGACTTTATCGGATTTTATTTGAATCATAGCGGTCGACCAGAAATGCCGGTTGTACTAAAAGCTGCGCGCGAAGGGATGTTCACAGATCTGACTCCGTTTATGAAGGATACGAAAGTATACAGCAAGTATCTAGAAGATGGCTATCTGCCGCTTGATACGAAAAACGGTGTCATGTTCCGTCCAGAGTTTAACGGCTCAGCTTATTTCATGCACATGAATGTTTCGAGAGAAACAGGCTATGAAACGCGGAAAATGTTAGGCGGACCATTTATTCGCAAGGATATTGCCGAAGCGCTTAATATCGATCCAAAAACGATTACAACTTCCGAGAAGTTGTATGAGGTGGCACAAAAAATTAAAGCTGGAAATTTCAAAGACAACAATGGAAAAGACATTGCCAGCGTTATTGGTCCAAGATACTGGGGCGGAACAGAAGTTAAAGCGTTGTATAGTGACTTGACTGTAAATGTGAACCAAACTTTTGTAAGGAATAAGGAAGGTAAAATTGTTCACGAGAGTCAAACGGAATACCCGCTCAAGCGTGTAGCGTTTGTTCAAAAGCTGCTGAAAGAAAAGCTGATGAATCCTGAGTTTTATACGATGGAAGAAAATCGTGCAACAGAAGGGATTTTGAACGGCTCCTTCGCGATTATTGCTGATATGCATAACTACCTTGATTTTAATAAGGATATGCATTACTTGCCGATTGGTCCGTTAAATGAAGCGGATAAGCCTTACCAGATGAAGCTTAGCTATAAAACGGCTGGCGGTGCTTGGGCGATTCCATCTTCAACCAAAAATCCCGAAGATATCGTCAAATTCGCTGACTTCTTGGCGAGCCGCGAAGGCAAGCTGCTCTGGCAATACGGAATTGAAGGAAGAGACTACACACTTGATGATAAGGGCAACCCGATTGTGAAAAATGAAGTATTGGAATTGAAAGATAAAGATTCGAAAGCCGCGAAAGCGCTTGGGTTTGCGGGGGTAGGCAACTATTGGGGCGAAATTCTTGGCAATACAGACGTTGATCGTATAGCGGATTTTGGTGAAACAGAATACGGTAATGCTGCCAAACCTAATATCAATGAGGGACCGCTCAAGATTGCTGAGTATTGGGAGTGGGATAAGAAAAGAGCGAATGCAATAATCTCAGATACGTATGCTCCAACGGCTTTCCTTGGCGAGTTTGCGAAGGAAACGGAATTAAAAGCTGCACTTGATAATTATGACGAGAGCCTCAAACGTGCTTATTATGCTAAAAGCCAGGATCAAGTAACGAAAATATTGGAGTCAGCATCTGAACAATTAAAGGCTGCAGGCTTGGATGATTACTTAGCATTGCTTGAGAAAAAAGATAGCGATCCAAATACAAAAGTAGAACTATAACAATCATTAAAGCTGCTGGTGGTCTGTTTCATTCGTACATGAAATGTACTGCGATGAGACGGACCACTAACGCTAAGGACATGCTTCCGAGGCTGTTTTGCTTCGCAAATGTTGAAGGAGTGCAAATAACGTGGATAAACCATTTTATAAGATTTCTACAGGAGAAAAATTAATTCAGATTGCCATCTATGTATTGATCATTCTTTTATGTTTATCTATCATTCTTCCGTTTCTGAACATCTTTGCTTTGTCGTTTAATTCAGGCAAAGATGCGGAAAGAGGAGGCATCTATTTGTGGCCGAGATTATGGTCTATTGAAAACTATAAGGAAGTTTTCTCATCCTCCAATATTGTAAGTGCATTCGGCATTTCGATGTTCCGAACGATTGTCGGGACATTAGCGAGCGTCTTTTTGACTGCGATGGCAGCTTACGCATTAAAGAGAAAAGCGATGCCAGGCGTTCGATTTTTTACCATGCTTATTTTTTTTACCATGTTGTTTAGCGGCGGCATCATTCCATACTATTTGTTGTTGAAAGACTTGCATTTGACGAATACAATCTGGGTTTATATCATTCCGGGCTTGTATAGTGCATGGAATTTAATAATTATGCGGACTTTCTTCCAAGAGATCAGTCCGAGCCTCGAAGAATCTGCAAGAATTGATGGATATAATGATTTTTCAATTTTCATGAAGGTGATCATGCCGCTCAGCAGGCCGGTTGTGGCTGTCATCGCGTTATTTAACGCAGTGGGGCATTGGAATGATTGGTTTACAGGTGCCTTCTATGTTCGAGAGAGCAATCTGCGGCCTTTATCGACATTGCTGCAGGAAATGCTGACCCGGGCAGATGCGCTTCGAAATACGCTCGAGCAAGCGGCTGGTTCGACGCAATATGAAATGCTGGACAAAATTCAGGTGACAGGAAACTCGCTGAAAATGGCGACGATTATTATCGTCATCACACCGATTATTATGATTTATCCATTTATTCAGAAGTATTTTGCCAAAGGCGTTATGATCGGTTCGGTCAAAGAATAAGGCAGGAACGGAGGAACATATTGAATGACACAAGTAATCATTTCAAATCCTTATGGTAAACAAGAGGGCATGTGGCTGAAAGGGAGCTTCCATAATCATACGACAAATAGTGCTTGCGGCTCTCAAACGCTTGAGACGGTTTACCGGATGTATGGGCAATACGATTTCCTCGGCATTTCCGACCACGATTTCATTACCGTTCATGAAGGGAAACGTTCAATCACGACCGTATTCGAAGCGATGGAGGTTAGCAGTCCGCAAAGGCATATGCTTCTCATTAACCCTCCGCGCTCGATGATGGACAGCTATTCCAACGAGTTTTCGGTAGAACGGTATCAGCAGTATTCTGACCTTTGCACGAAGCAAGGAGGAATGAGCGTACTCGTTCATCCGAATCGTTATTATTCGCAGTATTGGCCGATTGAAGATATGCTCGCGATGCCTTGCTACACCGGAATCGAGATCGTAAATGGCGAAGGAAATCCAGCGTTCGACATTGCGTTTGACAAATGGGATGCGCTGCTCTCAGCTGGGCGAAAAGTATGGGGGTTTGGCGGAGACGATTTTCATGTATATGGGCAAGAGAAACGAACTTGGAATATGGTGCTTGCTGAGCAAAACACCAATGAGAGTATTACTTCAGCGATGAAATCCGGAAGTTTCTATGTTTCCACAGGCTATGGGTTTGAGTCGATTCATGCAGCCGATGGGACGATCGAGTTTAAGCTGCTTGCGAGTGAAGGATTGGACCGGATGTACAAATATGCAACTTTGTTCGGCAAAGACGGAAATGTGCTATACGAGACTTCCGGTCGTTTCAATAGCGTTAGTTACAAGTGTCGTGGTGATGAAGGTTACGTAAGGGCGGCAGTTTATTTGGAAGGCGGTTTTGGCGCATTCTCTCAACCCCTATTTGTTGGATAGGGTGTACTCTCATACATGATAACAGTAGTCTGACGATAACAGCAGGGTAGTACATGAACAGGAAGAATGTGAATTTGAATGAGTAAACAGGTTGATCCGCGCCAAAAGAGCATCATTTCGATAACATGGCCTATCTTTATTGAAGCTTTATTTGGGATGCTGATTGGAACGGTCGATACGATGATGCTAAGCAGCTACTCTGATGGAGCAGTGGCAGCGGTTGGGATAGCTAATCAGATTTTAGTTGTAGTGGGCTTGATGTTTGGATTTGTTACGGTGGGTACAAGTGTCATTCTCAATCAATGGCTCGGCGCAGGCAACTTGCATGGCGCCGATCGAATCGGGAGAACGGCGCTTACTTTGAATGTTATGCTCGGTTTAATAGCTAGCGTAGGATTGATTGTCTATGCCGACGTGTTTTTAGCGCTTTTTAAAGTGCCCGAGGATGTGATGGCAGAAGGAGTCAGCTATCTATCGATTGTTGGCAGCTCCGTCTTCATCACAGCAATAAGCATGACGTTAGGTACTATTTTACGATGCCGCGGTATTGTGAAAGAAATGATGTTCATCGCATTGGGGATAAATGTACTGCATATTACTTTAAATTATCTGGTGCTGATGGAGCCCTTCGGCTTACCTAATTTAGGCGTAGAAGGAGTAGCAGCATCTACATGGATAACCCGTACCATAGGGATGATCGCTTATTTGATTTTATGTATTCGAAGCTTGGAGTATAAGGTTGGCTTGATTAGTCCATTTAAGTTTCAAAGAAAAAATATTGGCCTTATATTTAAACTAGGTATTCCTTCGGCAGGTGAGCATGTTTCTTATAATCTTTCACAGGTTGTAATCACATATCTAGTCACGCTGATCGGTACGGCAGCGTTAACGACAAAAATTTATTCGCAGAGCATAACTTCTTTTGTTTTTGTTTTTTCAATGGCAATAGGTCAAGGAACGCAAATTATTGTTGGACATCTGATTGGAGCCCATCAGAAGGATGATGCTTATCGATCCAGTATTCAAAGTTTGAAGCTGGCGTTCGTCATTTCGCTTGCGCTTGGTATTTGTATTTATAGCTTCTCAGGTCTATTGCTCAGCCTCTTTACTAATGATGCGGAAATTATATTGTTAGGCAAGCAGCTCATGTTGTTATCGATTATGCTGGAGCCGGCTCGGGCTTGCAACATGGTGCTTATCAGTTGTCTAAATGCGGCTGGAGATGTGAAATTTCCAGTTGCTGCCGGGTTAGTATCCATGTGGGGGATTAGTGTGCCGCTGGCATACGTGTTTGGGATCGTGTTCGACATGGGGTTGGTAGGAATATGGCTGGCCTTTTCAATCGATGAATGGATAAGAGCTTTACTGATGCTCTACAGATGGAGGAGACGTTCTTGGCAGAAGGTCGATATTTTGGCGAAACTTGCTTAACTAGAAAGAGTAACTGTATGAAAATACGGATACTCTTTTTTTGTGTTTAAACCGTTATATTTTGAAATTGTGCTTGGAAATTCATCTATTTTAATGACAAAAAAATCAGCACTCTTGACAAAAATCATGTAGGGAACAGCTAAATAAATAATAATAATGAAGAAAAATGAAAGTATTCTAATAAACCAATTGCAGGATTATGGTAAAAATAATCGAATTTAACGATACTATAAGGTTTATTGACATGCCGAGTTCTGTATATCGGAAACGGGGGAACCACCTAGGGTGAATTGCTTAATGTATTTTTTTTAAGCATAGGGATCTTCAACCGAACCCATAAGCTAACCTCGTAGGCACCGAAGGGAGAAGTTGTTTTGAAGAAGGGTTTTATTTTATTGTTATCCTGCTTGCTGCTGCTTACTGGAGGAGGAAGCGTGCTTGCAGATAAGTCGGACAAGTCAGTGCTTACGAATTCCATAAGCGAGGTTGTTGGAACTCCTTATAAATGGGGAGGCACAACGAGCAAAGGGTTTGACTGCTCGGGTTTTATTCTACATATTTTTAATCAATTTGATGTTAAGCTGCCTAGAACATCGCAATCGCAATCAGACACAGGCACAGAGGTCAATAAAGATGAACTACGCGTGGGTGATCTTGTGTTCTTCAACACAAGCGGCAAAGGCGTTTCTCATGCGGGCATTTACATTGGGGATGGGAAATTTGCTCATTCTTCTACAAGCAAAGGGGTTACGATTACAAATCTTAACGATTCTTATTACGCAAAACGTTATGTAACAGCAAGGCGTGTCGTAACAGAAGATACATTTGCTGCGATGATGGAGTCTAAATAATGTGTAATGATTTTAAAAACCACCTTACGAGGTGGTTTTTTTTATGTAACCATTTATTAAGTATTTGTTAAAGGGTTGTAAGCCAATAATTCGCAAGCTTACAATGTAAATAACATGAGTAATGGAATGAGGTTATAGGATTGAAAAGAGGAACAATCGCATCTTTGGTAGAAGTACTAGCTGTATCTACTAAACTAGGACTTACCTCATTTGGGGGTCCGATAGCCCATCTGGGTTATTTTCACAATGAGTATATTCGTCGTCGTAAATGGATGGATGAACGTAGTTATGCAGACCTCGTTGCTTTATGTCAGTTTCTACCCGGACCAGCCAGCAGTCAAGTTGGGATCGGTATAGGGATAGTTAGGGCTGGGTTATTGGGCGGACTAGTGGCTTGGTTAGGGTTCACACTGCCATCGATCATTGCATTAGTGGCCTTTGCTTTTTTGCTGCAAGGATTTGATCTTGGAAACACAGGCTGGATTCATGGATTGAAAATTGTAGCGGTGGCCATCGTTGCTCATGCCATTCTAGGGATGGGGCAGAAACTAACACCGGATCGAAACAGAGCTACGATAGCAGTCATCGCTGCTGCGATAACGTTATATTGGCAAGCGGCCTATAGTCAAGTAATCATTATTGCTGCAGCTGGACTGATCGGGGTATGGTTATATCGTATGAAAACAGTCGAGGGAACTCCTGATCTGAACATTCGAATTAGCCGTTCCCTTGCGATCTCCTGCCTCGTTATATTTCTCACGCTTCTAATTGTTTTGCCATTTCTAAGGCAATGGGGAAATATGGAATGGATTGCGATGTTCGATAGCTATTATCGTGCAGGCTCACTGGTGTTTGGAGGCGGACATGTTGTGCTGCCGCTGCTTGAGAACGAAGTTGTATTTACCGGGTGGGTTAATGAATCGGATTTTTTAGCAGGTTATAGCGCTGCGCAGGCTGTGCCTGGTCCACTTTTCACAATCGCTAGTTATCTTGGCACTCTCTCTGGTGGATTAACTGGAGCCATTGTTGCAACTACAGCAATTTTTTTGCCGGCATTTCTTCTCGTTGCTGGAATATTGCCGTTTTGGAATGTGTTGCGAAATAACTCGAAAATCCAAGGTGCATTAGTTGGCATTAACGCCGCTGTAGTTGGCATATTGCTTGCTGCACTGTATGATCCGCTTTGGACTAGCGCGATAGTAGAGTCCGGTGATTTTATGCTGGCTGCCGTATTGTTTATTATGCTTGTTTTTTGGAAGCTACCACCTTGGATGATTGTTGTGGCCGGTGCATTAGGCGGAATGGCCCTTGAACTTATTTAATAATTAATCAATTGATAAAAACCTCTAATCCGCGATAACGGATTAGAGGTTTTTTTATATGAATTGAATCTGCCTACATGACGGATTTTGCAGAAATGCTCAATTGCTCTTTAATGAGGTCAGCGGTGAGTTGTCCGGATAAAGTGACCATCGGGACGCCGCCACCGGGGTGCGTTGATCCGCCAACGAAATAAAGATTATCGAGCAGCTTGCTTTTGCTTGGAATTTTGAAGCCGCCGTTAAGCTTGCGGTCCGTTACAATGCCGTAGATGGAACCGCCATTAGAACCATAAAGGTGCTGGATATCATCTGGAGTGAAGGTGTATTCAAACTCAATATGCTGTCTCAGCTCCGTTAGTCCCATACGTTCGAGCTTATTCAGAACCAGGTCTCTGTAAGCCGCTTTCTGTGACTCGAAGCTTTCTCCAGGTTTGAGCGCCGGCACATGAGTAAGCACAAATAGATTTTCTTTGCCCTGCGGTGCCTGTCCAGGATCGGTTTTGCTTGAAACCCCGATGTACACTGTTGGATCATCTGTAGGTTTGCCTTCGACAAATATATCGTTGAACTCTTTATCTGGATCTTCAGAGAAGAAGAAATTATGGTGAAGAAGCTGATCATACACTTTATCCACGCCAAGAAGCAGCACAAGTCCTGATACAGTAGGCTCGTATTTAGCTAAATCCTTTACGCGGTCGGCCGATTTCGGATGATGCTGCAGCAGTGTCTGATGCGCTGGAATAGCCTCAAGATTTGACACAATCAGATCAGCTTCTATTTCGCTGCCATCTTCTAAAGTTACCCCTGTTGCGGTTTGGCCGACTGTATTCATTTGAGCAACTGGAGCTGAAGTGCGAACCTCCACACCGAGCTCATCAAGCAGCTTAAGCATACCCTCCGCAATTCGGTACATACCGCCTTCTACATAATAGATGCCAAGCCCCATTTGTACATAGATTAATTGTGACAGCACAGCGGGAGCGGCATAAGGCGAGGAACCGATATACATGATGAAAAAATCGAACAATTGACGCAAATGCTTGTCCTTCAGAAAGCGGTTAGTCGTCTGATGCATCGTCTTCATCGGGTCCATCGCTAACAGTTCCTTCATACTGTGGTGACGCCGCAGGTCGCTCAGACCACTAAGGCTCTTGTTATAAAAGCTTTTTGTGTTGAGCTGATACATTTGCTGACAATAATCCAAATAAGAGAGGAATTGCTGTGCATCAACCGGTGAGATTTGTTCGAATTGCTTGATTAGGTCAGGGAAGTCACCTGTTATATCAAGTGTTACCCCATCTTCGAAAAAAGTTCTCCACTGAGGTTCAACACGAACCAGCTTCATATAATCCTCTAGCTTGCGGCCAGCACTTTCAAACAGCTGTTCGAGCACCCAAGGCATCGTCAGAATAGAAGGGCCCGTATCGAAAGTGTAGCCTTGCCCTGATCTTACGTTTAATTTGCCGCCAACGCGTTCATTTTTTTCTAATATGGTCACTTGATGCCCATCTACAGAGAGGCGAATAGCAGCTGATAGTCCGCCGAGACCGCCTCCGACGACAATAATCTTTTTGCTCATAGGAGCACTTCCTCTCATCATTGGTCATTTAGCCGAAACGATGCAGATGACAAACTATATACACAATCGTATAATCGTTGTAGAACTAACGTAAAAGGTTAATGCGATAAGCAGAATGCGGGATATGCATTTAACCAACACTTTTTCACTTTCAGTATTAACAAATTTTACCTATAACATGCAGCTTTTGCAGGATCAAATCTTCGGATAGCTCCTGCTATTTCGTCGTTAAGCGACGAGAATGAGGCTATAAAAAGAGCGAATAATGGCTCGTATAGTTTGAATGCCATCATTTTCACCAAAGATAGGGCTGTGGTTGTAAGTTTGTATAACCATTATCAACTGCCAAATTGAATGACCTAATCAGCCTGGTGAAAGGTGGTACACAACTTTGGGGAAAATGAGCTGTTTGTATAAGAAAACATGGAATAACGAGTCATATAAGGAATTTTGGTACCTTTTGTACAGTGGATTAGATCTATGATTGGAAATGTTGTGCTGTTGCTTGGCGGACTTATTTGTGGTGCTTGGCTGCTTAACAAAATCCGACCATTAGAAGAGGATTTGGTGCCTTTCACAAAGAACGATAGAAAGAGTCTCCCAAGCATTTCAGTTATCATTCCAGCTAGAAATGAAGAGAGAAACCTGACACAGTTATTGCCATCAATAAAGGGGCAGCAACTCGCTCCATTTGAAGTGATTGTAGTAGATGACGGATCAATTGATCGTACAGCAGCCATCGCTGAATCATTTGGTGCAATAGTTGTAAACCCGGGCGAGCTGCCGGATGGTTGGCTTGGTAAAAGCTGGGCGTGCTGGAATGGCGCGCAGGCAGCAAGCGGTCATTTACTTATTTTCCTTGATGCAGATACTTGTTTAGAGGATGCTGGGTTGGCGATGCTGGCTGAGGCCCATTCCAAGCAGAACGGGCTGCTTTCGATCCAGCCTTACCACAAGATGAAGCGGCCCTATGAATGGTTGTCAGCTTTCTTCAACATCATCGTCTTAGCTGCGGTTGGAGCACCTCAAACTGCTGCCGCAACAAATAAGAAGGCTGTAGGCGCTTTCGGTCCTTGTATAGTCTGTACCCGAGAATCATATTTTCAAACAGGTGGGCACGAGGCTATTCGTGAGCGTATTCTCGAAAATTACAGCTTAGGCCTTCTATTTGCTGAGCAGCAAACGGTTAGAAATTGTTGCGGAAAAAGCGTTATTGCTTTCCGAATGTACCCGGAAGGCATTCGGCAATTGTGTGCAGGCTGGAGTAAAAGCTTCGCATCAGGTGCATCTTCTACGACACCGCTGCGTTTACTAGCTATAATCTGGTGGCTAACTGGTTCGATTACGGTTGTTACACAATGGTTGAATCCTCAATTTTGGAGATCAAGCGACCAAATAACGATAGGAATAATCAGCTACCTTGCTTATGTTTTGTTAATAAATATACAGTTAAGCCGAGCTGGAAATTTTGGTTTCCAGACCGCTATCCTGTTTCCTATTCCGCTTCTCTTTTTTATGGGGATCTTCGCTAGTTCAACGCTGCAAACCTTTTTTTGCCGCAAGGTCACATGGAAAGGTCGCTCGATTTCAACTATGAAGGGAAGCGGGCGGAAGTGAGAATTTTTGAATTTTCACCGTTTTGGACATTGGTTGTAAATATTTTTGCATGGCTGCTTGTGCATATGGGCGTGTCCTATTTGTTTTTGAAAATGCCTGATGCTTGGTTCAGTCGCACTGCTGATCGCATGAAACCTCAGACAAAGAGGCGCGGAGAAGAATTGGTCTATGAACGATTGTTATTCATTCGTGTTTGGAAAGACAAACTGCCAGACGGAGGAAGCTTGTTTCAAGGAGGCTTTGCCAAGAAAAAATTAGCTGTCCTTGAGAAAGCTTACTTGCAGACCTTTATACTTGAAACGCGGCGCGGAGAGTGGACTCACATCATTTCGATGCTGCCTGCGCCGCTATTTTTCCTATGGAACGAAAGCATTTATGGCTGGATCATGATCGTTTATGCCATTGTCGCCAATGTCCCATTTATCATTGTACAGCGCTATAACCGTTTTCGGCTGCAGCGCATTTTTTGGAAACTGAAGGAAAAGAGTGAAATGTAATGATGTACACAATCAGACAAGCTTCAACACTGCTAGGTATTCCTGCGGTTACGATCCGTGCTTGGGAAACAAGATATGAAGCGATTAAGCCCATTCGCACAGAAACAGGCTATCGCCTCTTTGATGATAAAAATATGGAGGATTTACGCTTCCTCAAAAATCAGACGGATGAGAAAGGGATGACGATTTCACAAGCTGTTCGGCTGCTAAAGGAGCAGCAGCTTTTGCGTGAACGGATGTTGGAAGCGAAGACAGAGACCCATGCTAAAGTTGGGGCAGAAGAGGCTCATCAAGAAATGGTGGAGCGTTTGTATAACACGCTTTGCAACTTTCGTACGGAACAAGCAAAAACAATGGTTGATTTAGGATTTTCCATGTATGGCTATGACATTATGATCTATCAAATCTTATTTTCAGTAATGATTAAAGCCGGCACGGAGTGGGAAGAAGGCAGAGCTTCTGTTGCGCAGGAGCATTTCATTACACAGTTCGTGATTCAGCGTTGTCTTAGTTTCTTTCAACTTTTTCCGATTGATAATCGAGTGCCCCGCATGCTTGCTTTATGTCCATCTGGAGAACATCACCAAGCAGGACTACTTTTATTTTCTTTATTTTTGCGTAAAAAAGGGGCTGACGTGCTGTATCTTGGACCAGATACTCCGGAGGATGGCATTGCAGAGTTGATTAAGTCGCAGCAAATTCGAGTCCTATGTATATCGTTAACTGACGCAAACTTAATGGAACCCACTTTTGCTTTTATAAAACGTTTATTGGTTCATCATGCTGATCTGCAAGTCGTTCTAGGCGGACAGGGCTTCAAAAACGTACCTGAACCGTATTCTGATTGGGTGCTGCCGAATGGCAATCAAGAAGAATGGGAAAGATGGTTTAAAGATAAGGTTTTAGGGTTAAGTTTCCAATTCTAATGAATAAATTAACTTTACAGACTATTATCAAGTATGTATTATGTTTGTATAATGTTTGTATAGTTAATTTGTTTTTTTGGAAAGGGGAATTGGTATGGATAAGGGAATCGTGGCCGTTATTGGAGCAGGACCTGGCGGTTTAGCAGCTGCCATGGAGCTGGCTGGCCGAGGTTACCGAGTTACCGTTTATGAGAAGCAGCCCTATATAGGTGGGAGAACCTCCAGGCTTCAGCTGGGTGAGTATTTTTTTGATCGAGGACCTACGTTTTTCATGATGCCACACCTGCTTGAAGAAATGTTTCAATCTGTAAATCGCTCTTTGTACGACTATGTTGAGCTCATAGCGCTTGATCCGCTATATAGGCTGCAATTCGGCGATGTTACATTTTCACCGACACGGGACGAGAAGCAGATGGTTGAGAGGATCGAGGCGCTATTTCCCGGCAACGGTAAAGGTTATCTTCAGTTTATGAAAGAGGAGGGGGAGAAATATAACAAGGTTTCCCCGCTGCTGCAGCGGCCTTTCAGCAAGATAAGCGACTATATTTCTCGAGATGTGTTTCAAGCGCTGCCGCGGCTGAATGCGGTAGGAAGTGTGTATGACAGACTTTCACGTTATTTTACAGATGAAAGGCTGAAATATGCGTTTACTTTCCAAGCAAAATATTTAGGCATGTCGCCATGGGAATGCCCTGGAACATTTACAATACTTGCTTATTTGGAACATAAATTTGGCCTTTTTCATCCCGTTGGAGGCGTTAACCGCGTCTGCGAGGCAATGGCTGAAGTGATTCGCGAGTACGATGGCGAGATTGTTACCTCCTGCGGTGTCCAAAGAGTGCTGAGCCGGAGCGGAAAAGCAGTAGGTCTGCTTTTGGAAAATGGTGAAAAAATAGAAGCGGATCATATCATCATCAATGCTGATTTTGCAACCGCTATGAACCACTTGTTTGAACCGGGTGAGCTTAAGAAATACAGTCCGGCAAAGCTTGCCAAGAAGAAATATTCTTGCTCTACTTATATGCTCTACCTCGGAGTAAATCGTGAAATACATATGCCGCACCATAACATTTTATTTGCCAACAACTATCGCCAAAACGTACATGAAATCATGACAAAAAAGATGCTGTCTACAGACGCATCTATTTATATACATAATCCTGGGCTTAACGATCCAACGCTGGCTCCTCAAGGGAAAACCGCTTTATACGCGCTTATGCCGGTACCGAATCTGACAGCGAATGTCAGTTGGGAGGAGCAGAGGACACTCGTTAGAGAAAAGATGATCGAGCGTATGGAGCAGGAGCCAGAGCTAGCAGGCTTCTCGGCTGACATCGAAGAGGAAGCCATCATTACACCATTAGATTGGCGAAATGATCATCATGTCTATGAAGGAGCAACGTTTAATCTTGCACATTCACTGGATCAAATGATGAAGCTTCGTCCACATAACCGCTTCGAAGAGCTCGCTAATTGTTGGCTTGTAGGGGGAGGAACTCACCCTGGCAGCGGCTTGCCGACGATCTTCGAATCAGCGCGCATTAGTACCCGTCTACTTATGGCGCAGGATGATAGTGAACGTATAAGGGTTGGCGGATCTTCAGCAGTCATCCACTCACAGAAGGAGGCCTTTCGGTGGGAGTAGCTTTTGTCGGTGGTGGAATAGGCAGTTTAACAGCAGCTCTGCTGCTTAGCAAGCAAGGCAAGCAGGTTACTATTTATGAAAGAGGCCCCCGGCTTGGCGGTAGATTAGCTTTTCAGGAAGGCGGAGGCTATCGGATCGATCAAGGCCCTACAATTGTGCTGTTGCCTGAAATGCTGCTTAGTATTTTGGAGGAAGCTGGAATCGAGCGATCACGCATACCGCTCCTCGAATGCGATCCGCTTTACCGTATTCATTATGCAGACGGCACCGTATTTCACAAATGGCGGAATCAGCAGCGCCAGATCGAAGAGCTTGAGCGAATGTTTCCAGAGGAAGTCGATGGTTTTCGGCGTTATATGGCGGACATGGAAGTGGCTTTTAAACAAGGAAAGGAAGCTTTTCTGGAACGTCCATTTTTGCGAAAACGAGAGTTTTATACTTTTCGAAACCTAACGTTATTAACGAAGCTTAAAGCCTACAAAAGCGTGCGTTCCTTTGCAGGACGATATTTCCGAAGTGAGAAGCTGCTTGATGCGTTCTCTCTACAAACCTTATACATAGGTGGCGCTCCTTTTCAATCTCCCGGATTGTATACGTTATTGCCCTTCGCTGAACATGCTTATGGCATTTGGTATGTAAAAGGAGGTTATGCCGGAATCGTTTCCATCTTGGAAGAGGAGCTGCGGAGTAGAGGGGTTCAAATCAAGACAGAAACTCAGATTGAGCAATTGTTACTTGAGAATGGACGCTGCATTGGCGTGATAGACGAAGGCGGCAGGGAAACGCTGCATGATACGATTGTATATAACGGTGATTTTCCGCATCTAGCCTCATTGATGCCAAAGAACACTGTTCCAATGAAAGCCTATAAGCCGTCTTCAGGAACAATCTTGATCTATTTAGGCCTAAACAAACAGTGGGAGCAAGCTTCCGTTCACCAGTTTTTTTTACCTGACAATTTACAAAGTGGATTAAAACAAATTTTTCAAAACAATCAGCTTCCGCGAGATCCATCCTTTTACATATTTTATCCGTCAGCTATGGATATGGAAGCAGCACCTCCAGGTGAGAGCGTCATGTATATGCTGATTCCCGCTCCGCCACACGGTTCTGTAGCGTGGGAGGATGAAGTGCCCGCGTTAGTCGAGCATGTAATTGATGAGGCTGAGAAGAGGGGCTTTCCCGGCTTGAGAGCTGCGATTCAATGGAAGGAAGTAAGGACGCCGCAGGACGCGGAGTCGGATGGACTCTATCATGGGGGCAGCTTCGGCATCGCGCCAACTTTTGGACAGTCGGCAGTGTTCCGTCCTCAAATCGTGCCATATCCGATAAAAGGTTTGTATGCTGTAGGGGCATCGGTGCATCCTGGCGGTGGAATCCCGATTGTTATGCAAGGTGCCAGATTGCTAGCCAACTATTTGTTAAAGGAGTGACCTCATGGAACCCACTGTCTGTTTGGCGCAATGTGAAGCGATGATTCAGAAAGGATCATCATCGTTCTATAAAGCTTTTCGTTATTTGCCTAGCCCAAGGCGCGAAGCCGTTTACGTTATTTATGCTTTCTGCCGCATGATAGACGATGCAGTAGATGAGCCGCAACGTTCTCCCTATACCATTGATGAGCTAGAACAACATTTTAACCGTTTGGATCAGGCAGCGGATCATTTCATATGGGCTTCTTTACGGTGGCTGTTTGATACTTTTCCACTCAGCAAAAAACCGTTTTTCAGACAAATGGAGGGCCAGCGCCGGGATTTATCTTTCACCCACTATGAGACGATGGAGCAGTTGGAGGACTACTGCTACTTGGTTGCTGGAACTGTTGGGGAGATGCTTCTGCCAGTCTTGCATGATCAGCCAGATATTCAAGTAATAGAAGCAGGAATATGGCTTGGCAAAGCCATGCAAATTGTAAACATTGTTCGCGACGTTGGCGAAGATCAGCGCAGAGGGCGTCGTTACCTGCCGCTTGAGCTGCTCGCTCGTCATCGCTATACCGAAAGCGACTTCGAAATGGGCGTTGTCGACGAACGATTTCAACATCTTGTTCAAGAGCTGGATACACTTTCACGCAGTTGGTTCGCACGAGGCTTGCGCGGGCTTGAAACGTATCCTGCCAGCAGCGCTTTTTCAGTTGAGCTGGCCGCAAGCTTCTATGCAGCGATTTTGGATGAAGTAAAGGCTGCCAACTACGAAGTCTATAAGAAGCGAGCTATCGTCAGCTCATTAAATAAATTAAAGCTTTATACGAATATAAAAATGAAATATATGCTCGTATCAGAGGTTAATGACAGCAATGCGGTATCGCTATGATCCGCTACTTATTTATTTTTTGGTATTGCATCGGGTTAATCCTCATGCTGACCATTGGCGTTCCAACGTGGCTTTCCTTTTCCAATGGTTTGTTTCTCGTGTTTTTTGCCCTGTATGCCATTCATATTGAAGGCATGATGGGCGAGGAGCGCCGTCGCAGCTGGAGTAGAATAATGCTCGTTGGGGTACTTACGTTTGCTGTAGAATGGCTTGGTGTGACGATGGGATGGCCGTTTGGAGACTACAAATACACATCTTTACTTGGCATCTCGCTTGGCGGAGTACCCCTCGCCATATTTTGTGCGTGGATTGGTGTCATTGTCACTGTGATGCGAATGACTGCCTTCTCGAATCGATGGACGCGTGCGCTTCATACCGGCTTATGGACGGTTGTTTTTGACCTCGTACTCGATCCAGTGGCTTTCGCTAGGCAGTTCTGGATTTGGCATGAGCCTGGTGATTTCTACGGGATACCGGCAGCAAACTTCATCAGTTGGTTCGTTATATCAGCAGCTATATCATTTCTGTTCCCTTTAAGAGAAGTATCGGCGAACGTTCGAATCCAGGCTGTAAGACTCACGCAAATGATGCTGTTTATGTTTGGTCTCTTAGGGGCCAAAGAAGGTTTAATGATGCCGTTCATCATCGCATTGGCAGCTATCGTTGTGGCGGAAGGAGCGGGAAGGATTGATCGCATCCGACTCAAGCAAGTGGTTTAAACGAATATTCGCGCAATACAATGAAAACTATTTGTTAAGACGACATTTTCACTCGTTTCAACTGAGCGGTGAGATCGATCCAGTTCCGCAAGGCCAGCCTGTGCTCTATCTTATGAATCATAGCTCTTGGTGGGATGGAATGGTTGTATATCATGCGATCGCAAACGCTTCAGCGCGTGAACACTATATGATGATGGATGAAGAACAAATGAAGCGGTATCGATTTTTTCGCAAAATAGGAGCTTTCTCGATTGATAAGAAGTCAAGCCGAGCGATCGTTGCTTCCCTTCGATATAGTGAGAGTTTATTAAATCAAGGTTATGGAGTATGGTTGTTTCCACAAGGAGATATCGAGCATCTAGAGCGTAGACCTTTAAGATTTCAAACCGGCGCTGGCTATTTATTGGAGCGCTGTCCGGGAACGATTGTTCAGCCCGTAACAGCATATTATTCGCTAGGACTTCATCAAAAGGCAGAAGTCAGTCTTCAATTCGGTAAACCTATCCACAGAGCATGGCAGCAGCTGGGACGTAAAACCATTACGACAATGCTTGAATCGGCTTTGGAGGATCAACTGAATGAACACCGCCTTGCAGTAATAGCAGCAGCTCGCGGGGAGCTAGCCGAGTATCGATCAATGCTGAAGGCGAAACGGTCAACGAACGAGGTTTTTGATGCTTGGATGAACGGGGTGACAAGGTGGAAATCTTTTTTTGGACGGTAGCTGCAGCCCTGATGCTGCAGCTATTATTTGTGTTATGGAACCTCTCGCAAATGCCTTCGTTGGGAGGCAGCGGTATAGGACGAGTTTGGCTGTCAGGAGGAGCTGAGTCCATTCAAGCTGATGCTCCAGATGTTCACGGAATTACACCTAGACCACGGCTGTCGGTTCTTATCCCGGCGCGTAATGAAGCGGATAACATTGCAGCATGTATACAATCGGTGCTGCTGGAGCCTTCCATATTTATTGAGGTGCTGGTGCTGGATGATCGTTCCACAGACGGAACAGCAGAAGCTGCGCGGCTCGCTGCAGCAGGCGACAGCCGTGTTCGCGTTTTGCCCGGTGATGTGCTGCCGTTCGGCTGGCTGGGCAAGTCGCACGCATGTCATCAGCTCGCCGAAGCGGCGCACGGCGAATGGTGGTTATTCCTCGACGCTGATGCGCGGCTTGAGCCGGGTGCGCTCGCGGATGCGCTTGACACCGCTTTAGCGCAAGGTCAAGGGCTCGTGACCGGTTTCCCTAAGCAGGAAACTGGAACATGGCTGGAGAAGCTCATCGTCCCGATGATGAGCTTCTCGATTGCTTGCCATCTGCCAATACGACTCGTTCGGCAATCGCCAGATCCAAAGTTCGTCGCCGCACACGGTGCTTTTCTGATGATTTCAGCAGAAAGCTACTGGGCGACAGGCGGCCATGCTGGCTTCAAAGGTCATCTCGTCGATGATATGCGGCTGGCTGGTGCTGTCAAAAAAGCCGGGCTTCCCGTCACTTTAGCCTACGTTTGCCCCCAAATTTCCATGCGTATGTATCAGAACGCTGCCGGGGTTTGGAACGGCTATAAGAAAAATATATTTGCAGGTATAGGTCGCAGCAGCTTATTGCTTGGAATTATGTTGTTTATGTACACCTTGCTTTATATACTGCCTCCGATAATGATGATCATTAGTTTAGCTGGGCTTCTCATGCATGCATATCCGGAAGGATGGCTTACAACTGTTTTATTGCCAAGCTCGCTCTGCTATCTACTAGGCATTTGTCTGAAGAGAATCATTGATAGGAAAAGTGGACAGCCCTGGTACTTATCCCTCTGTTTACCTGCAAGTATATTTCTGCTGTCAGCGATTGCCTTGGCCTCATGGCGGGCGAGCTTAAATGGCACTGGTTATGAATGGAAAGGGAGGAGGTATTCGTGAAGCGAGTCATTGTCATTGGCGGAGGTTTAGGCGGATTATCTGCAGCGATTCGATTGGCATATGCGGGTTATCACGTCACTGTGCTTGAACAACAGGCAGCACTCGGCGGAAAGCTTCAGCGCATTGAGCTTGGCGGTTATCGCTTCGACCGTGGACCAAGCACGATTACGATGCCTCATGTATTTCAGCATGTATTCGAGAGCGTTAGTCGAAGAATGGAGGACTACGTTACTTTTTATCCGCTGAACCCGGGCACGCGGAATCATTTTGCAGACGGAACGACGGTTGATTTATGCTCTGATTTCGTTCTAATGGAAGCGCAAATTGCTGCATATAGTCCAGAGGATGCGAAGCAGTATCACTCATTCATGAAAGAGGCTGCTGCGTTATATCAACAAGCTGATCAGCTATTCATGAATCGGCTGCTGCTGTCATGGAAGGATAAAGTTGACTTCCGACTGCTTGCGGGTTTGCTGCGGATTCGTCCATGGCTGACATTGGAACGGCTGCTTCGCCGTTACTTTAGGCATCCGCATACACTTGCACTCTTCGGACGGTATGCGACCTATGTTGGATCGGCTCCTCGGACGGCTCCGTCTATTTTTGCAATGCTTGCTCATTTGGAGCTGCAGTTAGGTATTTATGGAGTGAGAGGCGGCACCTACCAGATTGTGGAGGCATTCGGCCGCCTTGCTCAGGAGCTTGGTGTAACGATTCATACGTCCGAGAGTGTTCAACAGATTACATCAGTAAACGGTCGCATCACAGGTGTTGTTACGAGCAAAGCGGACTATAAAGCTGATATCATCATCGCAAATGGTGATGTGCTGGCTATTTGCAAAAACCTGCTGGAAGAATCAAAGCGACCAAGCATGAGCAATGCCAAAATCTCATCGTATGAGCCATCGTTATCAGGTTTTGTTTCCCTCATTGGCAGTAAGAAGACCTACAGCCAGCTGCTGCATCATACTGTGTTTTTCCCAGAACACTATGGCAGTGAGTTTGACGACATCTTCCAGCAAAGAAGAGCACCTCAGAACCCTGCAATTTACATTTGCCATTCAGGTTACTCAGAGGATGGGATGGCCCCTGCTGGAGGCAGCAACCTGTTTATCCTGACTAACGCTCCATACACTTCTCCGCTGTTGAACTGGGAGCAAGAAGCCGAATCGTATCAGAAAAACATTTTAACGAAACTTGAAGCATATGGCTTGTCTGGTTTAATTGATGATTCAGAGTTTTCAGCAGTCTACACTCCTGACCAAATGCAAAAGCAGACATCGGCATACCGCGGAGCTATATATGGCATTTCCTCCAATACAGCGCGGCAAACCTTTGCCAGACCCTCCAATCAAGCTGATCTAAAGGGTTTATGGTTTGTCGGAGGTACGACGCATCCAGGCGGGGGAACACCGATGGTAACCCTATCGGGGCAGCTTGTAGCAGAGGCTATACTTTCATCGTGAATATAGATCTTAATAAAAAAGCGTCCAATTCCAAAAGGAAAAAGACGCGTTTTTTAATGAGATTATTCCCTAGGCGAAGTTTGGCCTTTAGCACCCCATACAAATAGGAACACAACTGCAATGCCTATTATGAGAAGAGGGGCAATCATAATTAAAGTAATTTCCAATATCGTACACCTGCTTTCGTTTACGGTATTTATTTGCCTTTGACGTATTTAGTGTTAAATAAAAACAGACGCATCAGCAAGTATAGTGAAGGGATCAGAAGCAGCAAGCCGAGTACAAATGCTATGATTAGCGCAATAGCCATCGAGTCATTGGTGAAATTATCGTGTATGGTCAAATAGGGATACAGAATGTAAGGCAGATGAGCTGAGCCGTATCCATAAAAGGCGAATGCAAACTGCAAAATGACGAAGATAAACGATAATCCAAGTCGCTGGCGCTTCCACACCAAGTAAACAGCTAACATAAAAAAGAGAAAGGATAAAGCGAACATCCATGATCTATCCAGCATTTTCTCATAGTGCTCACGATTATGGTCATGGATGGCGAAGAAAACAAGAAGGCTGCTAAGTATTGTCGGTAAGCTCCATACGAGCGCGTATGTTCGAACGATCTTAAATGCAGGAGCATCGCCTGCTTTATGGGCATAGAAGCTTAAGAACATAGCCGATATGTACAGCACGCTTACAAGGGCGAGCAGAACAACGGACCAGGAATAGCTGCTTCTAAACAGTTCGTTAACGAGAAATACTACTTTTCCTTCGTCTGTAACCTTGATGTATCCTCCTTCTGAGATCGTTAGTACTGTTGATAAGGCAGCTGGAATAAGCAAGCCGCTAGCCCCGTACATGAGTGTATAGATTTTCCGACTTCGTGAGCCGTAATGATTAAAAGCATAATAAGCCCCTCGAATAGCTAGCAGCACAATGGCAATGCTTCCCGGTATAAGCAAGGCAGTTCCATAATAATAGGCGGTATCCGGAAAAAATCCGATAAACCCGACAAAAAAGAACACGAGAAAAACATTCGTGACCTCCCATACTGGGGACAAATACCGATCAATGATGGAATGGATCAGATGCCTCGTTCCAGTAATAGAGCTGTAATAGCTGAAAAAACCGGCGCCAAAATCAATAGAAGCGATAATGAGATAGCCAAACAGAAAAGTCCAAAGCACGGTAATACCAATGACTTCATAACTCATAATGGATCATGAGCCTCCTTCTCGTAGGCAGCTATTTCATCTTCAGCGTGATTATTTCGGAACATTTTTATTAGAACTCTTACAGAAGAAATGCCGAGCACAAGATAAAGCAGAGCAAATAGCAAAAGCATCAAATCGACATGATCGGATGTCGTTGCACCTTCCGCAGTACGCATAATGCCTCTTAAGATCCACGGCTGCCTGCCAACCTCTGAGAAAATCCAACCATGCTCAATGGTGAGTATCGCTACTGGAGCAGCAATAACAACGGCGCAAAGAAGCCAGCGGCGGTATGTATTCCCTTTTTTTCGAACCATTTCAATAATAAACAGAAGGGAGACCAGCACCATAAAGGCTACATAAGCCATCTTAATGTCAAAGAGGTAATGAATCCATAGAGGCGGATGCTCATCCTCAGGAAATTCATTTAATCCAGTAACCTCAGCAAACGGATTGCTGTGAGCGAGAATGCTTAGGCCAAACGGGATTTTTAGTCCGTATTTCACTTCATTGTCTTCGGTAAGGATACCTCCGAGTATAAGCGGCGCTTTGCCCATCGTTTCAAAATGCCACTCCGTTGCAGCCAGCTTCTCGGGTTGATATTTTGCAAGATATTTTCCCGACAAATCTCCGATAAGCGCTGTAGAAATCATAAAAACAAAGGCACAAACCATTGTGAGCTTTAAAGCTTTCTTATAGTAAATATGGTTTTTTCCTTTAAGCAGCGACCAAGCCGTAATGGCTGCGAGTATGAATGCGCAGGTTAAGTAAGCTGAAGAGAGCACATGTGCTACCTTAGTCGGCATGGCCGGGCTAAGCATTGCTGCAATAGGATTAACGTCCGCGATTTCACCATTAACTAAAGTAAATCCAACCGGGTAATTCATAAATGCGTTCACGATCGTAATGAAGAAAGCTGAAGCTGAAGAACCAATAACGACGGGAATCAACAGCCAAAAATGCGTCATCCTACTTTTAAAGCGATCCCAAGTGTAGAGGTAAATACCGAGAAAGATGGCTTCAAAAAAGAATGCAAAGGTTTCAAGGAAAAGAGGCAGGGAGATAGATTGTCCAGCAACTCTCATAAAGCTTGGCCATAGCAGACTTAGCTGCAGGCCAATAGCTGTTCCTGTCACGACGCCTACTGCAACGGTGATTACATAGCCACGAGCCCAGCGCCTTGCAAGCAGCAGGTAATGAAAGTCATTTCGTTTAATGCCGATCCATTCGGCTAGTGCTATCATCAGCGGGATGCCGACACCTATCGTGGCATAGATGATGTGGAAGCCAAGGGTGAGAGAGGTTAGTATACGACTGAATACAACGGGATCATAGCCGTTAAGCAGCATGGAATTCACTCCTTAGATGATTGATTCTTGTTTGAACTAGCTCATAAATTTTCGGATGATCGACAGCAGCATGAGCAGTGTCACAACCGCACATAACATAATTAATTTTTTTTCCTGTTGTTTTGGACGATTTTGTTTGTTTTCTTTCATGATTTCACTCGCTTTCAAACTATGTGATGTATTTCACAATGAATAAATGATTACAGCTTCCAATTGGGCTGAAATCAGTATGCCCTTTATGAAGTGAAAATAATATGACTCGATAGAGCTATATGGAGGGTGAAATGTAACGAATCGATGAACAATGCAGGAGTAGGGGAGTGTAATTAATAAAGGCCGTCCAATCATCTAAATGACTTGTTGGACAGCCTATTTTCAAACGTTAGTTTTTTAAAAACTGTTTTCGAAACGCATGAACGACTAATAAAATCAAAGGAAGAATGAGTCCGTATGTCGAGACATAAGGTATCCATGCTCCTTTGTTGAATTCAATTCCATGAAGGACATTAGGATGTAAAATGAGGGAAAATACGACCATGATCATCCCTAAAGGTAACGTAAGTGAGCGGTAGTCTTTTAAGTTCAACGTTTGTGCAAGACCGATTACAGCTGCGTAAAAATACAGTGATGTTCTAAAAAAAATCGTGACAAACCATATTCCAGCCATTATGGCTTCAATACGTATAAAATTTCCTGTGTTTATTTTTTTGGCTAGCGCAAAACTTGGATACATATGCCTTCCTGTTGTATCAGGACCGAGAACTAGAATAGCCAAAGCGATAATAATAATTAAAATGATTCCCCCTATAAATGTGCCTATCAAAAAAGCTTTTTGTGCTTTTTTAGGTTGATTCACTGAAACAGGGAAAATCATTAAAAAAACAACAGGGGAAAGAGAGAAAATACTTGTGAAGATTAAAGTAGAACGAATCATCGGTTTTATTCCAGTATCAAATACGGGTTGAATGTTGTGATTGTCGATTTGCGGCGAGATGAAAATGACTAATATGATAAATAATAAAACGAACCAAGGGAAAAAAAACTCCGCTGTCCGAGCTAGATTTTCAAGACCAAGACGAACTCCCATGATGACTATGCAAGCAAAAAGAATATGAATAGCTTGCGCTGGTGTGTCGGCCATGATCTGTGTAGTTATAAAATCCGCCATATAATACAAAAGATCTGCCGCTGTAATGAATGCAAAAAAAACAAAGGTAATAGAAACGGCCTTTCCCAGCCAGCGTCCGAGAAGCTTCTCATTTTTTTCAACTAGGGTCATTTCTGGATAAATATTCCCTACGGCATTGTACAATAATACGAGTAACATCCCTAATCCCACACCGAGAACAGCCGCGATCCAAGCGTCTTGTTTGACGATTTCAGCTAATGTTGATGGAATAATTAAGACAGCAGTACCAACGGAATACAATATGACTAACACAGTAAATTGACGCACATTTATTTTGATGTCTCTTACCATTTTTGGCCTCTTTCTAAGTTATCTGCGTTATATTATATCGTCCATAAAAACCATTCCCCATTAGCTTTGACTAAAGCATTGCAGCATCTTCTCATTGTTACCTTTTACTTTGTTAGATAAACACTTGTCCTAGTTACTCTCTTCATTCAATGAATGTATGAATCAACGAAGTTTGGTTAACAAATGTAAAAGATATTTTCAAAAAAATTACCCTATTTCAGAGCAGAGAGGAACATAGACAAATGGGGTTTTTCAATAATCAATCAAAAAACAAGATGGAGCTTCCAGCAAGCAAGCGAATAGATTCCAACAAAGCTGCCCAAGAAAAAAGGTTGAACTTAAGCCTTGATGATAATATCCAATATGTAAAAAATATGCTAGGTGATAGCAGCGATATTGTGATCAGAGAAATTCAGATTGGAGCAGGAGAGAAATTTAAAGCCGGGATATTTTATACAGATGGATTAACGGATTTGCAATCTGTGCAGAAATTCATCATCGAATCGCTTATGCCAAGCATCCCTAATACGGAGCTTGACCCAAACGTATCAAGCCCAGAGAAGATCCTCCAAGTTGTGAAGGATCAAATTCTAACGGTAGGAGCTATCAAGGATGTTTCTGAATTTGGTACTTTGACAACTGCTTTGTTGTCTGGAGATGTCATTCTTTTATTGGACGGTTGCGCCCAAGGGTTCATCATCGGCATGCGAGGCTGGAAAGACCGTGCAGTCACGGAATCCACGACAGAGACCGTTATTCGGGGACCGAAAGAAGGCTTTACAGAATGTATTCGAACCAATACGGCGTTAATCCGCCGCAAAATAAAAGATCCTAATTTATGGCTCACAACAACGTCAATTGGGAGAGTGACAAAAACCGATGTATCGATCATGTATATCAAAGGAATTGCAAATGACAAGATAGTAGAAGAAGTGCATCGTCGTCTCGATCGGATCGATATTGATGGCATATTGGAGAGCGGCTACATTGAGGAATTAATCCAAGAAAAAACCTATACTCCTTTTCCTACGTTGTATCATTCGGAACGTCCGGATGTCATAGCAGCTGAGCTTTTGGAAGGGAAAGTAGCCATTTTGGTTGACGGAACGCCGATTGTATTGGTCGTCCCAGCATTATTTATCTCGTTTATACAGGCTGCTGAGGATTATTATACGCGCGCGGATATCAGCACGTTGATTCGTATGCTTCGTTTTCTTAGTATTTTTATTTCTCTGTTAGGTCCGTCACTTTACATTGCTGTCACTACATTCCATCAGGAAATGCTGCCTACGCAGCTGTTAATCGGTTTGGCTGCTCAACGAGAAGGGGTACCTTTTACAGCGTTCATCGAGGCCGTGATGATGGAGGTAACATTTGAAATTTTACGGGAAGCTGGCTTAAGAATGCCAAAGGCCATTGCACAGGCCGTCTCCATTGTAGGAACATTGGTTATTGGAACAGCGGCTGTTGAGGCGGGGATTATATCTGCCGCCATGGTAATCGTCGTTGCACTAACGGGGATTGCCAGCTTTGTGCTTCCGGCCTTCGACATGTCCATGACCTTTAGAATGCTTCGTTTTCCTTTGATGATACTTGCTGCTTCTTTTGGGTTGTTCGGGATTATTATTGGGATTTTTGCACTCGTACTTCACTTGTGCAGTTTGCGTTCATTCGGAGTTCCCTACCTGAGTCCATTTGCACCATTTAATCTTGAAGAGCAAAAGGATACCATATTCCGATTCCCCCGATGGGCAATGATTGCGCGACCTAAATTGATCAATAAAAACAACATCATTCGCGAACAAAGTAGTCATTCTGAACCGTCGCGCGATAATGCAGGTGGATAATCGATGATGCATAAAAGATATTTACTCTGTTTAATTGTCATCTCGCTTATATTCGTCACAGGTTGTTGGAAGGGCCGTGAGTTGAATGAGCTCGCAATCGCTGTAGCTTTGGGGATTGACAAGGTCGGAAATCAATATAAGGTTTCCGTTCAGGTCGTCGAGCCGACTGAAGTTGCAGGGAAGAAGGGCGGTGACAAGACACCCGTCACGACGTATCAAATCACGGCTAATACCATTTTCGAAGCAATACGCAAAATGACTACAGTAAACCCTCGTAAAATCTATCCTTCCCATCTGCGAATTGTGGTTCTTGGCGAATCCTTAGCTAAGGAAGGAATCGGTCAGGCGTTAGATCTCTTGTCAAGAGATGAAGAAATTCGTACTGATTTCTTTATCGTTGTTTCAAAGCATACGACTGCCGAGAATACGCTAAAAGTATTAACAAAGCTGGAAACGATCCCCGCGGTCAGTCTGTTCTCTACTCTTCAGACTTCTGAGCAGCAATGGGCTCCAACAACAACGGTTACATTGGATGAGCTTATTACTACACTCGTGAGCGAAGGAAGAGATCCTGTATTAACAGGTCTTGTTGTTTTGGGAGACGAGCAAATAGGGCAAGAAAAGAGAAATATGGAGAAGGTTCTGACCCCAACTACATTGCAATATTCGGGACTCGCGGTATTTAAGAAGGATAAGTTGATTGGTTGGCTAAATGAAACTGAAAGCAAAGCATACAACTATATTAGCGATGAAATTAAAAGCACGGTTGGTTTTGTTGCTTGTCCACAAGGCGGCAAAATTACGTTCGAGGTCATTCGGTCTAAGACAAAGGTCAAAGGCAGCGTAAAGAATGGACAACCTCAGATCGATATTGAAGTACGAATAGAAATTAATATAGGGGAAGTACAATGCTCCATAGATTTGTTGGAGACGAAAAATATTGCAGAAGTAGAAAGGCTAGCAAACAGCAAAGTGGAGGGTTTCATTGACGCGACAGTAAAAAAAGTGCAGAAAAAATACAAAGTTGATATTTTTGGATTTGGGGATGTTATTCATCGTTCGAATCCTAAAGATTGGAGAAAGCTCAAAAAAAATTGGGATCACACTTTTGAGACGATGCCAGTAAATGTGAAGGTAAATCATAAGATTCGACATTTAGGTACGGTGTCTAATTCCTTTCTGGAAGACATGAAGAAAGAGGAGTGAAGATGCACATATGGTACCTATCATAGTGATCCTTGTAGCGGTCGCTTTAATTATTGCCATTGATGTTCCTGCGCTATTAAGAGGAAAATCAAGAAAAGAATTATGGATATTTTCCATTCTTCTGCTGTTTGGGACTGTAATAGGCATTGCTCAAGCTTTACATATTGGACTCCCCAACCCTTTGGATGGGATTATCTACATATATAATCCTGTTTCACACTTATTGGACACATGGTTAAAATAAAGCTGTCTAAAATATAGAATGTCATCTGTTAGCCACGTCACAAGGACGTGGCTTTTTTGCTCTTTTAATTATTAAAAATGAAATATTTTAGTTTAAACCACTAAACCTTCAGTATAAAAAGCTTTACCCTTTTATCGTTAAAATAGGTTCAACTTCTGCAACAATTTGTGCCATGCCGTGTTCTTCATGTGATTCGATGATGGCATTGATATCCTTGTAAGCGTACGGAGCCTCTTTCTTCAATTCTTCTTCCCATTTCTTGAGTATATCCTGTCTGGATTCAATATCGTTACGGTTCGGATCAATAGGTGTAACAATATTAAACTTGGAAATAAATTCGCGAAACAAAGCATCATCTACTTTTACTGAATCTCCTCTTGAAAGGCTTCGACCAGCACCATGACTAGCGCTGAATAAGCTCTCACGATTGCCAAGTCCTGCAAGAATGTAGCTTTTCGCTCCCATGGATCCAGGTATAAAGACCGGCTCACCCGTAAATTGAAAAGGGGTGTTGGCCATTTGTTCAGCTGACTTTGCTGTGCAAGAGCCTTTGCGATGGATAAAACCTTCGCTGCCATCAATCGTTTCTTCCCATACGAAGTTGTGAGGGGCATCGTAGAGTAATTTATACTCAAAATCCTTTATGCTTTTGGACAATGACTTTTGAAGCATAAGCCCCAGAAATAAGCGATTCGCAAAAGCGAAGTTTGCTGCGTTATGAAGGAGGTTCCAATAACGATTCCATTGATATTCATATTGTTCGGAATGAGGCAGGACATAGATCCCATTGCTTGGATGCTTAAGAGAGGCGGGGTAAATTTCTTTAAGCATTTCTTTGATGTTCAGACCTGCGTGATGCCCGATAGATACAGAGCCTGTATGAATCATAACGACGATTTGGCCAGCTTTGATATTCCATTCCTTTGCCAAAGCATGATTGCGTATATTCACTACTTTCTGAATTTCTACAAAATGATTGCCGCCGCCGATCGATCCAATCTGACTATCATAGGACAAATCATCGCTGCCTAAATAACTATCCAGTCCATCTACTTTATCCGTAATAAATGAACCAAATCGATTTACCTTTAAAAGGTCGTCCTCTTGCTGCTTAGCATCATAAAATTCCCACAAACCATTGCACTTAATCGATTTCTGTGTCTCGAGAATACCCATTAATCCTTCTTTGAAAATAGCTTCACGCTGCACCCTTGTCATTGGTATATGACGTCCGCCTTCAAAGAAAATATGACGAATATCGGATTCGATTTGTTTAAGATTTGACCGGATATCATTTTCCTTCAGCGATGTCGTGTATAACCGCATGCCACAATTAATGTCATTGCCTACAGCTTGAGGGATGACAAATCCTTTGGTGAAGATGGTTGTACCAATCGGAATGCCGCTGCCTTTGTGGAAATCGGGAGTGATCGCTACCTCTTCAATTTTTGCATTTTCGTTCGTAAAATAACCGCTAGTGTGCTGTTTCAGGGTTTCTACAGATTCATTGACGGTGAGGAGTTGATCAAGTTCTGCTAAAGCATTTTTTTCAAGCTTAATTTTGTCGTTTATGAAAAAACGGACAGGGATATTATTGCTATTTTTAATTTTCAAATAGGACCATCCTTTTGATTTATAGGTAGATTATTGACATTAGTAATATTGAAGTATTCGATAAAGATGCATAACATCGGCAATCATCCTTTCCTAGCTAATGATTTCAATATATCATTTCAAAATTTGAAAAGCATTACCTAATTCGGGCTTTAGCGCAACAAATGGATAGAGAATTACGTTTTATCGATAAATGCTAAAAAAGGAGTGTTTGTTAAATGATGAGAAAATTAATAAAATTGACCATTGCGGGTGTAATGATGTTCTCCATAACAGCTGTCAGTTATGCTGCACCCAAAAAAAGTACACCCGTTATTTTGAAAATGAACAATTATTATGTGGCATATACCTATCCAAAGGAGCCTTATGTTGATAAACAGAATCGATTGATTTTACCATTAAGATCTGTAAGTGAATTGCTGGGTGCTACAGTTTCTTATAATAACCAAACGAAAACAGCTGAAATTAAAGAAGGGGAGAACATTGTTCAAATTCAGGCAGGCAATAAGACTGCAAAGGTTAATGGTCAAAATGTAGAGATGGACACTAAAGCAGTAGTGGAGAAAGGTTTTCTGCTCGTTCCAGCTCGAATACTTTTTGATTCCTTCTCTTTTAAAGTCACGAATGAAAATAATGTGATCACTTTGAATGACGAACGATTATTAAAGCAAGGAAAACTGAAGTATCTTTCTGATGATGACCGAGTAGGGATAGCAAGAACAGCAGACCCCAATGCGTTCCAGCCAATAGAAATTTCATATAATGTCTTTGTGAAAAATAAAGTATCGCTCATTGATCTAACCGTAACTGCCAAAAATAGTACAGGGAAAGATATACCGGAGGGACAAGAGGATCTGCATACTATCGTATATTTTGAACACTCATCCATCATGGATGCAGATGATTCTACAGTGGATATTAAGGATAGGCCAAGACCAGCTGTTAAAAAGGATGCCATCATCAAAAAACAATTAAACGCAGGTGGAGGCACGATCATTCAGCCAAATGAATTACAGTACATACTCATCGCGGGCAGGACGTTTAAACCGTTAAATGAAAGATAAGGAATGGATTAACTTTGAGTCATCCATAAAAAATGAAGCTTGACTTTCCATCTTGACACCATTATTAATTTAGTAAATAATTTAAAAATAAATTGGAAAAAGCTTATGGGGGCTCATAATGGTATGAGTAATGACGATAACTTTCAAGGAACGAATATAGATCACTTAACGAAGGAACTTGCGCTCGTATTCGGTCAATTGAAGCGTGTCGGGCATGTGTTTAGTCCTTCTAAGGAGCTCCGGCAGAGCGAATCCAATTTGCTTGTTTACTTGACGTATTTATGTCCGCCGGGTTCTAATGGCATTAAAGTTTCCGATCTAAGCAAACAGTTGAAAATAACCTCAGCTGCTGTGACGCATGTCATACAATCGCTTGAACAGATCGGGTATATTACTCGTACGATGGATGCAAGTGATCGGAGATCCATTCTTGTTACAGCAACTGAAGCTGGACATGAATTTGTTGGAGCAAGGGAGACAGAGCTATTTGAACGTTTTCAGCACTTGCGAGAACATCTAGGTGCAGATGACGCCGAGCAACTCATACGAATATTAGCTAAATCCATAAAATTTCTGAATACTTATGAAGATAGCGAAGCATCCAAACGATAGTCCGGTAACGGACTATCGTTTTATTTTTGCCAGAGCTTGGTAAGAACCTTCCTCCATTTCTTTGACGATCGAGTTGGCAGAGGGGCTCCATTGCAGCTGCTGTTCAGCACGCAAACCAGATATTCTTTGGTTAATGCTCGCTCCCCAAGCAGCAGGGCCCAAAACATGAACAGCTTCCTCATAACTACACGATTCAATTTCAGCGACGCCGGCAATTTTGCCAATTGCTATTATGAGCTCTTTGGTCGTAATGAGTTCCCTGGAAGCAGCGTTATATAAAGCCCCAGGAGATGCAAATGTATAAGCGCATGCATAAAGGTTTGCCAAGTCGTCTACATCAATGGTTGACCATGCGTTTAGTCCATCACCAACGTATTTGGCGAATTGAGTGAGCTTCGTTCTTTGAATAGTCGCCCCAACTAAACCGCCACCACCTCCGTAAACGAGAGCTGGTCGAATAACGACAGTACAAATGTTTCTCTCAGCAGCTGTCAGCACTTTTTGCTCCTGATTTGCTTTCCATTGCAAGAACGGCAATGGATTTACAGCCGAATCCTCATCAACGACATTATGAAGCGTATCGTTATAGATTAACGTTCCGCTCGTATATACGAATGTTTTGCCAGTGCCTTCCAAACCGTCTAACATGGCATCAACTGCAAGAACATCTAATTTTTCCATGTCAGAACTATGCGAGATAGCAGTATGAATGACACCATCAGCAGCAAGAGTACATTCCGCCAGCAAAGCCAGATCAGCAAGATCGCCTATTACAGGGGAGATGCCTAATTTTATTAATTGATCAGCTTTTTCATGTGTTCGAACTAATCCGGAAACTTGATAACCTTGGGATAGGAATTGTTTAGCTACTGCTAAGCCAACATACCCAGTAACTCCTGTAATGAATACTTTCAATAAAAGACCTCCTCAAATTAATTAATTTACTAACTAATGTATTTATTTTATTATTTAGCGGTTTTACTATTTTGTCAATACTTTCATAAAAAAAGGTAATTCAATTAAGGGCTACATCTGAAAGAGCATATGTAGACATTTTTTGACTATGTAAGCAAGGATTAGATTCAAGATAAAAAAAGAAGACCCACATAATGGGTCTTCTGGAGAGGCTTAAGTGTATTCAGCATTTTGAATGCGTGAGAGCAGCAGTAAGCCCTTCAATTATTATTTATTAGTAACCTCCACCGAAAATACCGCAGCTGCAAGAGATAATCACCAACAAAATAAACAGTACCAGAATAAAACCAATATTATTATGAGCACCACCAACGAATCCTGACATTAAACATCCACCTCCTTGCGACTTGAATACATTGTAAGGTATGCATTGCAAAAGCTTAGTGACTGGATATTTGTCATGGGGTGACATATGCCCAGTATCATTAGCCTATAATAGGGGATTAGAGGTTTTGTATAGGGAAGACCGTTAAGGATACTCTGCAGTCTGTAGGACAAGTGAATAAGTCATATCCAATCGCTAATGATTAGTAGTTGTTACCACCGAAAATTCCGCAGCTGCAAGAGATAATCACGAGCAAAATGAAGAGTACAAGAATAAAACCAATATTATTATTTACACCGCCAACTGATCCTGACATAAAACATTCACCTCCTTGTATTATCTTATAGAGCAAGTTAGTTAAAGCTATAGCTATAAGACAGGATAATGGGTAGATAGAGTATGTTTATCCATCTCATAGAGCGAGCAGAGTGGTGAAAATAGGATTAGTAGCCTCCGCAACAGCCGCCGTAACCTCTGTCGCTCACTCTGTCATTTCTTTTTTCGTTGACACTTTCAACTTGATTTTCATTTCTTCTTTCATTGCGGCCCAATACGCCACAGCTACAAGCAACAATGACTAATAAGATGAAAAGAACCAAGATCGTACCGATATTATGAGACATTATTTTAAAACCTCCTCTTATTTAACTACTATATAACGTATGATTGACTCTCATTTTTTGATTGTGTGTTTGTTACATAGACATAGTTTCAATGTCATTAGACTAGTAAATGAAGATAGAGCAAATAATCTAATGGAAGCTTGTTAAACTGGATCTTATATACGACTAGTATCTGCCACCGAAAATACCGCAGCTGCAAGAAATAATGACTAACAAAATAAACAACACGAGAATAAAACCAATGTTATTGTGAGCACCGCCAACTGACCCTGACATAAGAAATTCACCTCCTTGCTGCTGTTTAGAAAGTAAGTTATACATGGATGCCGTATAGTTATTGGTTGTTTGGCAGGGAAATACAAATTATCCATGTCTGAAGCTGAATTGAGGGATTAATAGCCTACTCCACAACCGCCGTTGTAACCTCTGTCGCTTACTCTATTGTTTTCGTTGCTGCGTACATCGTTGTTTTCTTCTCTGTCATCGTTTCTCTCATTACGGCCGAAGACACCGCAGCTGCAAGCGACAATAACCAAAAGAATGAAAAGAACGAGGATAATACCGATATTATGAGCCATTATTTAAAAACCTCCTCTTATTTGACTGCTATATAAGATATGTATGTATCTATTTAAGTGTTTGTGTGTTTGTTACAGAGGCATAGTTTCTATGTCATGTGACTATTAGAAAGAAATAGGTAGGGGAGGGATATGATAAAAAAGTAAAAGTACATATGCGGTTAGAAGGATGAATACGATAGAAAAAACCCATCAATGATTCAATTAATGGCGTCGTTTTGACATCCACTATACAACTGAATCAGATCATGGGTTATAGCTTGCAGATTTGCATATTTTTTTATCGGAGTGCCGTTTTGCAAAAACGACGAGCCGTTCTGAGTATTCTTGATTTTTACGATTGAATTTACCAGTGCATGTAATTAAATTTAAACGAGACTCATCCGCGGGACCAAAAATTTTCGAAAGTGGAGCCTCGGATGTTTTGAATATTTCAATCGATTCCACTTTAAAATCGATGGTGCAGTCCTCTTTACTTTTTATTGAAATCATGTCACCTAATTTTATGTTCTTTAATCTGTAAAATACGGCTGGTCCTGTATGGCTGTCAACATGTCCATCTATAACTGAATTGCCGACCATGCCAGGAAGAATGCCATTAGATAATAGCCCTACCCTCTTGGTGCTTGATGGAACATCCATTTGGCCGTTTTCTGTTATGCTGACTGGATCTATGATCGCATCGATTTCTAGAGCGGGAATGGAAAGTTTAATGGGTACGATTCCCTCTAATTTTACTTTAGAAATTGTATTCGGAATGATTTGATTATGATTTGTAGGCGGTGGACTCGGCATGGTTTCTGCTTTTACAAAGGGTTCATTATACTCAGATTTTGTTGTTGTTATTTGAGGCTTAATACCATGATCTTGATCATTTGAGTAGCTGCAGGCTGTACACCCGGCAAAAATAGCTGCAGCTATCAATTGCAATATAAACTTTTTCAAAGTTAGTAAGAGAGGGGAGAGTAGATCCCCTCGTTTTTTACTGTTTATTCAGCTTGTTCGCTGGCGCCGCCGAAGCCGGTTTTCGGCATTTTAGTAATCTCTTTTGCTCTCAAGTTTTTTGCTTTCAATGTTTTTGCTTTCATGCTTTTAGCATGTAGGTTTTTTTCATGAGCTTTTTTTGCATGGATGCTTTTTGCATGAAGGCTTTTAGCATGCATTTTATGTTTCTTTTTCTCTTCCATTTTCTTTACATGCATTTGATGCTTTTTCTTTTCTTCCACTTTCTTCATATGCATTTCTTTTTCAGATACAGGAGCAGCAGCGTACACAGCAGAGCTTGCACTAAAGATTAAACATGCTGAGAAAACGGCGATAATTGTTTTTTTCATAACGGTTATTACCTCCAAGTTGTTGTTTAAATTATTGTGCATAGTCATGTTCCCCATTGGAGTCAAAAATCATGAATGTGAACCTTTCCCAGCTTAAAGAAAGCGATTTATATTGCAAGAACTCTATAAGGCGAGTAGAATAAAACTTTATTTCCAATACATAGTTATTGATCAGCTTGAGTCCAAAACGTATATTTGCGCATCCACATTTGTAAAAATATTGTATTTTATCCTTTTGTCGAAAGAGGCAGGAATTTGCCCTCGAAACACGAATTATATGTATATTCGTGTTTTTTGAATTAATTATGATAAACACCGCAACTTTTCGTTCCCGGGACGGTACAATGATATATAGCGGTCCGGGAATAATCCGCAGGTGGAGGAGGTTCGCCTGTCATGACTGATTCCCAGTTGATACGAGAGATAAAGGATGGCAATGTCGAGCTGTACTCCGAGCTTATGCGGCGCTACCAACGAAAAATTTTAGCGTTTATTTATCACATGCTGAAGAGTGCAAAGCTCGAGCTTATGGCCGAAGACTTGTGTTCTGAGACCTTCTATAAAGCCTACCGCAGCCTTCATTCGTTTCGCGAATTGGATGCTTCTTTTTCGACGTGGTTATATACGATTGCGCGAAATACAGTACTTAGCGAGCTTCGCAAGCAAAAATCAGCGCATGTGTCGCTTGATGAATCGGGATTCGAGCCTGTCGCAGCGCTTGATGCGGTTCCTGAGCAGCATGTGCTAAGAAATGAACGTATGGCGATGGTGCGAGAAGCGATAAACAACTTGCCAGAAAAACAACGCTCAGCGCTTATTCTTCGGGAATATGACCAGCTGGACTATCAAGAAATTGCTAATATTTTAGGACAAACGGTCAGTTCTGTTAAATCACTGCTATTCCGAGCAAGAGCAAGCGTAAAAACGCAGCTGGAGCCGTATTTCGGACAATCGCCGCTGATGGAGGAATTCGAAGGGATGAATACGAGATGAATTGCAACGATGCGCAAGACAAATTCGGCGAATATTGGGATTTAGCTGATCACGATGAAGTGCGGATAGCAATAGACACTCATTTGCTTGAGTGCAAGACATGTGCGGAGCAGTTTGAGCTGTGGGAAGAAAGCGAGGATATCATTCGTTTCTTATCGGAGGAAGATGAGAGCCTCGGTCCTATGGAGCATGTGAATCGAAATGTGATGGATCGCATTTACGCTGAGGAATCTTGGTTAATGCCTGTTCCGCACAAAAGCTATCAGTTTTCGAAGTCGTTTCGCCGTAATATCGCGCTGATCGTTGCAGCTTGTATGGCTTTGTTTGCAAGTGCATTCTTTGTATTCATATTTGATAATGATGGCGGTGTTTCACAAGCTGAAATTGCCGAGCTAAGCGGATTGATGGACACAGCAAATGCGTCTGGTGATGGTTTAATTACAGCAGGATTTTATGCAGAGGTTCCGGTTGCCAGCATTAGCGAGCCATTCGTTCTAAAGGTTATGCCGGCCTTCCCGCAATATTATGTTGCATTGTCCTTGCTTGGTCTTATTATGACGCTGCTGATTTTGAACTGGCTCTCTAGAACACGAAGCTAATGTTGATGTATGATAAAGCTCCCTAGGGAGCTTTTGTTATGTCTACTATATAAAGGAGCTGAATACGGCTTGTTGATTGGATTAGTGCGCCACGGTAAGACGGACTGGAATGAACAAGGAAAGATTCAAGGGCAAACGGATATTCCATTGAATGAAGTAGGTATTGTACAAGCCAAAGCATTGGCAGAGCGATTAAGCCGTGAAGACCAGATATGGGATGCTGTTATATCAAGTGATCTGCAGCGGGCTCAAGCGACAGCACAGATTATCGCTTCGAAGTTAAATATTCCTTTGCTTGAAAGTGAGCCGCGCTTGAGAGAGAGGTATTTTGGCGAGGTTGAAGGCACGAGGGAGCAGGAGCGTCACGAACGCTGGGGAACGAATTGGCGAGAAATTGCTGAAGGTGTAGAGTCTAATGATGAGGTCAGAGCAAGAGGCTTGAGCGCAATTAATGAATGGAAGCTGAAGTATCCAAAGCGCAACTTGCTTGTCGTTTCTCATGGCAGCTTTTTGGCTCAAATCATGGAAGAGTTATGTTCGGATCTCGAGGATCAATATTTATCCAACTTGTCTTACTCTATCCTGGAGCTGCGTGATGAGAAATGGCATCCGCAGCTGTATAATTGCACGATCCATTTAAATGAAGCATAGGAATCGCATACGAGCTGCGCCTTTATTTATTAAGGTGCGGCTTTTTTTGTATAAACTCCTTGTAATCTAGGTTATAAAACAATAGATATTTTCCCATAATGATATCAACTGACGCTTATTCATTACACAATACCCTTACGAAGCGGGGCGCCCGAGTGATAAGGCGGCTTCTGTAGAAAGGAGAGAGCTATGAATTTATCGGATATGCTAGGGTACGCGGATATTCAACAACTTAGCAGAATTGCAGATGTTTACCGTTGCGAATGCAATGGACATTCCAAAAACGATTTGATCCAATCCATTCTCTCTACCGTAAGTCGAAATGATGTTTTTGAAGCGCAAATAAGCAGCATGAAGATGGAGGATTTACGATTCCTCAACTCTTTGCTATTCGAAGCAAGAAACTCCTTTAGTTTAGAGGATTTGCTCGCTCGGGTGCAGCACAGCAGATTTGGGGAAGAGATCATCAAACCGGAGTTAGACCCGCCGAAAAAAACAAAACGCAGCAAAAAAAAGACAGAAGCAGTCGAAAAGCAGCTTAGCCCGCGAGAAATGATAGCTAAATTCAAGCATCACGGTTGGTTGTTCAATGGCTTCAGTGGTCCAAGCAGATATCTCTTTCAGGTTCCAAACGATTTGAAGACGCGCTTCCGCGATACGCTTGCGAGGAGGTTTGCCGCTGATCTGCAGTATACGGATGAGCCGCCTATTTACCGGGATGAGCAAATGCTTATTCACGACGATATTACACATCTGCTTCATTACACGTACCATAATGAAATCCAGCTAACAGCTGATGGGTCGATGTACAAGCGATTTACGCTGCAGCTGCTTGATCGTTTTGGCGTGCAAGAGGAGCTGCCTGCAAAAGGAGCATGGCGTTTTGGATATGGCAGACATTTTAACCAATATCCGAATCGTTTCTCATTCGTATACGATTACTGTTATCACGCAAAGTATATCAATGAAAATCAGACGCTTTTGACAGTTACGGGTCCAGGTGAAGAGCGCATGAAGAGCAGGCCTTCAAGCGAAGCAGAGCAAATCTATCGATATTGGTTGAAGCTATACAAGGGACCAATTACACATTTACTGTCGCTCGTGCATTGGATTAACACCCTCGCTGTGGAATGGGTTACGGTTGAGTCGCTCAGAACGGTACTTGTTCCGTTCATTAAGCCTTATTTTTACGATGATGCAAATACGATTTTGGAACAGAGAATTATGGCTATGATGGTTCATTTGGGGCTGCTTCGGCTTGGGGAGCATCCGATTTATGGGGCTGTAGTCCGTATGACCAAGGCAGGACGAGCTGTAGTTGCTGGCGTGAGCCTTGAGGAATCAGGTCCGATAGTGGTCCATTGATTTTGGGAATCGTACTCTTGGAGTAAGATCAAATATAAGCTACAGTATAAGAATACGATAGAAATGGCTTGTTATATTTGATCGCTTGGAGAGGACTGAAGAAAATTGTTGATCCCATACAAAGGCGTAATGCCAAAGATTCATGAAGATGTATACATAGCTGAAGGTGCAAAAATAATTGGTGACGTAACGATTGCTGAGAAAAGCACCGTTTGGTTTAATGCAGTACTGCGAGGGGATCTTGCACCTATACAAATCGGTCATAGCTGCAATATTCAAGATGGAGTCGTCGGTCACTTGAATGTGAATCAACCTTTGATTCTAGCTGATGAAGTGTCTATCGGCCATGCCGCTATAATACACGGCTGTACGATAGGCAGAGGCACATTAATTGGAATGGGGGCAATCGTACTTAACGGCGCAGACATTGGTGAATATGCTTTAATAGGAGCCGGTTCGATTGTTACAGAGAACAAAAAAATACCATCCTATACTCTATCTATCGGATCACCCGCCAAAGTCGTAAGAGAGTTAACAGAGGACGATTTACTGCGTATGAAAAAAACGATGGAGAGCTACGTGACAAAGGGAATAGAATATAGGATCTCTTAACGCCGGTTTGGAGGTGTATCCTATGGACAAAATGAAAGTAACGTATGAAGCCATGCTAGGTTTGGCCGCAGAGTTTGTGCTTGACGAAGCGGTATTGAAATTTCAAACCAACCAAATTTATACGGCAATTGACAAAGCATTGGCCGCTGGTGACGAGGATACGTTTTACCGTCTCGCAAAACAGCTAAATGCTTTAAAAAAATAACGCGTATCGTCTTTTTTGTAAAAATGACGATTGAGCGAGGAAGCTTCCCAGTTAAATGCGAACGAATCTGTTCGGTTTTGACACAGGGAGGCTTTTTTCTGTACATTTGGTTTGGCAAGGAGCGGAAATGGAGTTAACATAGAAGCAGTGATGTTGATATAGGCTGCAATTATGTTAAGGAGTGAGAATGTAAACGATGAAATTTAGTGAAATAACAAAAGAGCAATGGGATGAGTTAAGTCCATATTTGGATACTTGCCTGCTTCCTGTGACTGGAATGCCGAATGCAGCAAAGCCGTATGAGGCAACAGAATGGCTTGAGCAGCTTAGGGACATAATGGATTTAATTGAAATCCCTTTTAAAGGGAGGGTGGTCACTTATCCTGCATGGCATTACATCTCCGACAGCGAGCGTCTCTCAGAGCATTTAAATGAGTGGTGTGCTGCGGCGAAGCGCGGCGGGTTTCGTTATGTTATTGCGGTAACTGCAAATAATCAATTGATTGCCGAGTGTCCAGAAGTGGATTTATGGTTTGGTCCGAATCAAGATGGTGAGTTTCCGCAGCAATCTGATGTTTCTAATGCGATACGGAGTTTATGGAGTGGACAGACTACATGAATTTCATAAAATTGTCGTATAATATAGTTAGATTTCGGGGAAAACAAATGCCAGACAAGGTCAAATGTGACAAAATGATAACAAATTATTGAACGATAATTTGATAAACGTTCAAATATGAAGCCATATTCTTGACGCTCCCAAGCACCTAGGCTATTATAAGTTATGTCCTAGTTCGTCATGTGTTTTTGCCCTGCGGCAAGACGCGAGATATGGTTGGCAAAGGGGGTTAGAACAGAAGATGAGTAACCATGAACAACACGAGACCGCGCATCGACCGGTTCAGCGCAAAGAAATGTCCCGGCGTCAATTTTTGTCATATACGCTTGGTGGCACAACTGCATTTATGATGGGCGGCGCGGTATTACCAATGGTTCGTTTCGCAGTGGATCCACTCCTTAAGAAAAAGGGCGAGGGTACATACGTAAAAGTTGTGGAAGAGAGCAAAATTACGAACGAACCGCAAGAATTCAAATTTAAAATTCATCAGATCGACGGTTGGTACGTAAGTGACCCAGAGCTTGCAGCTTGGATTTCGAAGGATGCAAATGGCAAGATCTTTGCACTTTCACCAGTTTGCAAACACTTAGGTTGTACGATCGGATGGAACACAAAAGGTCAAAATGAATACGATTGTCCTTGTCACGATGCGCGCTACACGAAAGACGGGAAAAACATTACAGTTGCCCCGAACCCATTGGATGAGTACGAAGTGAAGCTTGAAGACGGCTTCGTGTACTTGGGTCCAGTAATGCCGAATACAAGAATGAAATAAGGAGGTCGTATGGCAGATGTTTAAAAGTGTTTACAACTGGATCGACGAGCGTCTTGACATTACGCCTCTGTGGAGAGATGTGGCTGACCATGAAGTGCCTGAGCACGTTAACCCAGCGCATCATTTTTCCGCATTCGTATATTGTTTCGGCGGTCTGACGTTTTTTATCACTGTTATTCAAATTTTGTCCGGTATGTTTTTGACGATGTATTATGTTCCGGATATTATCAACGCATATGCAAGCGTTGATTACCTGCAGCACAAGGTTGCATTCGGACAAATCGTTCGAGGCATGCACCACTTTGGGGCAAGCTTAGTTATTGTTATGATGTTCTTACATACCCTTCGAGTGTTTTTTACCGGTTCTTACAAAGCGCCGAGGGAAATGAACTGGGTTGTCGGAATGCTCATCTTCTTCATCATGTTAGGCCTAGGATTTACAGGTTACCTGCTTCCTTGGGATAACAAAGCTTACTACGCAACAAAAGTTGGTGTCCAAATTGCTGAATCCGTACCGGTAATCGGACCGTATCTCGCTTCATTCCTTTACGGCGGCGATATCGTAGGCGCACAAACACTAACTCGCTTCTTCGCGATCCATGTATTCTTCTTACCTGGCGCTTTGATTGCAATGTTGGCAGCGCACTTTATCATGATTCGGAAACAAGGTATTTCGGGACCACTTTAAGCGAAGGGAGGCATACTTATGGCGCATGGTCATAATTCGAACGAGAAGGTTGTCTATGTAGGCGACTCGCGTGTTAAGAAAAACAACCATCCGAACATTCCTCCGGACTACACGTCTTTTCCAGGTAAATCGGAAGCGTTTATTCCAAACTTCCTGCTTAAGGAATGGATGGTCGGCTGTGTCGTTTTGGTTGGTTTTCTTGTATGGGTTATTGCTGAGCCAGCACCACTAGGTTATCCAGCAGATCCAACGAATGCGGCATTTATACCGATGCCGGACTGGTACTTTTTGTTCTTGTATCAATTTTTGAAATACCCATATGTTTCGCAAGATTACATCTTGCTCGGAACAGTAGGTATTCCCGGAGTCATGTTTGGCGCATTGTTGCTAGCACCATTCCTCGACACTGGCAAGGAACGCCGCTTCTACCGTCGTCCGATTGCATCTTCATTGATGGGGCTAACACTTGTAGCTTGCGTTTACTTGACAGTTGTTTCTTGGGATCACTACCAGCATCAGCTTGAAATTAACGGACAAGTACCGGAACATATTGAGCGTGAAGAGAAGGCGCGTGAGGCTGCACTAGCAGGCCAAGAGCGTCCGAACTACACGAAACCAGCAGTAGAAGCATCACTTGTTGATGCAAATGATCCAGCAATGAAAATTGCTGAGCAAGCAAAATGTATCAGCTGTCATGCAGCTGACCTAAAAGGCCAAGGATCTGTTCCTAGCTTGGTTGGCGTTGGTGACGTTTTGTCGAAAGAACAGCTTGTAGAAGTAGTTACGAATGGTCGTAACGGCATGCCAGCTTTCGCTGATACTTTATCTGCCGAAGAAATTGATCAGCTGACTACTTGGCTGTCCAAACAAAAAGCGGCAACAGAATAAATCATCGAAAAAAACCTGATCGTATTACACGGTCAGGTTTTTCTTCGAATATAAGTCCTTTTTAATGATAAAGCGAAGGAGAAGTGATTCATCATGCTCGCTATTTTTTGGAGCCGTGAATTTTTACTAAGCCGACCATTTTTATGGTTGCTTTTTATTGTTAATTTTTTTGGAACGGTTTATGGCTACATCTGGTACGAGTCACAATTAGCTGAAACGTTAGATAGCCACCCCTTATGGCAAATTGTTTTTGTACCCGATTCACCTACAGCAAGTCTGTTTTTTACGATTGCTCTACTTTATTTTTTGTTTCCGCCTAAGCGTTCAAACGGCCTTGTAACAGTTTTGCGGTACATTATTGAAGGTTTGGCTGTTGTATGCTCAGTCAAATACGGCATATGGGCTGTATCGATGATTGTAGCGGGAGCATGGCAGGGGTCTGAGCTGAACTGGCAGCATTATATGCTCATGGCATCACATCTTGGAATGGCGTTTGAGGCATTGCTTTTTTTCAGATTTATGAAAGCAGGAGCTGTCTCGCTTATTGTAGCTACAGGATGGCTTCTTCTTAATGACACGGTTGATTATACATATGGGATATTTCCATATCTTGCCAAACAATTGTACGATGATTTGGATGCGGTTCGCGCATTTACCTACGGTTTATCCTTCTTTAGTTTGGCAGCTGGATTACTCGTATGGCGTTTTAGAAAGAAGGTATAACGATGGACATCCCTTCATAAGTTGTATTATGGGGGGATGTCCATGAAGATACGTTTTATTATTCCATTCGTCGTATGTATCGTCATGACGATAGGTTATGCTAATTTAGTCTGGGGCAGCGGAGCTAGTCTTCAAGCTTTTGCGACCCGGCTGACGCCAGATCCAAGTAAACAGGTTCAACGTATGGATAATATTGCAAGCTCATTATATGAAGCAGCTTATACAAATAATCGACAAGCAGCTTATCAATATGTCCAACAGCTTCAGCAATTGGTTGATGGAGAACTTAAATATGCAGCTGGTAATGCCGAAGGGTGGCAAGCTGTTGAACGAGATGCCAATACAATTGAGAAATCGCTCGTTAAAGGCTCACTTGGGACAAGCTGGTTTGTAGAGGCAGCCCGAATTAAATTAACTGCTGATGCTCTTGCAAGGCCTAATAATGCCTTGTGGCTGCAATATGAGAAGATCATGCAGGATGATATTTCGCGTGTGGAAAAAGCTTGGAAGCGCCAAACTGATGATGGAGCTATAGCAGCACGAGCTGTAATGATAAGCTTGGAAAAACATGCAGATCGTATTAAACCTGCTGTCAGTATGATGTACGGGAGCAAGCATGAAACAGAGTTGATGGAGCGAATTCAGTATACGAATCGACTGCTGGAAGCATCTCGCAAAGATAAAAATAATGTCGCCAGCATTAATCGATCAGTGCAGGAACTAAAGGATACACTCACTCGAATGTTTAATCAGAATCAATTAGAAGCGGATGTTCCCGTTGTAGCAGCAGTGCCTATTTCTAATCCTTTGCGCTGGACACTTTTATTAGGCGCATTTATTTCAGCCATTCTTACTTACACAGGCTGGAGAAAATATAAAGAAAATCCTTTTGGAGTCAAGCCTATTTCCTAATGGGTAGATGATAGATCCTAAATGATATGTAAATGCATTGTTTTTTTGAAGCAATGATTAGAATAAAGACATGAAAGTCGATATTGCGCACATTCATTTTTAACAGCCAAATTAGTTGCTGCTGAATGATGCAATAGACGACTTTTTTGCTATCTAAAGAAAGCAATTTAAAAACATTGATTTTATTTGCGTCTTTAAGTTAACATATGAATGTATAGCTATCGACAGAAAGGAAATGTACAGATGTCGGAAAAAACGTTATCAGATATTCAGCGAGAAGTTGATGATTATATTTCTCAATTTAAAGAAGGTTATTTCAGTCCTCTTGCTTTGATGGCTAGAATGTCCGAAGAAGTGGGCGAGCTTGCTCGTGAAGTAAACCATTTCTACGGCGAAAAACCTAAAAAAGCCGATGAAGCGGATAATTCCGTTGAAATGGAGCTTGGTGATATTTTATTTATTCTTTCTTGCTTCGCTAATTCCCTCAATATAGATTTAACCGAAGCGCATAATAAGGTTATGCATAAATTCACTACTCGCGACGCGAATCGGTGGACGAAGAAAATAACCGAACAGTAAACAAGCTCCATACATATGCTGTACCATCAACCTGTGTACAAGGAGGATGGGCGGATGGATGGAGAGAGCTGCATGAAAAAGGCTTATGAATTCATCTTTAATAGTGATTTCGAGCAAGCGATATATTGGTTTGAGAAAGCCATTGAGGTTGAACCGGAAAATGCATTCTATTATCATACATGCGCCGTATCTTGCGCACGAAGCGGTAAATGGACAAAAGCGAAGCAGCATGCAGAATCAGCCGTTAGGCTGGCGCCCGAGCTTGCGGAGTATAGATATCATCTTCAAACCGTAGAAGCCGGAATTTTGCAAGCGGAGGCTAATTTTTTGCTGGCCAAAGTACCGCCTGAGCTCCATGAGGCAGCACCTTTACTTGAGAGAGCAGCACTGCTTGACCCATTAAGCTTTGATGCATTTTATACGCTTGGCGTTTTGTATGCATCGCTTAGCCAATACGATAAAGCGGTCATTAATGCGAGGGAAGCAATGAGGCTCGATCCCAGCCATTCGGCAGCGAGAAGGCTATTTGCTGACGTTAATCGTAAGAGGCGTATGCAGCGATTTCAACTGGATGCAAAAAGAAAAAGGAACAGGTGATAAAGTTGACGACACAAAAAATACGCGTGGCAGTAGCTGGTGCGAGTGGAAGAATGGGACGCGAAGTTGTAAAAATGGTGCTGGAGGACGAGTCGCTTCAATTGGTGGCGGCCGTCGCTCCATCTGCTGGTCCTGTAGATGCGGGTATATTCGCTGGGAAAGCAAATACTGGAGTTATAGTTAGTGCAACACTTGAGGAAGCACTTCAAGGTGCTCAAACCGATGTACTCGTTGATTTCACCATTCCTCAGATGGCATATGGCCATACGAAGACGGCAATTGAATTAGGAGTACGTCCTATTATGGGGACAACGGGTTTTACGCCTGAACAGATCGTGGAGCTGGACGAGCTTTGCCTCGAAAAAGGAATCGGCGGTTTAATCGCCCCTAACTTCTCCATCGGTGCGATTCTGATGATGAAGTTCGCTGCAGAAGCATCAAAATATTTGCCTCATGTTGAAATTATAGAATATCATGGAGATCAAAAGCTGGATGCACCTTCGGGGACTTCCATAAAAACAGCGGAGTTGATCTCACAAGTGCGTAAAGAGTTCCGTCAGGGCAACCCGAATGAGGAAGAAGTCATTGAAGGTGCGCGCGGCGGCTATTACAACGGATTCCGTATACATAGCGTTAGACTTCCTGGTGTATTTGCTCAACAAGAGGTTGTGTTTGGCGGCCATGGACAAACGCTCAAAATTCGTCATGATTCCTATGATCGCGCAGGCTATATGCCTGGTGTAAACGTGGCTGTGAAGAAGGTAATGACATACAGCGGTTTAATTTACGGATTTGAACATATTATGGATTAGATTATTAGGCAGCAGGAGAGGGGAACCGCATGTTGAATATTGCATTTATTGCGCATGATCGGAAGAAGGAAGAAATCGTTAATTTCGTAATCGCTTATGAGAAAGTATTTGTACCGCATAAGCTATACTCTACTGGCACGACGGGAACACGGATAATGGAACAAACGAACTTGTCCATTCATCGGTTCATGTCAGGCCCGCTCGGCGGCGATCAACAAATCGGTGCGATGGTTGCCCAAAATGAAATGGATTTAATTATCTTCTTGCGCGACCCATTAATGGCACAACCTCATGAGCCGGATATTATTGCTTTGCTGCGTTTATGCGATGTACAAGGCATACCGGTTGCTACTAACGTAGCGTCTGCTGAACTGCTGGTTAAAGCACTTGAACGCGGTGATTTTGCATGGCGAGAGCTTGTCCATAAATATAAACCAGGTATTGAATAATGACGACAGAACTCGATATTCTCGTTTTTGGCGCTCATGCGGATGATGCTGAAATTGGAATGGGCGGTACCATCGCCAAACATGTACAAGCTGGCTATAAGGTCGGCATATGTGATTTAACGATGGCAGAGATGTCTTCAAACGGAACGGTTGAGCTGAGGAAACAAGAAGCGGATCAAGCATCCAAAGTGCTTGGACTGCAGGCTCGTACTAATTTGGGTTTGCCTGATCGGGGTTTGGAGCCTTCACGCGATCAAATCGAACGTATTGTAGCAGAAATTCGTTATTTTAAGCCGCGGGTTGTATTTGCCCCTTACTGGGTAGATCGTCATCCCGATCATGTGGCTTGCAGTAGATTAATTGAAGAAGCTGTGTTTAACGCCAAGCTGCGCCGCTATATGCCGGAGCTGCCTGCCGTACAGGTATCACAGCTTATTTATTACTATATAAATGATGTGGATCAAGTATCGTTAACCGTTGATATTAGTGATTTTCAAGCAACCAAAAGAAACGCGCTGCTTGCTTACCGTTCACAATTCGATGCGGCAGCAGGCTCCGACCGAGTGGCTACGCCATTAACGAATAATTACATAGAACGAGTAGAAGCACGTGATTCATTGCTTGGACAAGCAAGAGGCTGGGCATATGCAGAGGGTTTCGCAATTAAGCGTCCTCACGCCATACAATATTTTTGACAATTCGTACAGCTCTTGTGTAATACAATAGTTATACGTAACGAACACAGGAGGTGCGACAACAGTGGCGAGAAAATTAAAGATTGGTATTACCTGTTATCCTACCTTGGGCGGATCGGGCGTAGTTGCAACCGAATTAGGTAAATTACTGGCAGAACGTGGTCATGAAATTCATTTTATTACACACAGTATTCCTTTTCGATTGGGACACTTTAATAAAAATATTTTTTATCATGAGGTAGAAGTTAATGATTATTATGTGTTTCGTTACCCGCCTTATGATCTAGCTTTAGCTAGCAAGATGGCACAGGTAGCAAAAATGCAGCAGCTTGACTTGCTTCATGTCCATTATGCGGTGCCTCATGCGGTTTGCGCCTATTTGGCGAAGCAGATGAATGGCGATGGCTTAAAAACGGTCACAACGCTGCATGGCACGGACATAACGGTGCTGGCTCAGGATGAATCGTTAAAAGCTTTAATTCGTCTTGCGATCCATCAAAGCGACGCTGTAACTGCCGTTTCAAAGGATCTGATTCAAGAGACTAGACAACTGCTTGATATTACGACACCAATTGATTTAACCTATAATTTTGTTGATAAACGTGTTTATTATCCACGCGATGCGGTTTCCTTGCGAGCTGATTATGCGGCTCCTAATGAGAAAATTTTGATGCATATTTCTAATTTCCGTCCGGTTAAACGGGTTGGGGATGTAGTTGAAATATTTGCTCGCGTTTCCGAGAAGGTTCCTTCGAAACTTCTCTTAGTTGGTGAAGGACCTGAGCTCTCAAAAATTCAATGCCGCATTCGCCAGCTTGGCCTTGAAGACCGTGTCCATTTTCTGGGCAAGCAAGAGGATGTTGCACAAGTCATTTCAATGGCAGATGTGCTGTTGCTTCCATCAGAGAAAGAAAGCTTTGGGCTTGTTGCGCTTGAGGCAATGGCTTGCGGCGTACCAACTATTGGTTCTAACGCTGGTGGTATTCCGGAGCTTGTTACTCATGGAGAAACTGGATTTTTGTCAGAGATCGGCGATGTCGAAGATATGGCTAAAAATACGGAAAGACTGCTTACGAATGAGAAGCTGCATGAACAGTTTAAGCAGGCTTGTATGTTTAGAGCAAGAAACGAGTTTTGTAATGACGTAATTACAACACAATATGAGCAGATCTATTATCGGGTACTCGGCATAGAGGCAGATTTGCCAATCGCTGTTTGCAGCGATAGCTAATCATTTCCCCTGCAAGAAGAGGTGTATGACATGCAGCTTTCATTATCAACACCGATCATAGCTGCATTGCCTATCATTGAGCGGCTTCGAGAGCATCATTTCGAAGCCGTTTTTGTGGGAGGCGCAGTTCGTGATACGTATTTAGATATACCAATCAAAGACGTTGATATCGCTACATCTGCTCGTCCAGAGCAGGTGCTTGAGCTGTTTGAGCGATGCATACCAACAGGCTTGCAGCATGGCACGATAACGGTTATACAAGACAACATCACATATGAAGTGACGACGTTTAGGCAAGAATCCGCATATGAGGATCATCGCAAGCCAGAAAGTGTCCTTTATATTACCGAACTTGACGGTGATTTGCTGCGCCGTGATTTTACGATGAACGCGATGGCGCTTTATAGCGATGGCACGCTTTATGATCCATATGGCGGAATTTATGATTTGCAGTCCAAGAGGCTCCGCTCAGTCGGCGATCCGAACGCTCGTTTTCAAGAGGATGCGCTTCGTATGTTAAGAGCGGTCAGATTTATTGGCGTCTACGGGCTCACTCCTTCGCTGCGAACATGGAAAGCAATCATTCGTTATCGCGAGCTGTTAAAGTATATTGCGATGGAGCGTGTGCACGTCGAACTAGATAAAATAGTAGCTGGAGCTGCTCCGCAAAGAGCGCTGCATTTTGTTGCTGCAAGCGGACTTTTATTTCATTTGAAGGAGTCCTTCCATGAAGAAACATTGTTATCGCTGAAAGAGATGGGACATGGAGACCAAGCACAAACGATTTATTCTCGCTTGCATGAGCTGACAGCTGTTGATTCTCGCTGGGCGGCACTGGCAATAGGGTTGCATTTATCTGTTGAGGCAGTGCAGCAGGCGCTGCAAGTGTTGAAATTTTCAAATACGCGCAGTAAGACCATAAGTACAATAGTAGCGATACATAAAGAAATGCTAGTTGTCTGTACTCAAACTAATGAGCGTGAACTTCACTCGAGCTGGTTATGCCTTGTCATTCGTTATGGAAAAGGGATTTGCGGCGAATGGATTCATGTTATGCGAACGCTAGAGAAGCAGGAGCTAGCCTTCACTGCTGCGTTTCTAAGACGTTTGGAGAACTGGATTGATTTAATGACCGTTTCATCACTTAAGCAGCTTAAAGTGACCGGCAAGGATCTAACAAATCATTTGCAACGAGATGCTGGACCATGGGTTAGTGAAATGTTAAGCAGATTACTATTGCTAACAGCACTTGGTGAAATTGAGAATGAACGAAATGTTTTGCTTGAGCAAGCGTCGCTCGAGCGATGAACAATAACATTCACAGCAGATTGTTTTGCATTATTTGAGGAGGCACGCGCAGATGAATCAGGAGCTCTTGCTTCAATTGTTTGTAGATAAACCAGGTGAATATGTGTCAGGAGAAAACATTAGCCAAGAGCTCGGCGTCAGCAGAACGGCGATATGGAAGCATATTCGCAAGCTTGAAGCGGCTGGTTATCAATTTGAAGCTTCAAGGCGGCTTGGTTATCGACTTCTAAGCATACCGGACATATTGTCTGTTGAAAAAATTAAAAATCAGCTGCCAGGCAATATTTTTGGACAGCATATTCATTATTTTGAAACGGTGGAATCCACTCAAAACCTTGCTCGTGCTGCAGCAGAAGAAGGCGCCTTGGAGGGTACCTTATTTGTTGCAGAGCAGCAGGTCAAAGGCCGCGGCCGCATGGGACGAGGATGGATTTCGCCGCGCGGCAAAGGCATTTGGATGAGCATGGTGCTTCGACCTTCCGTTCCCATTCATTTTGCTCCGCAGCTTACCTTATTGACAGCGGTAGCGTTATGCCGCAGCTTGAAGCGTTTAACCGGGCTGCCGATTGGAATTAAATGGCCCAATGATTTGCTTATTGAAGGTAAAAAAATTAGCGGTATTTTGCTTGAATCAGCCGCAGAAGACGAAAGACTTCGATATGTTATTGCAGGGATAGGGATTAGCGTAAATCTAGAAGAAGCTGATTACCCTGCGGAATTGCTGGAGAAAGCAACTTCACTTCGAATAAGCGGTCAGCAGAAATGGTCAAGAGAAGAGGTTATTGCTGATTTTCTTAAAGAATGGGAGCAGTTGTATTTCCTATATCAAGAACAAGGGTTTAGCCCGATTGTAACGTTATGGGAAGCTTTGTCTGTATCTTTGGGCAAAACGGTGCGCCTTACAACACCACAAGGCGAATTGGTTGGAATTCCGATTGGACTAGAAGAGAGCGGCGCTATTCGCATTCAACTGGAGGACGGCTCCATTAAGCCTGTTTTCTCTGCAGAGATGGGCGAACCTCTATAACGCATTACAAGTCGTTTACGTAATGAAGAAAGTTTGGTAAACTAAAGTCATCAGGCGGTATTCTCAGGAAGCTGCACTGATGATAAAAAATACGATGTAAATGGTTGGGAATGCACACTCTGCTCTGAGCCGTAGGGACCGAGACAGAAGGAAGCACAACAAGCAAACGTTTCCTTTTCAGTTTGGGGACCTTTTTGGCAGCGGCTAAAAGGTTTTTTTGTGTTTATCCTATCATTGAACGGGAGGATGAAAGCTGATGAGGAAACGACTGACGATTACAAAAATTAAGAAGATGAAGCAGGACCGCAATGCGATTTCCGTTTTGACAGCTTACGATTATCCTTCAGCCAAGCTTGCTGAAGAAGCTGGAATTGATGTCATTTTGGTTGGAGATTCACTCGGGAACGTTGTACTTGGATATGAGACTACCATCCCGGTAACCATTGATGACATTGTTTATCATACAAGAGCAGTTGCTAGAGGTGCCCAGCAAACGTTTATCGTTGCTGATATGCCCTTCATGACTTATGGCATTGGACGTGAAGCAACACTGCGCAATGCTGCGAAAATTATGCAAGAAGGCGGTGCTCAGGCTGTAAAGCTGGAGGGTGGCGTTGAAATTGCATCTGATGTATCCGCGCTTGTCAAAGCTGGCATCCCTGTTATGGGGCATATCGGCCTGACGCCACAATCGGTTCATCAGCTTGGCGGGTACAAAGTGCAAGGTAAATTAGATGCCGAAGTGGAGCAGCTAGTCAAAGATGCGAAGGCGCTGGAAGAAGCAGGTGCTTTCAGTATCGTTCTTGAACTAGTAACTGAACCAATCGCTACAATGATCAGCGAAATGCTTTCCATTCCGATTATCGGAATTGGCGCAGGACGCGGCTGCGATGGCCAAGTGCTTGTATATCATGATATTTTGCAATATTCATCTCCTTATTTTGAGAAAAAATTCGTAAAAACCTATGCAGATATTGGAACAACCATTAGAAATGCGATCCAATCTTATGTAGACGATGTAAAAACAGGCGAGTTTCCTGCAGAAGAGCATGTATTTAATGCACAACCTGCCCATATTCCTTCTTTGTATGGCGACTCATCTGAGAGCAGCAATCTTAACATAACTGAAAATAAGGACCTCGCGAACAAGGAGGTCAAATTGAAATGATCATTTGCCGCACGAAAGCTGAGCTAAAGCAGCAGTTAACTGCTGTGCGCAAGGAAAATAAAAGCATTGGTTTTGTGCCAACTATGGGTTATTTGCATGAAGGTCACGCTTCCTTAATGCGCCAAGCACATGCCGAAAATGATACCGCTGTGCTTAGCATATTTGTTAATCCACTGCAATTCGGACCTAATGAAGATTTGGATCGGTATCCGCGAGATGAGAAGCGTGATTTTGCGCTTGCAGAAGAATGCGGGATCGACATTGTGTTTATTCCTTCCGTTCAAGAAATGTATCCGAATAAGCCGCTGACAATGGTCATTGTCAATCAGGTAACGGATCGTTTATGCGGCGCTTCCAGACCTGGACATTTTGACGGGGTGGGAACGGTAGTTAGCAAGCTATTTCATTTGGTTGCTCCTGATCGTGCTTATTTTGGCATGAAGGATGCTCAGCAGGTTGCTGTCATTCAGCAAATGGTTGGAGATCTTAATTTTCCAGTGGAAATAGTGCCAAGTCCAATCGTTCGAGAACCGGATGGTCTTGCTTTAAGCTCAAGAAACGTATTTCTTAATGCGGAGCAGCGTGAGCAGGCAGTCGTATTGTCCAAAACGCTGCAGCAGGCTTATGATTGGATGAATGAGCCTGATATGACTGCTGAGCGGCTGGAGGCTAAAGTGAAGCTGCAATTGGTGAAAGCAAGTGAAGCTGTAATTGATTATGTGGAGCTGCTTCACTATCCATCCCTGCAGGTGCTGGATGCAAAAGTTTTATTAAATACGATTCAGCAACCGTTAATTTTGGCATTAGCTGTAAAGTTTGGCGCAACAAGGCTTATAGATAATCGGATATTACAGACAGCGGAGGTGAACCAGCATGTTCAGAACGATGATGAAATCCAAGTTGCACCGGGCAACAGTAACGGAAGCGAACCTGAATTATGTCGGTAGCATTACAATAGATGAAGATTTGATGGATGCGGCTAACATATGGGAAAATGAAAAGGTTCAAATCGTTAACAATAATAATGGTGCTCGCTTTGAGACTTATGTCATAACAGGTGAACGCGGATCTGGTGTAATTTGCTTGAATGGCGCAGCCGCTAGACAAGTTCAGCCAGGCGATCAGGTGATTATCATTTCTTATGCGATGATGACTGACGCTGATGCTAAAGTACACAAACCGATTGTAACGATTTTGGATGCGAACAATCGTCCCTTGACCATTTTAAACGAAGAGCTGCACGCGACAATCCTGTAATTTGATCTTTCACTACGTTAATCCCTGTATTATGTAACGAATGGGATGCTGTATGAAAAGCGGCGTTGAAACAAAAAATGAACATAACACTCCTTAATTCTTTGGCGAAGGCGGGATGCGGTATGTTCCAGCATATGTTTTCATCCATGAACGAAATGCTTGATCAAATTATTGAACAGTACGATGGTGCAGGTGCAAGTGAAAAGCAGCAGTTCGAACAGCAAATGCTTGAGCTCAAAAAAGTAAGTGACACATTTATTGAACAATGGCTTGAATTTGAAGAGAAGTTTTCTGAGTTCAAGGAGCAGCAAGGCGATCAAGCAGCAGTATCGCAAGTTCAAGAACAAGCCCCAGAAGGGGCGGTTCAATCAAGTGTACCTGTAAGTATCGCAGTCAGCAGTCCAGTTTCAGATTTTGAAATCTCGGACGAGCTTGCTGCGGTCATCTCCAAAGGGCAGGGCTACTACAAGCTATTTATGTTTTCGCAAGCAGCAGTGCAATTTCAAGCGGCTATTTTACAATCGCCGGAATGTAATTTGGCTAGACTGTTTTTGGGCATGACTCAGATGCACCTCCAGAACTGGAGTGAAGCTCAGCGGCATTTTCAATTGCTGATTGTATTGACGGACTTCCCCAAATGGCTTGCAATGGGCTATAATGCGCTAGGATGCATTCAAGCGGTGCAAATGAATTTGGCACAAGCAGAGCAATTATTTATGAAAGCTTATGAGGTCTGTCCCAGCTTCAAGGATCCGTTAAACAATTTGAAATCATGTCAAGAAACACCCAAGCACTTATCGTTATATTTCGGAAGCACGGAGCTGTGCTGTTTGTGAGAGGATCGGGGAATAAATGAAATTTGCAGTATTGGATTTAGAAACGACGGGACACAGCTCGGATGATGATATTTTGCAGGTTGGGCTAGTCATCGTTTCAGAGGAGCTTGAAATTATCGATACGTATAGCTCCTTTGTTCGACCTAATATCCCGATACCGGCCTTCATTACACAATTAACAGGCATAGATGAAACGGTTGTTGCGGATGCCCCAACTCTCAAAGAGGTTATTGCAGAGCTGGTTCCGTTATTGGATGATGCCGTTTTGGTCGCTCATAACGTTGGCTTTGACGCCGGTTTTTTAAACCAGGCATTAGCACGATGCGGTCGGCGCCCTTTTGCAGGTCGCAGGCTGGATACCATTGAATTATTACGAATTTTATATCCTACAATTAATACGTATCAGCTTGGAGCTGTTTCTGAGCTCTTTGGAATACCGCATGATCAACATCACCGCGCGGACAGCGATGCAAATGCAACTGCGCTACTGCTAATTGAAACGGTAAAAAAGCTTCGCAAATTGCCGCTGCTTACTTTGCAGCGGCTTTCCACGCTTGTAGATGACGGCAGCGATTTGAGCTGGTTTATCAAGCATACCGGGCAGCAGATGGAATATAGTACTGTATTCGAATCGAATGAATATGACTATTTTAATCAATTTGCATTGAAGGTTCGCGAATGGAGCGATGAACAGCCTCCGCGTTCAGGCGGTACAAGTGTGCTGCCATTAACGGATGTTTCGTTTGACAATTATTTAACTGATGTAAGACAACGCTTTGAACAGAAATTTGAGAATTATGAGGAAAGAGAAGCGCAGGTAGCCATGTTTCAAGAGGTGTACAGCGCTCTAAATCAGAATCAGCATTTACTTATAGAAGCAGGTACAGGAACAGGGAAGTCGCTTGGTTATTTAATTCCTGCGCTTTATTATGGCATTCAGAACGGCAAAAAAGTTGTCGTTAGTACGCATACAATCAATTTGCAGGAGCAGCTTCGTCAACGCGATTTGCCATTGCTTGAGGAAATACTGCCATTTGAGTTTAGAGCTTCGATCTTTAAAGGCAGAGGGAATTATTTATGCTTGCGCAAATTTGAAGGCAAAATCAACACAAAAGATCTTGTATCGCCGATTGAGGATACGGTTACGGCTGCTCAAATGGTCGTATGGCTTGGAGAAACGGAAACTGGCGATCAGGAAGAACTTAACTTCGGCAACAAGGGTGCTGAGTTTTGGTCTACGGTAGCGAGCGATACGGATTCATGCCTAAATCGAGCTTGTCCTTGGTTCAAAAGATGTTTTTATCATCGTGCGAAGCATGAAGCAAACATTGCTGATGTTACGATAACGAATCATTCAATGTTATTTACGGATGTTCAAGCAGATCATCGTTTATTGCCTTCCTATACTCATCTCATTATTGATGAAGCACATCATGTGGAAGAGGTTGCCGGCAAGCATCTAGGTATGCAAATTAACTACTTCTCTTTGACGCAGGCTGTTCTTCGGCTTTATAAAGATGCGCGCTCTGGATTATTGCCTGGGCTTCGCCAGAAGCTTATGTATGAGGATGACGCACATCAAGCCTCCTGGTTGGAGACGATTGATACCGTTATTCCTATTTTCCAAGAGATTAAGGAGCACTGGGATAAGCTGTTTGAAATGTTTTATAGCTTTACGTCAACTTCATCGGATGGACCAACCGAGAATGGTCAGTCGGTATGCCGGCTAAAGAAAAACGAGCTTCCAGCAGGCTGGGAGGACGGTGTTACGGTTGAAGGAAATATCCATACTGAACTTAACCGAGTCATTCGAACCGTCGATAAAATGGTTACCGATATTAAAGACCGTGTTGACGATTCCGGTGTTCAAGCGATAATAACGGATTTAAATGGCGCGGTACGAGATTTGTCTCGACTTAAGGATGAGCTTAGAACGTTTATCACCTTAGAGCTCGCGGAATCCGTATTTTGGATCGAGGCAAGCAGTGTATACCGCTACAGATCTGTACAGTTATACGGTGTCCCAGTAGATGTAAGCGCTCAGCTGCAAAAATATTTTTTTGATGTCAAAGAAAGTATCGTTCTTACCTCGGCAACGTTATCTGTGCAAAAATCTTTTCAATACGCAGAGGAGCAGCTTGGGTTAACTGGATATGAACAGCAGGGCAGACTTAAAACCGTTCAATTGCCTTCACCGTTTAATTACCGGGAACAGGCATTAGTTGTCATTCCACGCAACTTCCCAGTACTCAAGGGAGCAGCTGTAGATGACACCTATTTGGATATGCTTGTAAAATCACTTTCTGATGCTGCAAAGGAAACGAAGGGCAGAATGCTTGTACTGTTCACGTCCTATCGCATGCTGAGGCAGGTCTACGAGCCGCTTAAAGAGCTTTTAAGCGTTGCAGGTATTCAAGTGCTCGGACAAGGAATAGACAGCGGCAATCGCACGAAGCTTACAAGACGTTTCCGTCAAACGCCTGAGTCGGTTTTACTTGGCACGAGCAGCTTCTGGGAAGGTGTAGATATACCAGGTGAAGCTCTGATTTGCCTTGCCATCGTTCGTTTGCCATTCCAACCGCCTAACCATCCCTTAGTGGAAGCAAAAGCCGAGATGCTGCAGCGGCAGAAACAAAATCCTTTTATGAAATTGTCGATTCCCCAAGCTGTCATTCGCTTTAAACAAGGCTTTGGGCGTCTAGTAAGGACTTCACAAGACAAAGGGATCGTAATCATATATGATACAAGAGTAATCGACACTTACTACGGTAAACACTTCTTATATTCACTGCCAGGACCAAAAATCGAAACGATGCATATGGATCAAATGGTCGTGCGAATGAGAGAATGGTTAACGGATGAAAATGCAGCATTGCCGCAGGAAAATCAAGCTGTGTCTAGCGAAGAGGAGGAAAAACGATGAAGCAAACGAAAATATCGGAGGCTGTCGTCAGAAGGCTTCCCGTTTATTTGCAAGTACTAAATGAAATGCTTAATCGTGAGATTCAGACCATTTCTTCGCAGGATTTAGGCACAAAGCTTGATTTAAATCCTGCTCAAATTCGTAAAGATCTCGCTTATTTCGGAGAGTTTGGACGGAAAGGCGTAGGCTACGATGTTGTATATTTAATTGAGAAGATACGTCAAATTTTAAAGGTTGATCAGACGATAAAGGTTGCGTTGGTTGGAGCGGGCAATCTAGGTCATGCCTTATGCAATTACAATAAATACTCCAAGGATAATATGCAGATTACCGCCGTGTTCGATGTACATCCGAGCAAAATCGGAACGAGCATTAATAATTTGATTGTAATGCCGATGAGTGAGCTTGCTGCAACGGTTGCAGAGCAAAATATTCGGATTGGCATCATTACCGTTCCAGCATTTGAAGCACAAAATGTAGCTAATCAATTTGTCGAAGCAGGCATAGAAGGAATATTGAATTTTGCCCCTGCTATTCTACGAGTACCGGATGAAATGCGAATACATAATGCTGATTTCACAAGGGAATTGCTTAGTTTAGCTTATTATTTAGCCAAAGAGGGAGAGACGCAGGATGAGTCAGATTTGGATTGAAAACGGTTTGTTTATAACGATGGATGACGAAAATCCATCATTTAGAGGACATATGGTCGTATCCGATGATCGGATTAGTTATATAGGTACGGCTGTTCCTGAGCAGCTTTCTGACACGGTGCAAAAAATAGACGGCAGCAAGCTGGCTTTTATGCCAGGTCTTATTAATACTCACGGACATGCGGCGATGAGCTTGCTTCGTGGATATTCCGATGATCAAAATTTGCAGGTTTGGCTTGAACAGAAAATGTGGCCAATGGAAGGCAAATATGTTGATCAAGATACACGTGCAGGAAGTGCTCTAGCGATCGTTGAAATGCTGAAATCAGGTACAACAGCCTTTGTTGATATGTATGATCGCATGGATCAGGTTGCGCAAATGGTTGAGCAAAGCGGGATCCGCGGTGTTTTGACAAGAGGCGTTATCGGACTATGTCCACCAGATGTACAGGAAGCTAAGCTTGCTGAGGCAATCGCTTTTGCCCGTGATTGGAACGGGAAGGCAGACGGACGTATTACGACGATGATTTCTCCACACGCCCCTTATACATGTCCGCCAGCGTATATTGAACGTTTTGTACAAGCGGCTCATGATTTTGATTTGCCTTTGCATACGCATATGTCGGAAACGATTGCTGAAGTGGAGCAAAACGTGCGTGATTATGGACTTCGTCCGGTCGAGCATTTGGATCGGTTAGGCTTCTTCTCACGTCCTGCACTTGTTGCGCATGCCGTACATCTGAATGATGCTGAGATCGAGCTGCTTGCTGCTAAAGGAGTTGCGGTTTCACATAATCCTGTAAGTAATCTTAAGCTTGCTAGCGGCATTGCACGCGTTCCTGATTTGATTCGCGCAGGTGTTACGGTATCGCTTGGAACAGATAGTGTGGCAAGCAACAACAATCTTGATTTATTTGAGGAAATTCGATTCGCGGCTTTGCTTCATAAAGGTGTATCTGGAGATCCTACTGCTATCCCTGCTTTGGAAGCATTGAAACTTGGTACAGTGAGTGGGGCAAAATCCATTTGGCAAGAGAAGAGCCTTGGTAGTCTAAAAGTAGGCATGAAGGCAGATTTCATCGCTATTGATATTGAACAGCCGCATTTCTACCCTCAGACGGATATCGTATCACATTTGGTCTACTCTGGTTCAGGCCGCGATGTGCGGCATGTATGGATTGATGGAAGACAAGTATTGAAAAACGGCGAATGCACTTGGCTTGATGAGGAGAAAATTCGTTACGAGGCACAAGCGAGCTTTGATCGCTTGCTGCAAGCTTAATGCGAGCAACAGCAAGGAAACGAAAGCCGTTTATGACACTTAAGCGATGGTTGTTGTTAATTACAGCATTCCTCTTGCTGCTTCTAACCGTTTCCTTTATCTATTTCCGTGAAGTTCAGTCGCCTGAGTGGACAGCAATTAATGCGGCGAAGGAACAAGCGACAAAAGCAGCTGATCTTACGGAGATAGAAAAGGTACATCATCATATATGGCAAAAAAACAGTTGGGTCGTTGAAGGCATTAATGAACAAGATGAACATGTATACGTATGGCTGACTGAGGAGCAACAACCAGTTATCATGAAAGCGACGGAAGGCATTTCTGAGAAGTCACTCAAAGATGATTTCATCAGCAAGAGGCCATTGGCAGAAATCAAGAGAATTCAGCCGGGACTGCTTGATGACAAAACGGTGTGGGAAATCTATTATAATGACGGTGAAAAGCCTGATCATTACCGATATGATTTCTACCGTTTTGATGACGGTGCATTCATTGATTCTTATACGTTACCAGCAAAAACGGGGCCATAAGGCTCCGTTTCCTTTTATTGAGGGACGATTCTTGCATAATTTCATGATATACTTTCGTATAGCGGAGTTGATATACGGAGTGTTCATAAATTTATTGCAGGAGGGATTTTCATAATGATGAAACCACGTGTGATACCAATCGTGATTACTGCTGCAATTTCCGCTTCCGTTTTATTCGGAGGCTGGGCTGTATATAATCAAGTGGCTGTAGCAGCTCCATTAGAGAAAGTTACAAAAGGCATTCAAGGTATTGTTTCTTCAGAAAAACCAGTTATGGATCGCAATAAAATAGCTATTTCTCTTGAATTAACGCCGGATGCGAATCTCCGGGACATCTATGAAAGTATTGCAGCTAACGGAAAAGATGTAGTTGGCGACCGTAAGCTTGAGCTTAATATAGAAGAAAAATCGAATAAGCAGCTTGAAGATCTGTGGTATGCTTCCATGTTTGAAGTTGCAGAGGCGATGGAGCGCAAAACCTATTCTCATATTCCAGATGCGATGAAAGAAGCAGCAAAATCCATGAAAGATGTCACCGTGACGACTGAAATGGATGATACGAATGTGTATATTACGATTAAAAATAGTGAAGCGGTAAAATATATCGTCCTGCCACGCACGCCAAACCAATTGGAGGCATGGTAATATGATGAAATATGGTAAAGAAATTGCGATAGGCTTACTTCCTGTACTTATTGCTTTTTTTATATATATTGGACAAAATGTAGTTCCCATCGTATTGCTGGGCGTGTTAGGCTTTGTCGTAGTTTATGCAGCACGAGGTAGAGGCAAGCTGACCGCGTTGTCTAGCCAGAAGCGGCGTTCTGAAGAGAAAATGACACCACTCACCTTTGAGGAAATAGGAGGTCAGGAGCGTGCCAAGCAGGAGCTTGTAGAGGCACTTGATTTTCTCGTTCATCAAGAACAAATTGCTAAGCTTGGCATTCGGCCGTTAAAAGGCATTTTGCTGTCAGGCCCTCCAGGAACAGGAAAGACGCTGCTTGCTAAGGCAGCTGCTCAATATACAGATTCGATTTATTTGGCTGCATCCGGCAGTGAGTTTGTAGAAATGTATGTCGGTGTAGGCGCAGGACGTATTCGCGACCTATTCAAAGAGGCGCGTACAAAAGCGAATAAAGCGAAAAAAAGCAGCGCTGTTATTTTTATTGATGAGATTGAAGTCATTGGCGGCAAACGAGATGGCGGTCAGCAGCGCGAGTATGATCAAACCTTGAATCAGCTATTAACCGAAATGGACGGTATTTATGCAAATGAATCACCGCGTATTTTGTTAATTGCGGCTACTAACCGTAAGGAAATGCTCGATAGCGCATTGCTCCGTCCAGGTCGTTTTGACAGGCACATCGGTGTTGAACTTCCTGATAAAAAGGGCAGATTGCATATTTTGAACATCCATGCGAAAAATAAACCTATCCGCTCAGGCGTGAACTTAGAACGCATTGCAAGTGAATCCTTTGGTTTCTCCGGTGCGCAGCTGGAGAGCGTCATGAATGAAGCGGCGATTTATGCGATGCGTGAGAGCAGTGAAACCATCGCTGAACAGCATTTATCGATGGCTATTGATAAGGTTATGATGGGTGAAAAAACGGATCGCGAGGCATCAAAAGAAGAGCGCGAACGGATTGCGCTTCATGAGCTCGGACATGCAATTATGGCAGAACTGATGCGTCCAGGCAGCGTGTCACAGGTTGCCTTGTCTCCGCGCGGTCAAGCGTTAGGTTATGTTCGTCACAATCCGCAGCAGGATCAATATTTGTACACAAAACAGTTCCTAAACGGTCAAATTATGATTGCGTTAGGCGGAGCTGCAGCGGAGGAAATGTTTTATGGTGATCGGAGCACTGGATCAAGAGGTGACTTCGAACAATCAATGAATATAGTCAAAACGTTAGTGGAATCGGGATTGACTGAACTTGGCATTATTGATTCTTCGATGATGACAAAAGATGGATGGGCAAGCATCAATCGAACCATTTTGGATGAGCTGATGCTGCAAACAAAAGGTCTGCTTGAGTCGAATAGAGAAGTGTTTATCAAGTCTCTTCAGACGCTTCTGCGTGAGGAAACATTGAGCGGAGATGAGTTTAGAAAGCTCTTTTCTTCCAATACAGCAGCATGAAGCGTTTACAATATTACAATTTGAAGGCGGAGTTGTCGTCCGCCTTCTTTTTTTGATGAAATTCGTTATAATAAGATTGAACTATCTTTGCAGAGAAAACTTCTATTATGTTTTAAGAAGAATTCTCCCCACACTAAAGGAGCTAATACATTGCATATCAAAACAGTTGGAGTTGTAGGAGTAGGCACGATGGGTCAAGGGATCGCGGAAATGCTGGCCTCCAAAGGATTGGATGTTATCATTATCGAGCGTTCGGACGATCGCCTAGATTATGGTAAACAAATGATTGAAGTAAGCTTGGATAAACAAATCGAGAAGTGGGCGCTCACGAATTCCGAGAAGAAGCTGATTATGAATAGAATAGAGGCGACAACAAGCTACGAGAAGTTAGCGGATTGTGAGCTTGTTATTGAAACGATAACTGAAGATTTGGAATTGAAAAAAGCTGTATTTGAACAAATTGATCAAATTTGCGGTCCAAATGTTATTTTAGCGAGCAATACATCTACTCTAAGCTTAACTGAGCTAGCAAGCTTTACGAAGCAGCCGAGCCGCGTAATTGGCATGCATTTTATTTATCCAGTATCCAAGATTGATCTCGTGGAAATTGTTCGTGGTCTGAAGACGTCAGAAGAAACATTTCTGCGTACGAAACATTTTGTGGAAGAGGTTATTAACAAAAAAGGAGTTATGGTATTTGAATCTCCTGGTTTCGTAACTACACGACTCATTTGCTTATTTATTAACGAAGCCTTGCATGTACTCGAGGAAGGGGTCGCGTCGGCTGAGGATATTGACAGCGCTATGCGTATCGGCTATTCCTTCCAGCATGGACCTTTCGAGATGTGTGATCGTTTCGGTCTTGATTCCGTGTTGGCAGCCCTTGAGAGAATGTTCCGCGAGTATGGCGAGCTGAAATACCGTCCTTCGATCGTGCTGAAAAAAATGGTGCGCGCAGGACATCTCGGAGCCAAATCAGGAATCGGCTTCTTCAAATATGATACGGATGGGGATCGGATTTAAATGAAAGTACTCGTAATTAATGCAGGAAGTTCCTCTTTAAAATATCAGCTTTACAACATGCGTGACGAATCAGTTCTGGCAAGTGGACGCGTGGAACGTATCGGAATGGATTCTTCGATTGTTACTCATGAACCAGTTGACAAGCCCGAGGTTCGTAAAGTTAGTGAAATATTGGATCATGTTGCTGCTGTTAAGCAGGTTATCAATATGCTTACCAACCCGGAGTTCGGAGCGATCGCTAATCTGAACGAAATCGAAGCTGTAGGCCATCGTATCGTTCATGGCGGCGAGGCATTTAGCAGTTCAGTGCTTGTAACACAAGAGGTCAAGCTCGAGATTCGTCGATTGTTTGATTTGGCGCCGCTTCATAACCCAGCTCATATGATGGGTATTTTGGCGGTAGAAACAAATTTGCCTGATGTACCTCAAGCGGTAGTATTCGATACGGCATTCCATCAAAGCATGCCGAACACATCGTATTTATATCCAATTCCTACTGTGCTGTACCGTCGTCACAAGGTTCGCAGATATGGTTTTCATGGAACGTCTCATTCCTATGTGAGCGCACATGCAGCCGAGTATTTGCAAAAACCATTGGAGTCAATCAAAATGATTACTTGCCACATCGGAAACGGTGCAAGCTGTACAGCCATTTTGAACGGCAAGTCCTTTGATACAAGTATGGGAATGACCCCGCTTGAAGGTCTTATGATGGGTACCCGGAGCGGAGATATTGATCCGGCGATCGTGCCATTTGTTATGAACAAAGAGGAATTGACTTTAAATGAAGTAAATTCTATGCTGAACAAACATAGCGGTATGCTGGCTATTTCCGGTATTAGCAGCGATATGCGTGAGGTAACAGAGGCGATGCTTGAAGGCGACAAGAACGCAAAGCTTGCTTTTGACATGTATGCTTACCGTGTTAGAAAATATATTGGCGCATACGCCGCGGCGATGAACGGTGTAGATACGATTGTGTTCACTGCTGGAGTAGGTGAAAATTCTGTTGCTCTACGCAAAGCGATATGCGAAGGCATTTCATTCTTGGGTATTGAGCTAGATGAAGAGCGCAATTCAGAGCGTCGCAAAGATATTCGTGAGATTACGACGGACAGCTCACGCATTAAAGTTTTAGTTGTTCCTACGAATGAGGAGCTTCTCATCGCAAGAGACACTTATAACTTAGTTAAGCAAAAGGATACGTCTGCACAGGCGTAGTCGTATAGGAGGCAGCTGGCAGTGAACAACGAGATATGGAAAGCTTACTCGCATGGTATGGCTGCTGCGTTGCAGGAAGGCGGCGTCTATGTATCGGCGATGCTTCTGCGAACTTACCGCCAGCTGGAATTGTCGGATACAGAAGCGATGCTGCTCCTGCAAATCATGGTTTATATGGAAGCGGACATGAATGATTTCCCGACGCCAGAGCAATTGGCTGAGCGGATGGGCCTGAGTGTTAGAGAAGTTGGACAATCCCTTGGCCGGTTGATGAAAGAAGATTTTCTTACGATTGACGAGTACGTTGACAGTTCTACAGGGATGCAGTCAGAGCGTTATAACTGGACAGGCTGGCTGCTTAAGGCAGCTGCGTTAACTGCAGAGCAGAAGCGTGAATCGCGAAAGGCAGAGCGTCAGCCAGTCAAGCAGCAAGCCGCGCCATCATCGGACTTATTCAGTGTATTCGAGCAAGAGTTTGGACGCTTATTATCTCCAATAGAATGCGAGACAATTTCAGGCTGGCTTGATCATGATCGATATACAGACGAAATTATTCGTTTTGCTCTAAAAGAAGCCGTCTTTGCGGGCAAGCTTAGCTTGCGTTATATTGATCGGATACTTATCGAGTGGAGCCGCAATCGAGTAACGAATGCAGACGAGGCTCGCGCACATGCGCAAAAATTTCGTGGAGGAAGAGGCTAAGCCATGCGGCTTAGCTCTTTTTTTTATGTAAAAGGGTCACATTATTATATATAGCTAAGGTTTGATCGCGTAGAGTAAACCAACATATGGGGTAAGCCGGTTGATGACAGTGGAATATCCACGTTTGTTGAACCAGTTCAGATGTTCGGATACAGAGGAAAGATGCCAGTTAGGCGGTATGGCAAGCTTTGTTTTTATCTCTTCAGAATGTATTTTATCATCGTCAACCACGTCCTCATCCATTAACCCCGTAATCACAAGCCGTCCCCCATTTACTAAAACGCGGTCCATTTCTTCTAGTGCCAGAAGCTGTTGTGAACGATTCAAGTGATGCATAGCAAAGCTGCAGCCTATGAAAGAATAACTGGATGGGGCGAGAGGCAGTGCGAGCAAATTGCCTTGTTTTGCATCAATGGCAGGGAGCCTTTCTCTTATGATCGAGAGCATTTCAGTCGATTGCTCGACAACGGTAAGCTTCGTGCCGGCCGCAGCTAGCATGCTGGAGAGATTGCCGCTGCCTGCTCCTATTTCTAAGCCAAGCTCATCGAACCGCGGATCAAGCCATTCAACGGTTCGCAGCAGTGCCATATTGTATTGCTCCTCCGAAAGAATACCGCTAAGTGTAATGATAGGTGCTTTATATCCGTGCTGAATCGCTATCTCATCGTAATTCCATTGATCGCTCCAAGAGGCTCGCGATAGCCGATTTTGTTTAATTTCTTCAGCGGCCAGCTCTGCATGTGTCAATTCAGCTGCTCCTTTTCTGTGCCATGCCGAAATCGTTTCATCAAGCGCTTGCAGCGCTTTTGTTGCTGTGATCCATTGCTCATACAGCAATGCACGAGCGCCATCCACACTTCGAATAAAAGCGTCCGGCTCATTGATCACGTTTAGAGCATCCTGTATTGCAGATACGGATAAGCCCAATTCTCTTAGCGATATGATCCAGCGGAGCCGAATGACGTCCTCAATGGAATAGTCGCGATATTTATTCTCTATTGCTTTATATGGATGAATTAGACCTTTTTCTTCATAAAAACGAAGTGTACGCGGCGTGACACCGAGTTGTTTTGCAGCTTCATGCACCTTCAATAGAGCCACCTCCTCTTGCCATTATGAACGTTTACGTTACGTTAAAGTCAATATAGTTGACTCCGTTTTTTATGTTAAATGAGGAATTTAACATGATGGTTATAGACAACAAATTGTTCCGAGTTTACTCATATAAGCAGATAAATATGGTAAAACATTTAAAAAATAGTTTATAGTTAGGTTACGATAAAAGTGATTCGACTAAATCCCGCTGAAGCATTAACTACAAGGAGGATATTTATGTCAGATAAACATTTATTTTTGTTTGGTGGTGGAGCGCCGTTCAATGAAAGCTTAGCAAAAAAATTTGGAGCTCTGGCATCAAAAGGGTTAAGCAAAGTAGTTATCTTATTTATTGAGCAAGAAGGTTGGCAAGAATACATGACGAAATATACCGATCAAATAGGTTTTCATGATATTGATCAGTTTGTGTATTTCGCCTTGGATGCATCACCATCAACCGATTTATTGGAACAGCTTCAATCAGCTACAGGAGTGATTATAAGCGGTGGTGATACTGAGCTTTATCGAGATTATATCGTGGAAACAAAGCTCGGCACAATAATAAAAGCATTATACACAGAAGGCGTGCCAGTTGCAGGTTTTTCGGCTGGCGCCTTAATCAGTCCTAATGTATGTGTAATTCCACCCATCGACAACAGAGCGAATGAGCACCTTTTCCTCAAAGGTCTTGGATTAATAAATCATTGCGTCATTAGTGCACATTTTTCAAAATGGGATGAAGAAAAGAACTTATTGGCTGCACTTTCCAAAACCAACTTGTCAACGGGTTATGGGATAGATGATGCTTCTGGCATTTATTTTAAAAACGAACGGATATCAGAGACTGCGGGACAAGTTTATTTTTATTATGGAAAAGAGTGAGTGTGTTTACAACGAAGGAGGAAGATGGTTATTTCAAACGGTAAATCAATGATAGCAGCAAGCTTTATTCTCGGAGTATCTTTTATAGTGGGTTGTATGTTTTTGGAGAAAAACGACGTGCCTAATAAAGAGCAGTCCGACGTTACGATAAGCGTGGAAAAACCTTTGCTAACGATAGAAGAGGCAGCAAATTATTTGCATTTATCGGAAAATGAAATTAAACAAATCATTCATACAGAGCAAATTCAGCTGACTACAGCAGGGTCCTTTTCTGGCGTTATGTTCCCCTACATAAAAGTTGGTGAGAAATTTTATATTAGCAAAAATGAGTTAATGGTTTGGATTAATGAAACGTCGAGAGAAAGGCGGGAGTATGCTGCTGGAACAGTTATCCAATAACAGTTGATCGAGAAGGGAAGAGCGAGGATTGCCTATCGTTCAGGAGGAGTTATCATTTTGATGGTCTTGTTTTTAGGTGGGTTATAAGTTAGCTGGAAAACCTCCCGCTAATCAGCGCTTTGAAACCTGAAAAACGCTGATTAACGGGAGAAAATCCTTCTAATCTATGAAATGATCAAGCTGGAAAATGCTTAAGCTTTACCACGCTGCAGCAATTCCAAACGATATACATATTCAAAAATAAATTCAAATGCTTCAAGGTGGCGTTTTGCCTCAAATGCGTTTGCTCCCCAAGCGTAAATGCCATGCTTGCGCAGCACGATGCCAGGAATGTTTTTCACGATACGCTCCGTTATTTCCGGTACGATAGAAGGGATATGTGCGAAGTTCGAAACGATTGGAATATCAATGTGTGCTTCCTCGTCCCAAATGTTAAACCCTTTGATCAGTTCAACGCCATCTACCGGCACAGACTTGCGATCCCAGAAATACTCTGAGATTACGCTGTTAAATACGGTATGCACGTGGAAAATAGCGCCAGCCCCAGTTAATTTGTAAATTTCACAATGGATCAGTGTTTCAGCGGATGGTTTTAAGCGTGTTGTTTCGCATGGCTTGCCATCTTGATCAACAAATAAATAATCCTCTGGTGTATGAATCGTTTTGTCCTTACCGCTTGCCGTAATAGCGAATTGAAATTCGTCGGGGTTATAGTCGCCTACACGGATCGATAAATTGCCGCTGGTGCCAGGGAACCAGCCGCGTGAAGCGAACAGCTCCTTAACGTCGCGAAGATCAGATAAAGCGCGCTGCTTGTCTTCTAAAGCAATTTGCTCAAAACTCATTTTGTTGACTTCCTTTCAGCATTCATAGTGTTGATAATATCGTGGAATGTTTCGTATTCGTGATGTGGCAGTCCGAGCTCCTTGCATTTCACCGTAAGGTGGGAGCGGGAATAGACGATATCAGCAAGCTTAGCGCCTTCAAAGTCGGTTACGCTGTCGCCTATAATGATGCGCTCGTATTGCTCTTCAGGGAAACGACGCATAATGGTCGTTTTACACATGCCGCAGTTGTTGGTGCAATGAGCATCACACGGATTTGGCCACAAAATCTCAATTTGCTCATCGCTGAAATCACTGCCGTTGCAATAAATATGATCTTTTGGTATGTCGAAAGCTTCAAGAATAGGATAAACAAAAAAATCAATGCCGCCGCTAGTTACGTAAAAATCAATCTGCTGCTCTTTGCAATAGTTTAGAAATTCAGCGAAGCCTTCACGAATGCGTACATTGGAAATGCTGAAATCGATAACTTCTTTCTGCATAGAAGCAGGAAGGAGGCGGAACATTTGTCCAACGCCATCCATAATTGAAATCTCTTGCGCAATCGTTCGCTCTGCAATGTTTTCCCAGCCTGCTGGATTAAAATGTTTAATAATTGCGATAATGTTGTCATTAACGGTAATCGTTCCATCAAAATCACAAAACACGATGCGTTTCTTAGTTGTATTCATTTCAGTCATTATTCTTTGATCCCCCATGCTTCAATTGCTGCCAACAGCGCTTCATTGCCCGGTTGCTCAGCGGCATTGCGAAGAGGTACTCCATTTAATGTTGCAGTAATCGCTTGACGGAATGCTTGTCCGCCAGCTGCAGTTCCCATGGCATGACCATGAATACCGCCGCCAGCATTTACAACCACGTCGGTACCGAAATCTTTTAGAATGAGAGGTACTAGTCCAGGATGAATGCCCGCCGATGGTACAGGGAAGCTCGTCCTCAGCCCGTGAAGCGGCGCAAGCAAAGCTTCCTTAACTGCTAAATTCTCTTCCTTTGGCATAACAACCGAGCCGTAAGGTGAAGGGAAGAGCACAAGATCGGCACCTGCAAGACGCATTAACTTCCCAAGAAGAAGAGAAGCGCTAATGCCATAATGAGGCGATGGGTACATCGCTCCAGCCATTGCAGGGTGAGCTGCTATAGGGATATTAATGGATTTGTCACTGCTAAGCTCATGAAGCACATCATAGCCATAAGCAAGAACGTTAAATAAAAGCGCGTTGGCGCCGGCGTCAATCGCTTTTCGAGCATTCGCAGCAAGAGCTGAGGTAGGCCCCGTCAAGTTAACGGCGTAAAGCAGCTTTTGGCCGGTCTCTGCTTCAGCGCGACGCGCTGCATCCATACAAGCTTCGACACGTTTCTCCAGAGGGGTAAGTGGATTCTCAAATAGGATTTCATCATCCTTGATTAAATCCACCCCGCCAAGCGCTTGCTTATAGAACTGATCTTGAAGATTGGTTAGATCGTATCCTACAACGGATTTGAAAATACTCATTAGCAGCGGGCGATCATGCACACCAAGCAAATCGCGAACACCGTTTAGTCCAAACTTAGGACCAGGGAAAGCAGATGCAAAATCTTCAGAAACGTCGAGATCCATAAGCTTGATTTTGCCGTCCATGGACAGCTTGCCGAATACAGTTACTAGCAAAGCAGGGAGGTCACGGCTGAAGTTGATGTCTGGGTAAGCAATTCGAATGTCGGCATAGCGCTCACCGGGCAATGCATTTTCGGGCTCATGGACAGTAACGGACAATACTTTTCCAAGATGCTTTTCCATATTCGCCTTTTGCGCTTCAGGAAGCTCAGTCCAGCTGCCGACGGTTAAGCCAACAGCGATCGAAAGCGCCTTTTTATTGAAATCCGCTCGATCATCATAAGAACGATACGTTGCGATACAAACTCCAATCATTCGTTAATGCTCCTCTCGATAGCTTCTCCAAGCTCGCCTGCACGTTCTGCTGAGCGATGGATAGCTTTCTTGATTGTTTCTGAAAAATGATTTTCGGCCATCAGCTCAAGAGCTGCCTGCGTCGTCCCATTTGGCGATGTGACCTTGCGGCGCAGCTCTGCTGGCTCTTCGCCGGTATGACGAACCATTTCCGCTGCGCCAAGAACCGTCTGAACGACAAGCTCCTTTGCTGCTGTCTCCGAAAAGCCTAGTTGGATTGCGGTATCGATCATCGACTCCATAAAGTAATAGACATAAGCTGGGCCGCTTCCAGACACGCCTGTGACAGCTTGCTGGAGTGACTCGTCTACGATTGCATTAATGCCAACAGAGCTGAAAATCGCTTCTGTAAGTGCTTTTTGCGAAGTAGTCACAATATCTGAATAACTAATTCCAGTTGCTCCTAGACCAATTGTGCTGGATGTGTTCGGCATCGCGCGTACGACGGAAGCCTGCCCACCAAGCAGCTGCTCGATTGCTTTGATCGATAACCCGGCAATGACCGATATAATAAGCTGTTTAGAGGAAATGAACGGCTTAATGGATGCGATCGCTTCAGCAGCATCCTTAGGTTTCATGGCTAGAAAAATAATGTCTGCCTCTTTTAAATAAGCTTCATTAGAGGAGCCTTGCACGATGGTTTGTATACCGTATAGCTCATTTAGCTCAGAGAGCCGATCTTTATTTTGTCGATTGAGCATTGAAATCTGATTAGGTGCAATGAGGTTTTTGTTAATTAGACCTCGCGCAATGGCTTCCGCCATCGATCCAGCACCATAGAAGCAAATTTGCTGACTGGCAATTGCAGTTTGTGTAAGCTGTGTCATGAAGTATTCCTCCGTTGTTCCATTGATATTGGACTGAATTCGTCCTGTTAGCCCCGTATTTGTCCAGTTCCATAAACAAGATATTTAGTAGACGTCAATGCAGGCAAACCCATTGGACCGCGTGCATGAAGCTTTTGTGTACTAATGCCGATTTCAGCTCCGAACCCGAATTCAAATCCGTCAGTAAAGCGAGTAGAGGCGTTATGATAAACGGCAGCCGCATCTACATCTTGAATAAATCGCTCAGCGTTCTCAGAGTTTTCAGTCACAATACATTCGGAATGTTTTGTACTGAAACGGCGGATATGTGCAAGCGCGGCGTCAAGATCTGAAACGACGCGGATATTCATAATATAATCATTGTATTCTGTACTATAGTCCTCATCTGTTGCTGGTTTGATGCCTGTGAGAAGGGAAGCTGTTCTTTCGCAGCCGCGGAGCTCAACGCCTGCTTGAACAAAACGATCAGCAAGTGCAGCCAAATGCTGCTCTGCAAAAGCTTCGTGAACGAGCAGGGTTTCCATGGAATTGCAAACCGATGGCCGTTGTACTTTGGCGTTAAAGGCAATCTCGACAGCCATCGTATAGTCAGCGCTGGCATCTATGAAGGTATGGCAAATACCAGCTCCTGTTTCGATAACCGGTACAGTGGCATTTTCTACGACATTTCTAATTAGCGATGCGCCTCCACGAGGAATGACAACATCAAGCAAGCCATTAAGCTTCAGCATTTCGTTAACCGAGGCACGATCTGAATCCTCTATTAACTGAATGGCATCAGCTGGCATTGCCGTATCTGAAAGAGCATTTTTTAATACCTCTACGATTTTACGATTTGACTCGATAGCAGCTGATCCGCCGCGAAGCACGACGCAGTTGCCCGTTTTTAAACATAAGCCAGCCGCATCGACAGTAACATTGGGACGAGCTTCATAGATCATGCCAATGACGCCGATTGGAACTCTGATCTTATTTACTTTTAGTCCGTTAGGACGATCGAAATGCTCAAGCAGCTCACCAACAGGGTCCGGAAGCTCAACAATTTGTCTAAGTCCCTCAGCAATGGATGCTACACGATCTTTATTTAAGGCAAGGCGATCGAGCATGGAATGGCTTGTGCCTTGCTCGCGACCTCGTTGCAGGTCAAGCTCATTCGCAGTAATAATTGCGTTAGTCTCGGCGATTAATGCATCAGCCATACGAGATAGAGCCTTATTTTTTTGTTCTGTGGACAAACGATTCATAATGGCAGTTGCATCTTGAGCTAAAGTTGCTTTTGTTCTCACTTCACTGATCATAGCGGAATCCCCCTTATTATTTTAATGTAATCCATTCGTCTCGATGAATAAATTCGATACGGGATACATCGACTCTACGTTTAACTTCTTCAGTAGTAAGGCCGGCCACAGCTTGAATTTGCCATGCTGCATAATTGACAACGCCTCTGCCAATGGTTTGGCCTTGTGGATTAATGACTTCGACGACATCTCCGGAATGGAAATCGCCTTGAATTTCTTTTACGCCGGCAGGGAGGAGGCTTTTGCCGCCTTCCAGCAAGGCTTGAACAGCGCCCTCATCTACAAAAACCTTGCCTAGCGGCATAGAGTGAAAGCCAAGCCATTGCTTCTTCATCGGAAGGCTGTTTAGCTTCGTATCAAAATATGTACCGCGGCCATTGCCTTCCACAGCTAACTTCAGATCGCCTTCTTGCTGCACCTTACCGATAAAAGCATGTACGCCGCCGCGCATGGCGATGCGTGCTGCTTCGATTTTGGAACGCATGCCGCCTGTTCCGACGGAAGAGCCAGCTCCGCCTGCGAGCTTCATAATATCTTCAGATATTTGATCGACGCGCTCGATCTTGACCGCTTGCGGATTTTTACGAGGGTCCTCTGTGTATAAGCCGTCCATATCGGTAATGATGATCAGCTGTGAAGCTTTCGTCATCGCAGCGACAAGCGCTGATAAGCTGTCGTTATCTCCGAATTTAGGAACAAGCTCGTCGGTTGCCACCGTATCGTTTTCGTTAATAATCGGTATGATGCCAAGCCGCAGAAGCTCTTCGATTGTCATAAGTGCATTTTGAATACGGCGGCGATTGGAGAAATCCGCACGCGTAAGCAAAATTTGTGCAGCTACTATGCCATAACCGTTGAAGGCTTCTTGATAGGCTTGCATAAGCAGCGCTTGCCCTACAGCAGCGGCTGCTTGTTTTTCATGAACGATTTTTGGCTTTGCAGCATAACCGATTTGACGAAAGCCAGCTGCAACAGCACCTGAAGTTACGAGCATCACGCCATTTCCTTTTTTATGCAAGGAAGCGAGCTCTGATGCGAAATATTGAATACGCTCGCGGTTTAGACCGCCTTCTTCCGAGGTAAGCGAGCTGCTGCCAATCTTTACGACAATACGTTCCGTCATCATTAATCCCATCCTATGCTTGTTTGGTGACAACAAAAAAGACTTTCGTCCATAAAGGACGAAAGTCTTTGCTTCCGCGGTACCACCTTTGTTGATAATCCTTAGATAGAATTATCCAGCTTAAGCCTATAACAGAAGGCGCTGTCCGGTTCATAGCCGGCCGCTCGGAGGTAGGTTCAGCAAGCGGCCTTCGGTAAATTCTTGCAGCCCATGGAATTTACTCTCTGATCGCGACCCATCTTGCTTAATTGTCCCGTCATCACGTTTCATGTTCAATTCCTACAAGCATATCACGATCCCATGCTGCTGTAAAGCAAGGTAAATGGCGGATATATTCTAAAATAAATTTAGTTTTCCAATCCGTTCAATCGCTTCTTGCAGGCGTTCTTCACTTGTAAGAAGACCAAGCCGGACAAAGCCTTCACCATGGGTACCAAACCCTACGCCTGGAGCGACAACAACATCAGCCTCATAAAGCAGAAGGTCCGCAAACGATTCTGATGTATAGCCTTCAGGTACAGGCAGCCAGCAGAAAAAAGATCCTCCTGGTCGAGCGGCTTTCCAACCAATTTGGTCAAGGGCAGTAAACAGGGCATTGCGACGGCTTTCGTACATTGCTGTAAGTTCAGCGACACATTGCTGTGGCCCCGTCAGTGCAAGTGCGGCTGCTTCCTGAATGCCACCGAATAGGCTGCAATAATAATGATCTTGGATTAAATTGATTAGCTTGACGATTTGAGCATTTCCGATCGCAAAGCCAACACGCCAGCCAGCCATGTTATAAGTTTTGGATAGGGTATAAAACTCAACGCCTACTTCTTTCGCGCCTGGCGTCTGCAAGAAGCTGATCGGTTGATTATCATCGAAGCCAATTGCGCCATAGGCGAAATCACTTGCAACAACGATACCGTGCTTTTTTGCGTATTCCACCGTTTGTGCATAAAATTCCGCATTAGCAACAGCACCTGTTGGATTGTTCGGATAATTCATGAACATTAGCTTTGCGCGCTCGGCTATTTCTGGACTTATGGCGTTATAGTCTGGCAAATAGCTGTTTTGTTCTGTTAATGGCATAAATGACATCTCGGCACCTGCAAGCGCCACCCCAGACCAATAGTCAGGATAACCAGGGTCCGGCACGAGACAGACATCGCCGGGATTAAGCAGGCATTGACTAATTTCGACAAGGCCAGTTTTTCCTCCGAAGAGGATAGCGACTTCAGTAGTGGGATCTATATCTACGTTAAAATCCTCTTTGTACCGCTTCGCCACGGCTTCCTTTAGAAAAGGGTAGCCGCTAAAGGGTGGATATTTATGGTACATCGGATTAGCTGCAGCTTCCTGTAGCTTCGCAACAATATGGGGAGGAGTCGGTTGATCCGGATTGCCTTGTCCCAAATTGATGACATCGCGTCCTTTGGCCGTTTGAGCATTTGCTTTGGCGACCAGCTTGGCAAAAAATTGCGTCGGAAGTACATTCATCCGTTCCGCAGGTTGAATAAGGTGTTGACCGATTTGTGTTTCCATACCTCACACTCCACATGACAAAATCGCTATCTATTTAGGCAATAGCTTTAATGTAGCATGAATAGCGGGAGATGAGAAGCGGCTGGTTATGCAGCCGGAATGCCTACCCTGTCAATAAAGGGTTTAATATCGGCTTTGAACAGGAATAAAAAAGGTCTGCGCTTCTCATCAAACACGAGCAAGAGAGGAGGCTTTTCCTTACAATAAAAGAGAAAAAGATCATCGGATGAAACGGAAACGTCATTTGCTTTGATGGTAACGGCCTTCTCAAGAGGAACTCGATACACATAGCTGCAGCTTGAATCATTTGTCATTTGTGGTGCAAGACCAGTGATGGAACCAACCCATGAAGAAGCCATTTCTTGATATTTGGCGTCATTTGGGATTGTCTTTGTTACTTTACCGGCGGCTACATCGAATACTTGAACTGGCTTAAGCCCTGTTTCTGGGTTAGGAGCGCCGCTAAGTGCTTGATGAGCAGAAGCGAAGTTGGCAAACAGGAAAATCGAGCAGCAAGCAAGAAGCATTGCAGCTATTCGTTTTGGAAGCATAACAGACATTCTCCTTTATGTTCGTAAAGTAGTAAATCCCTCGTTGTTACGTTTCCCATCTTGACACAGAACCATGACAGGGTATCATTAGGTGAAAAAAGGATCAACAGGAGGAACGGCATATGAGTAAACCATTGCGGCTTGCATTGCTGCAAATGCATATAGAAGCAGGAAATCCAGAAGCTAACTTCACGAAGCTGGCGAGCATGCTTGAAGAAGCGGTGAGCCAAACGAATAAACCGGATGTCATTATGTTTCCGGAAATGTGGAACACAGGTTACGCTTTAACTGAAATAAAAACGATTGCAGATCGTGAAGGCGAACGCACTCGTGCTTTTTTATCTAATTTCAGCAAGAAGCACAGCGTTCATATTATTGGAGGTTCAATCGCGGAACTTAAGGAAGACAAAGTGCTGAATACAATGTATGCATTTGATCGTTCAGGCCATGTTGTATCCGATTATTCAAAAATTCATTTATTCCGTCTTATGGATGAAGAGAAATATTTGGCTGCAGGAGATAAGCTTGGCAAGCTTGAGATAGAAGGGACAAAAGCAGGTATGATGATTTGTTATGACATCCGCTTCCCTGAGCTAGCTCGCAAGCTTGCGCTGGATGGAGCCAAATTGCTATTCGTTCCAGCAGAATGGCCGAATCCAAGACTTCATCATTGGCGTACTTTGCTTACGGCACGTGCAATTGAAAACCAAATGTTCGTGATCGCATGCAACCGGATGGGCTCGAGCGGTGACACTAATTTCTTTGGTCACTCGCTCGTGCTTGATCCTTGGGGAGAGACGATAGCGGAAGCGGGCGAAGAGGAAACGATTATATACGCAGACATCGATTTGGATTTAGTTGATGCTGTACGCACAAAAATTCCTGTTTTTGAAGATCGCAGACCTTCTATTTATGAAGCTTGATTACCGATAGCTACTTATAGTCATATTGAGTGTACGGATAAATGCTTCAGCAGCTTTGGATAAATATCTGCCTTTGCGGCTCGCCACGACTAATGTTCTTGTAGGCTTGGACGACAAGGGAAGGTAAACAGGCATAAAATCAGAGCCTTTGACTCGCGTAAGCATTTGCGGGACAAAGGCTATTCCCATTCCGCCTGCCACTAAGGATTGAATGGTTTCCATATTGCTGCTCTCGAATACGATTTGCGGAGTGAAACCTGATTGCTCACACAGTTCGACTGTAATTTGCCGAAAGCCTTGTCCGCGCTTAAGTCCAATAAACGGCTCTTTATCTAGTTCGGAAATCGAGATTGAGCCTTCTCTTAGTGCAAGAGGGTGCTGTGGAGGGACGGCTAAGCAGATTTCTTCCTCCAAGAATGGTTCCCAAGCGAGAGAGTTGTCAATAAGCGGCAGCGAGAGCAGACTTAAATCGGTACCGCCGCTCGCAGTAAGCTGCTCAAGCTTTGCAGTTGTTTCTTCAACTAGAACGACTTCAATCTGCGGATATTGTTCACCGAATACTGGCAAAACAAGCGGCAGTATATGTGAGCCAGTTAGCGGCAATGTACCGACAACAAGTCGTCCGCGCCGCATTTGCGCCATATCGTCCATTTCCTGCTTTAACTGCTCAACAGCGTCAAGAATTGCTTGTGATTTATGAACGAATACTTGTCCAGCTTGCGTTAGTTCTACAGAATTTGTTGTACGCCGGAATAGAAGTACGCCGATTTCTTGCTCAAGCTTGGAGAGCTGCTGACTTAGCGAAGGCTGAGCGATATGAAGCTTTTCCGCTGCTCTTGAAAAGTTTTTCTCTGAGGCGATTTGAATAACATAATTTAATTGTCTCAATTCCATATAAATTTTCCTTTCAACTGTTTATTATGTAAGGAATAACTATTATAGTTATTACCTATAGACGTTATAGATATTATATCTTGGATCAATGAAGAAAGAAATGTTATAGTAGTTTCAGTTAAGAAAAGCAGAAGATTTAATGAAACGGTGGGGTGAACATAATGACGAAAAAGACAATGTTTGAAAAGATCTGGGATAATCACGTCATTAATCAAGAAGAAGGCAAGCCAAGCGTCATTTATATCGATTTGCAGCTTGTACACGAAGTAACATCTCCGCAAGCGTTTGAAGGCTTGCGTCTATCAGGCCGTAAAGTGCGTCGTCCTGATCTTACTTTCGCAACGATGGATCACAACGTACCAACGAAAGATCGCTTCAACATTACAGATCCAATTTCTAAACAACAAATTGACACGCTTACACAAAACTGTAAAGACTTTGGCGTAACGTTGTTTGATCTTGACAGCATTGACCAAGGTGTCGTTCACGTAATGGGTCCTGAGCTTGGTCTAACGCATCCAGGTAAAACAATCGTTTGTGGAGACAGCCACACATCTACTCACGGTGCTTTCGGCGCATTGGCGTTCGGTATTGGTACAAGTGAGGTTGAGCACGTTATGGCTACTCAATGCTTGCAGCAATCGAAAGCAAAAACGCTTGAGGTTCGCTTTAACGGCACTCGCAAGCCAGGCGTAACAGCAAAGGATTTGATTCTTGGCGTTATTGCTCAATACGGCACAGATTTCGCAACAGGTTATGTTATTGAGTTTACTGGCGAAGCCATCACAAGCTTGACTATGGAAGAGCGGATGACAGTTTGTAATATGTCAATCGAAGCAGGCGCACGCGCTGGCCTCATCGCGCCAGATGAAACAACATTCAACTATCTTCGCGGCCGTCAATATGCGCCAGCTAACTACGAAGAAGCAGTTGAAGCTTGGAAACAGCTTACTACGGATGAAGGTGCAGAGTATGACACAGTCGTTCACTTCGACGTTGACGCTCTAATCCCGCAAGTGACTTGGGGAACTAGCCCAGGTATGGGTACCAACATCACAGCTAAAGTTCCTTTCCCTGCTGATCTTCCAACGGAGAACGAGCGTAAAGCTGCTGAAGCAGCACTTGAATATATGGATCTTAAGCCTGGAACACCAATGAACGAAATCCCAATTGATTATGTATTCATCGGTTCATGTACAAATGGCCGTATCGAAGATTTGCGTGCAGCAGCTGAAATCGCTAGAGGCTACAAAGTTAGCGATCGTGTAACGGCTATCGTCGTACCAGGATCAGGCCGCGTAAAAATTCAAGCCGAAAAAGAAGGTTTGGACAAAATCTTCACTGAAGCGGGCTTTGAATGGCGTGATGCTGGCTGCTCGATGTGTCTTGCAATGAACCCTGACGTATTGAAACCGGGCGAGCGTTGTGCATCAACATCTAACCGTAACTTCGAGGGACGTCAAGGCCGCGGCGGACGCACGCATCTTGTATCGCCAGCAATGGCAGTTGCAGCAGCAGTAAAAGGTCATTTCACAGATGTACGCGATTGGGAAATTAAATCCGTAGTGTAGAACGAATTGAACGCGAGAGGGGTATATAAGATATGGAACCGTTTAAACAACTTACAGGCATCGTAGCCCCGGTCGACCGGGTCAACGTCGACACTGATGCAATTATACCGAAACAATTTTTGAAGCGTATTGAGCGCAGCGGCTTTGGCCAATTTCTATTCTTCGAATGGCGTTTTCACGAAAATGGTGATGTGAACGTTGAATTTGAACCAAACAAACCGCGGTACGAGGGCGCATCTGTACTTGTTTCCCGTGCTAACTTTGGCTGCGGCTCATCCCGTGAGCATGCTCCTTGGGCTATTCTTGATTATGGATACAAAGTTATTATCGCTCCGTCTTATGCGGATATTTTCTATAACAACTGTTTCAAAAACGGTATTTTGCCTATCAAGCTTAGCGAAGAGCAAGTGGAAGAGCTATTTAAGCGTACAGCGAAGCATGATGGTTACAAGCTTACTGTTGATTTGGAAAACAAACAGCTTTCGGATGAATATGGACTAACGATCGCATTTGATCTTGATGAGCACCGTCGTCAATTTTTGCTGCAAGGTCTTGACGATATCGGTTTGACTCTTCAACATGAAGACAAAATTACAGCTTATGAGCAAAAACATATTGCTCGTCTTGTGTAATTAAAACGAAATGAAGAGGACGAATCAGCCACTCCGGATGATTCGTCCTCTTTTTTCCTTTAAACGCAACTTTTTCTGACAAGCTGCGTCTATATTTGCGTCTGTTAAAGTCGAATGCACTCATTCGATGCGGGCAATTTCAGTCATCGAGGTGGGAAATGAAAAGATTTGTATCCGTATTAATGTTTATGTCGATTTTTTTCACGATGTTCTCCGCAGTAGGACAAGCTGCAGAGGTCGTACCCAAGCTTTTCTTGAATGGTCAGCAATTGAAATCTGATGTTAATCCGCAAATCATTAATAATGCAACCGTTGTACCTGTGCGGACGGTATCAGAAGGATTAGGCTACCTGATTGATTGGGATAACACGACCAAAACAGCGACAGTAACACATGCCAATAATGTCATAAAGCTAAAGCTGAATGACAATATGGCAGTAGTCAATGACAAAAAGGTTAAAATGGACACGTCAGTTTCTATCATTAAAGGCTACACTTTAGTTCCACTTCGCTTTATTGGTGAGCAGTTTGGATTGGATTTTGAATGGAAAGCTGTTGAGAAAGAAGTACATATGTACGAGCAGAACAAAGAACCAACAGATCCGACAGAACCTATTGATCCAGACCCGAATCTTCCTGTGGAAGCAGCAGGCCAGATAACAGACATTTATTACTCTGGCGGAAGCAGCATGACCCTTAATTATGAAGGAACAGTTAAGGCCAACAAGCCAATGCTGCTCGAGAACCCAAAGCGCATTGTGTTCGATTTTCCGAATGCTAACTATTCATCAAACTTATCTTCACAGTTTTTGAATGGACAAGTTGAGGTTAATGTAACAGACAGCACTTATTTGCAAGGTTATCGTTATTCCCTATTTTCGAACACGCCGGCTACCGCTCGCTTAGTCATTCTTATTGGCGATAATACCGGCTATGTGATGACTGAGGAAGCAGGAAAAATTCAGTTTAGCTTAATGTCTGCTGCAGACGTTCCTGGTACTCCGCCGATTACAGATCCAGTAACTCCTCCATCATCCAAAGTCTACAACGTTGTTCTTGATGCGGGACATGGCGGCTCAGATCCGGGTGCAGCGAGTGTATTGAAGAAACCAGAGAAAGAATTTACGCTTAGTATCGCACTTAAGATGAAAGCGTTGCTTGACAAAGAAAGCAAAATTAAAGTTCATTTAACTAGAACGGGGGATACTTACCCGACTTTAGATGATCGCGTCAAGTTTGCAGAAAGCATAAAAGCTGATTTATTTATGTCTATTCATGCCAATAGTGGTGTAAGCTCCGCAACAGGAACTGAAACCTACTATTATCGCGATAACAGCAAAGCGTTTGCTAGTGTCATTCACAAGCATCTAATTGCGGCAACCGGTCTTAAAGACCGCGGTGTCAAGAAAGAAGCTTATAAAGTGATCAAACAAACGACGATGCCAGCCGTACTAATCGAAGCAGGTTTCCTATCCAACGCAAACGATGCAAAAATGTTATTTGATGATGCGGCACAAAACAAAATAGCTGCTGAACTGGTTGCAGGCATCAAAGAGTACCTAAATGTAAAATAGAAAGCAGGTGTTCAGTGTTATGAAAACTTTCAAAGCACGCGGGCTGCTTGCTGTCATTATATTATCCGCAGCGCTTGCAGGATGCGGAGTTCAGGATAAGCAGGGAAATCAACCAGGCAGCACGGTATCGCCTACAATTTCACCTTCGCCTTCTCCTGAGCCAACTCCCGTATTAAACGAACAAGATGCTATTATTTATTTAACCGATGCTGAGCTAACTGAAACAGTAGAGCATCCAGTCAAGCTAACCTATGAAACGGATCTTGATCTGGTCAAAGCAGCAATTGCTGAACTGCAAAAAGATGCTGACGAGAATAAATTATCTTTATGGAAACGAATTGAGGTTAAATCCGTACAACTATCAGATGGGCTTGTTACACTGGATATTCATTTGCCTGATGAAGCGCGGCTTGGTGCGCCAGGCGAGACGTTTGTCATTCAGACGCTTCAAAAAACATTGTTTCAATTCGATGCTGTAAAATCAATCGATCTGCTTGTCGATGGACAAAAGGTTGAAACGCTCATGGGTCATGTCGAGCTCGAATATCCAATGAATAAGCAATAAGCAAAAATTATGAATGGCTTCGTTCCATCCTAGCAATAGGTTGGCGAAGCCGTTCTGCATGAGTTATTACATACTAATCAGGGGGAATATCTACTTATGACAATGCAATTTGCGAGCAAAAAGATTTTGATTGGAGCGCTAGCGTTTTCTCTAGTTGCAGGAAGCGGTGTAATCATACCTGCTTCATATGCCTCAGCAGCCTCCGGATATACAACACCATTTACCGATGTAAGCAGTGGTCATTGGGCAGAGAAGCATATAGCTAAGCTTGCATTGCAAGGAATTATTGAAGGAAATAAGACATCAAGCGGAGCTGCTATATTCCGTCCGAAAGAAAATGTGAGTCAGCAAGAGGCTGTGCTTATGGCTCTTCGATTCGCAGGATTGGATAAAAAGGCAGATAAAGATGCAATTATCGGTTTTCCTAATTCTTTTTCCGTAAGCACTTATTTTAAACCTTATGTAACGTTGGCTTTCCAAGAAGGCCTGCTTGATCAGGTGGAAGAGTTCGGACTCGCAGCTAAAGATCCTAAAATCGCCTGGGGGACTAAGCCAGCTACCCGTGAATGGGTAACGAAGCTTATGGTTCGTGCAATCCAGCAAGAGGAAGAAGCGGTACGTTTGCAAAATACAGCCTCGACTTTCGCGGATGCAGCGCAAATCACTTCTATTTATAAGGGTTATGTGAATGCCGCTTCCAAGCTTGAGCTCGTAAAGGGTGTAACAGCAGACAAATTTGTTCCTAAAGCGAATGTGGATCGTGCGAGTCTGGCTACGATGTTCAGCCGTGCTGAGAAGCTGTTCCCGGTTGCATATGAAGGTCAAGTAAACGGGATTGCAACTAAAATAACAGATACTCAAATTACTGTTTACAGTGACAAGAAGGAAATCAACTATAGCATTAATTCAGATACTTTATTTTATCACTACAATACAGAAACACCGATTACGAGACAGCAGCTTCTAGAATACGGAGATGTAACGGTCATTGCGAAGGATGGAAAGGCGCTTTACGTTGAAGTGAAAGGCGATAAGACTTACACTAAAACGACGTCTGGAACGTTGGATCGTGTTATCGCAGATGAGAAGAAGTTATATGTATGGATTAACAATAAGCCTGTTGAATTTTTCTATAATGATTCAGTAGTAGTCGTTGATACGGATGGCAAACCGCTAGCATTAACCTCAATTAAGAGAGACAGCCAAATAAGCATCGTACAAGACAGCTTCCGTGATGCGCCGGCAACATTAAAAATTATTGCATCGACTCAGGCGGCGGCAACGAGCTTAAAGGGTACGTTTTATGGTGCGAGCGGTGATTTGATCACAATTAAAGAAGGAACAAGTCTTGTTACTAAATTAATGTCAGAAACGGTAAACGTGGAAATTGATGGCTTTGTCGGTGCAACAGTAAATGAATTGATTAAAGAAGCTGACCAAGTGGAATTGACACTTAACGCTGAAGATGTTGTAACAAAAGTGAAAGTGGTTAACCGAAATGTCAAAATGTTAGCTGGTGCACAGATAGTCGGCTACGTTTACGACAAAAAGCTGTTGACTATTGTTGATGCCAATGGCAACAATGGCGAGGCACTTTATTTTACGGATAAAACTCGCATTGAATTCAGCGGTAACACATTATCACTTGCGTCTGCTACAAACCTTTTGACAGCAAACCGGAAAATAGTAATTAGTTATACTGGCAATACTATCGTATCCTTGCAGTTCCTAACTAAATATACGGGTACACTCGTATCAATGAACTCATCTGGCAATTTGATGAACATTCGATTAGATAACGGAGCTACATTGTCACTGCCTTATAATACTGCATCTGTAGAGCACTCCACGATTGCGAATGCAACAACAAGCGATCTTAGGACAGGCGATAAGCTTACGCTGGATTTAAATGCGAACCAAGATCGTGTTTCGACGATCAAGGTGCATTCGAATGCACAATATGAAGTAATTTCTGTTGATGTAAACAGCAAGAAAATTCGTGTTAAAAATGCAATGACCTCCCCACTTGAAATAAACATGGTGGACACAGAGCTTACAAACGAAGCTGGGGCTAAGATTTCAATTGATCAAATTACACCAGGTTCCCTAATAAGCGTAAGTTATATAGGTAGGCAAGTAGTGGGAGCCCGTACTTTAGCTGTTACTTATGGCAAAGTACAATCCATATCAGCAAACAGTGTCACTATTGTAGACCTTGTAGGTCAAACTGTTGCTTATAATGGCGATGCTGGGTTCGTAATCGTAAAAGGAGCCACGCAAGGAACAGCAACGAGCCTGCTTACTGTGGGGGACTATGTTGAGGTTCAGAAGCTTGAAGGCAACAAAACACAACTGACTGTAGCAGTTGGCGAGAGCCGCGTATTTACGAACTTCAATGCGACTGCATCACAAGTGTGGACGGAAAAAACAACAGATGCGGATAACCGGAATTATTTTAATGTAAACAGCCAGACCAAATACATTTTAAATGGAAATTCGGTTTCAGTTACAGCTTTCAAGTCAGGCGACACGATTACAATCTATGGCTTTAGAAACTATGCAATTGCAATCGTCAAGTAGCTGTTTAACGAAATTTTCATCAATTATAGGCTGAGATATTCATTTTTTGTGAAAAAACTGCCCTTAGGGGCAGTTTTTTTATAGAATATGCTTGTTTACGGTTGCGAAGCGTGACAAATTTCGCTACACTTTGAACGATAGTGTTTGATTAGGGGAGAGGACGATGGTTGCGAAACAAAAAATGCGTCATGTGCTAGACATTATTGCGGACATGTTTCCAGATGCACACTGTGAGCTTAATCACAGCAATCCGTTTGAGCTTACAATAGCAGTACTGCTGTCTGCGCAATGTACGGATGAGACGGTCAATAAGGTGACGGTGAACTTATTTCAAAAGTATAAGTGCCCCGAGGATTATTTGAGCGTACCGCTGGAAGAACTAGAGCAGGACATTCGCCGCATCGGCTTGTTTCGAAGTAAAGCATCAAATATACAAAAGCTTTGCCGTATTGTCATAGATAAATATGACGGGAAAGTGCCTGAAAGTCATGAAGGTCTTACCGAGCTGCCAGGTGTAGGGCGGAAGACGGCTAACGTCGTGATGTCTAATGCATTTGGTGTGCCTGCCATCGCTGTCGATACGCATGTGGATCGTGTAACGAAGCGACTGGGATTCGCTAAGGCCGAAGACAGTGTCCTAGAGGTAGAGAAGAAGCTGATGAAACTCGTTTCGCGCGAGGAGTGGACATTAACCCACCACAGACTCATCTTTTTCGGCCGCTATCACTGTAAAGCGCAAAGCCCGCAGTGTCCAATTTGTCCGCTGCTTGATTTGTGCAAAGAAGGTAAACAACGTATGAAGCCAGGTTTTAAAACCAAAAATAAGAGTATAAAACCTAAAATAGCCAGTGAAGGATGATGAACATGAACTGTATTTCCGTGTACACAAACAATTTTGAGCTTTTTTCTGATATTTATGAGCAAGTGCTTGAGTCTCCGCCAGAGGAGCACGAGGATATCCTTGTAGAAGGCATTACAGTTAGCGGCTCAGGCGACGTGCCTGATCAATACATCGAGCGTATGCGCATTAAACCTGAGGTTGTTGTGATGAGAGATAAAGAGCGCAACATTATGATCTTGCAACATGGCAACGTATTTGAAATTTGTTTGCCGTCTGAAGAAGAGCAAGCCGTTTAAGGAGAAGCAAATGACAGAAACAACCGTGCAAAGCATAGCAGGAGCTATATCCGAAGCAGCTGGTTTAATGTCAGCTGCAGGAGATACATTACATGCCAAGCAAGCACAGGAGCTAAACAGTAAGCTGACCGATGGTCGGCTTACTGTCGCTTTTTGTGGACATTTTTCAGCTGGCAAATCAACTCTCATTAATCGTTTATGCGGGACTAAGCTACTTCCTTCTAGTCCAATTCCTACAAGCGCGAACGTTGTGTCTATTCGCGGCGGGGATCGGGCTTATGCAGCTGTTGAAACCGTAAAGAATGGTGTTGCTTCCAAAGCGGAAGTTCCAATCGACCAGCTTGACCGCTATTGTGTCGATGGCGAGCAATTTACTTCTGTATCGATCGTGTATCCGTCTGAGCTTTTAGGAGATCATACCGTGCTCCTCGATACGCCTGGCATTGATTCAACTGATGATGCGCACCGGATGGCAACCGAATCCGCATTGCATCTTGCAGACGTTGTTTTTTATGTCATGGATTATAATCATGTGCAGTCTGAAATCAATTTTTCTTTTGCGAAGCAATTGAAGGATTGGGGAAAGCCCTTATATTTTATTGTGAATCAGATTGATAAGCATCGTGATCGCGAGCTTTCTTTCGCAAGCTATCGTCAAAGCGTTGAGGATGCGTTTCACGCTTGGCACTTGGAGCCGGCGGGGATCGTTTATTTGTCGTTGCGCGAGCCAGAACACCCTCATCAAGAGTGGGAGCAGCTGCTTGAGCTGCTAGATAAACTGCAAACGATCCGCAAACCGCTTTGTGTGTACAGTGTAGATGCGTCATTGCGCCATGTAGCTGATGGACATTTGAAATGGAGTGAGCAGCAAGCGGAGCCTGAACGTGAACGGCTTCTTGCTGAGGCAGGCGGCGTTGAGGCTGTTGCCCTTGTCACAACACAAATGGATCAGCTGAAACAGAAGATTAGGCAAGTTTCGGAGCAGAAAGAGGTTTACCGCGCGCAGCTTCGCAAAGAACTGCAAACGCTTCTGGATAATGCGAATATTACGCCAGCGGGACTGCGTGATTTGGCTCAAACGTTTCTGGAGAGCCGTAAGCCTGGTTTTAAAGCAGGGCTGCTTTTTGCGGCAGCTAAGACTGCTGCTGAGCAGGAACGGCGCTTGCTGGCGTTCAGCGAGGAATTAAACAGTTTAATCAGCGCTTCGATCGACTGGCATGTGAAGCATCTGCTGCGTACGGAAGCAGAGCGTATATCATACGATGGCGAGCTGCTGGAATCGGAGCTCGCGCGGAACTTGGCTTGGCTGCCGGATTCGGAGTGGCTTATCGCGAGAGTGAAACCCGGCGCCGTCATCAGCAACGAATATACGATGACGTTTAGCCGCGATCTAGCCGCGGATGTGAAGGCCGTTTATCGCCAGCGCGCGCTTGAGATCATCGATGCGCTGGCAGATCATGCAGCGGCGGTAGGCGAAGCCGCCGCCGCTGAGGCAGAGTCACAGCTTGCTGCGCTTCGCGCGCAGGCTGGTGCACTTCATGCGCTCACGGCGCTGGCGAAGCGCGCCGAGGAGCATAAGGCGCGGCTAACTGCCGCGCTGCCTGAGGCGCCGGCAAGGCCGGCATTGCCAGCACCGCGTATAGCTGTGGCTGGCGGTGGCACTTCCGCGCAAGCTGGCGGCGACGCTGCTGAAGCGCGGGGTGTGCTTGCGAGCGAGAGCGGGCGAAGCGCGCGAGAGGGGCAGCATCATGCGGCAGCGGGGCGAAGCGCCCTAGCTGGCGGTGCAGCTTTGGCGCAGCAGCACAGTGCTGCAGCGCGCTTAGCCAGCGCCGCGGAGCTGCTGGCGCCGCATGCTGCGCTTGCGGCTGCTGCGCAAGCGATGAGCGATAAGGCGAAGCGGCTGCAGGACAGCCGCTTCACCATCGCATTATTCGGCGCCTTCAGCGCCGGCAAATCATCGCTTGCGAACGCGCTGATCGGAGAACCGGTGCTGCCGGTTTCTCCTAATCCGACGACGGCAGCGATCAACCGACTCGTGCCCCCTACGGCGGAGCACGGTCATGGTACAGCGCGCATTGTCATGAAGACGCGCGCTGCCATTATCGATGATGTGCGCTATTCCCTAGCGCTCCTCGGTGAAAAAGAGCAGCAGTCTGATGACGCTGCTCTCATGCGGGCGATTGATCGCCTATCTCCGGATTCCATCGGAGCTGGCGGTCGCCCGCATTTCAGCTTCCTGCGCGCAGCCCGCGCAGGCTGGGCAAAGCATGAACCGCTGCTCGGTCAGCAGCTGTCGGTCGATCAAGCGGAATACGAAAAGTACGTCGCTGAGGAATCTCGTTCGTGCTTCGTGAGTGAAATCGAGCTGCATTATGACTGCGCGTTGACGGCGCAGGGTATCGTGCTCGTTGACACGCCAGGAGCGGATTCTGTAAATGCTAGACATACGGGCGTAGCCTTCAATTATATTAAAAACGCTGATGCTGTTTTGTTTGTCACGTATTACAATCACGCCTTCTCGCAAGCTGATCGTCAATTTCTGATGCAGCTTGGCAGGGTGAAGGATCAGTTTGAGCTTGATAAAATGTTTTTCCTTGTTAACGCTGCCGATTTGGCTGCAGATCAGGAGGAGCTTACAGGTGTGTTAAAGCATGTTGAGACGAATCTGCTGCAGCATGCGATTCGCTCGCCTCGCTTATTTCCTGTATCGAGCTTGCAGGCACTGGATGGTAAATTAGATGGAAATGCAGAGCTGCTGCAACGCTCCGGCATTGAAGCTTTCGAGCAATCATTCCTTTCCTTTATTCAGAACGATCTCGGACGGCTAGCTATTGATGCCGCAGAGCAGGACTTGAAACGAGCGGCAGCGACAGTTGCAGGCTGGCTTCAAAGTGCAGAGGGCGACGCAGCCGGGCGTGAAGCTGAGCTTATAGCACTGCTGCAAGCGGTGAACGAAGCGAAGATCGATATATCAGCGCTTCAAACCGGAACGATACCAGAGCAGCTAAAGCAGGAGCTTAGTGAGCTATTGTATTATGTCGTTCAGCGTATCCAATACCGTTTTGGTGAGTTTTATAACTTAGCCTTTAATCCGGCCTCCTTGCAGGATGATGGACGTGACTTGCGCAAAGCCATTTGGACATCTTGGCTGGAGCTGCAGCGGCTCGTCCAACTGGAGCTGTCACAGGAGATGCTGGCAACCTCGCTTCGGATGGAACGAGGCATTCATACTCAGCTGCAAAAGCAATATATTCATACTGCGCAGCGTTTAGAAAATTCAATTTCCGCATATAGTGCTGTTCCTTATGCGCCAGCTGCTTTGCCAACGCCAGATGAGCCGACCGCTTGGGAAGCGGATAACGTTGATGCGAAGCTGCTTTGGAGCCGTTTCAAATCACCGCGTCAATTTTTTGAAGGCGAGGGCAAGTCGATTCTTCGCAAAGAGCTTGAAGCGCTGCTTGCTCCTTCATTAAATGGATGGATGTCTGAGCAAACGTTCTTGTGGACATCGCTTTACGAGCAAATTTGGCAGAAAGCCGCTGATCAAGCTGGTAAACAGCTGCAAGACGATATGCTTGCCTATGAAAGCGGCAAACGAATCTCGTTGTCCGGCAGTGCGGACACGGCTGAGCTGAAGCAGCTGTATAATCAATTGATTCATATCTAATTGTCAATGAATACGGATTGTTCTATCGCATTAACAGCTGAATGCTTTTGCGAGCGTGTAAAACGCTTGCAAAAGCTTTTTTTAATTTAGTGTGTTTTTGTGCAAAAATTGAGTAATAGGCACATATTTGTCATGATTTGCGACCAATTGGGAGTATTAACCGTTTCCAATTTAGATAACGAGTCAATAAGCGGTTTATAACAGGTATATGCATATTTATACTGTTTGCTCGCATTTGATGATGCTGATAATATTCATTCATGCTTACAAAATAGATACGGGGAGATGGATTTACTTGGACGTACTAAGGCAGTTGAAAGCATTTTATTGGGCGGAACGAAAGTTTATGTTCACCTCGATATTTTGCTTAATGTGCGCTACGGCGCTCGGACTTGTCTATCCGAATTTACTGAAATTCTTGATTGATGATGTCATTACTCCAAAAAAATTCGAGTTAGTGCCAACGCTTTCTTTTACAGTAGTCGGAGTCATTATCATTAAAGGATGCATGCAGTATTTACATGGTTTTTTTGGTGCACGACTTGGTAACAAAGTGGCATTCCACATGCGGAATGCTTTGTACGACAAGCTGCAGACGCTGTCGTTTCAATATTATGACAAAGCAAAAACAGGCGATTTGATGTCACGTTTAACGGCTGATTTAGAAGCTATTCGCAACTTTATCGGTTTTGGCTTTGCACAAATCTTGAATATGGTGTTGATGATCTTGTTCGGCGGCGCAATGATGCTCTCTATTCATTGGCAGCTAACTTTGATTACATTAGTAACGATACCGCTGCTAGGCTTCGCAGCCATTCGTTTTGAACGCAATATTCATCCAGCGTTCCGCGAAATGCGTCAAGCGATGAGTAATTTAACGACAGCGGTTCAAGAGAATATTACGGGCGTACGCACGGTTAAATCTTTTGCACGTGAATCGCATGAGGTATCGAAATTTTCCATACGCAGTGAAGCCTATCAAACGAATCAGGTTGGCGCAGCAAAGATTTGGGCGAAATTTTTCCCTGTAATGGAGCTTGTAGCGAACTTAAGCGCAGTAATCCTGCTTGTAACAGGCGGTATTCTTGTCATTAACGGATCACTGCAGCTCGGTGAATTTGTCGCATTTTTCAGCTTGATTTGGTACATTATCGGTCCGATGTGGGGCCTTGGGTTCCATATTAATAACTACACGCAGTTCAAAGCTTCAGGAGAGCGTGTACTAGGACTGCTGAATGAACATGTTCATGTAAAAAATATTGAGCACGCGATTGAGGTTAGCAGCGATACCGTAAAAGGCCATGTACGCTTCGATCATGTTACGTTCAGTTATCCTGACAAAACGCCGGCGGTAACCGATTTGGTCATTGATGCGCCAGCAGGCTCTGTCATTGGGTTTCTTGGTGCGACAGGCTCAGGCAAATCAACGATTATTCAATTGTTAATGAGAGCCTATAATGTAAAAACAGGTTCAATTACGCTAGACGGCATCGATATTAAAAATTTGGATGTCGCAAGCCTTCGTTCATTAATAGCTCCCGTGTTTCAAGAAACGTTCTTATTCTCGGCATCGATTCGCGATAATATCGCTTATGGCGTGCGGGATGTAACACCAGAGCAAATCGAGCACGCAGCTAAGCTGGCTAAAGCGCATGACTTCATTTTGGAGCTGCCGCTAGGCTACGATACGATTGTCGGCGAAAGAGGAATGGGCTTGTCCGGTGGACAAAAACAACGGATTGCCATTGCTAGAGCACTTATAAAAAATCCTAGAATTTTAATTTTGGATGACGCAACAAGCGCGGTAGATATGGAAACCGAGCATGAAATTCAAGCGGGCTTCAAGGAGCTGATGGCTGGCCGCACGACCTTTATTATTGCACATCGGATTTCTTCGCTTAGACATGCCGATGAAATCATCGTGTTAGACAAGGGCCATGTCGTTCAGCGTGGTAAACACGCAGAGCTGATTAAGCAGCAAGGACCATACCGCGACACCTACAACATTCAATATGCTGACTATCCGCTTGATGATGCTGCTATAGCTGCGCAAGCGAATGAGCGGAAAGGGAGTACCGTATAATGAGTACGAGTGCCAAAGCAAAAGCTAGCAATAAAAATGAACGTTTCATATACCAAGACGATGAGCTGATTGAAAAGCCCTTTAACTGGGGGCAATTGCGCCGCCTATTCGGATATATGAAGCCTTACACAAAACAATTAATGCCTGTCATCGTTATGATGATTCTTGGTACGTTGACACGCCTAGGCGTGCCGGCGCTCGTCATTCTGGCAATTGACGAAGCGATTGCTCCTGAGCAAGGTGAAACAAGTGTACCGAAGTTAATTACGATCGCAAGCATCATGCTGGTCTTATATGTTATTCAATGGGCATCCAATACGTACCGGATCAAATATACGAATATCATTGGACAAAAGGTAATATACGATCTCAGAAATCATTTATTCCAGCATATTCAAAAGCTAAGCTTCCGTTTTTACGACAAGCGCCCAGCAGGTTCTGTACTCGTTCGTGTCACGAATGACGTAAATGCGCTGCAGGATTTGTTTACAAACGGTGTCGTCAATTTATTGATGGACTGTGTGCAATTGTTCGGTATCGTCATTATTTTGCTCGTATGGAACTTTAAGCTTGGCCTTGCGGTCATGATAACCGTACCGTTAATGTTCATTGTATCGACGACTCTGCGCAAAAAGATTCGTTTTGCATGGCAGGATGTGCGCATTAAGCAGTCCCGTATTAACTCTCATTTAAATGAGAGTATTCAAGGGATGAAGGTAACGCAAGCGTACGTGCAAGAGAAAGACAATATGAGCTTCTTCGATCATATGAATACAATCAACAATAAATCATGGAACCGAGCGTCATCGCTTAACCAAACGTTCGGCCCTGTAATCGAGATCACTTCAGCAATCGGTACTTTTATTCTATTCTGGTATGGCTCCCACCTCATTCAAGTAGGTGCGATTACCGTTGGATTGCTTGTTGGTTATGCCAACTATATCGGTAACTTCTGGGACCCGATCAACCGACTAGGACAAATGTACTCTCAGCTGCTTATTGCGATGGCTTCATCAGAACGGATTTTTGAATTTATTGATGAAGAACCGACGGTAGCGGAACTAAAGGTTGCAAAGCCGCTTCCGAAAATTGTTGGCGCCGTAAAGTTCGACCATATCGTGTTCGAATACGAGAAGGGAAGGCCAGCACTCAAGGGCATCACGATCGATGTAAAAGCAGGCCAATCGATAGCGCTCGTAGGGCATACTGGTTCAGGAAAAAGTACAATCATCAACCTATTATGCCGTTTCTATGATCCGGTTGAAGGCCGTGTCCTCATTGATGGCATCGATATTCGTGATGTGACGATTGAAAGCCTGCGCTCACAGGTTGGCATCGTGCTCCAGGATACGTTTATTTTTGCAGGCACGATTCGTGACAATATCCGTTATGGACGCTTGGATGCAACCGATGCGGAGATCGTAACAGCAGCTCAAGCCGTTAACGCGCATGATTTCATCATGGGGCTGCCAGATGGCTATGATACGCAAGTTGAAGAGCGAGGCAATGTACTTTCCATGGGTCAGCGTCAGCTGCTATCGTTCGCTAGAGCATTGCTAGCTGATCCGCAAATCCTTATCTTGGATGAAGCAACAGCCAGCATTGACACTGAAACGGAGCTGAAAATTCAAGAAGCTCTTAAAATTCTTCTAGCAGGCCGTACATCCTTTATGATTGCTCACCGATTGTCGACGATTCGTCACGCGGATGAAATTATCGTGCTTGACCACGGTGAAATCGTTGAACAAGGCAATCACGAAGCGTTGCTTGCAAAGCGCGGCGTGTACAACGGCTTGATCGAAGCACAGTACCGTTTTCTTTAAAACGTGAGCACAATTCATTTCAGCAAATGCTTATAAAATAGTTGATTTTTAAGCTTAGAACCTCCACAATGGAAGAAAAAACGAACCGAAACGCTAGTCTCTGCCTTTAGGACAGAGCTGACGATTCGATTTGCTTCCAGGAGGTTCTTTTTCTTTATGTATGGATCACCCTTAACAACGAATGCTCGCAAGTTGCTCCTGCTAGGCTCTGGTGAGCTTGGTAAAGAGGTTGTATTGGAGGCTCAGCGGCTTGGCATCGAGACCATTGCAGTAGATCGCTATGATCAAGCACCAGCTATGCAGGTTGCACATCGCAGTTATACAACAGATATGCTGGATGGGGCAGAGCTTCGCCGTATTATTGAGAAGGAGCAGCCTGACTATATTGTTCCGGAAATCGAAGCAATAGCTACAGAAACGCTGCTTGAGCTTGAGAAGGAAGGACATCGCGTTATTCCTACAGCACGCGCGGCTTGGTTGACGATGGACCGCGAAGGCATTCGCCGTTTAGCTGCTGAGACATTGGAGCTGCCTACCGCGCCATATCGATTTGCAGACACGTTTGAAGAGCTTGCTCTTGCGGCCGAAACGCTTGGTTTCCCATGTGTCATCAAACCAATTATGAGCTCCTCAGGCAAAGGACAAAGCGTTTGCCGATCTGAAGCGGAGCTTGAAGCATGCTGGAGCTATGCGATGGAAGGTGGACGTGCCAAGAAGCAGCGTGTTATCGTGGAGGGCTTTGTAACATTTGAATCTGAAATTACATTGCTTACTGTACGATCGGTTTCGGGTACAAGCTATTGTCCGCCAATTGGACATGTGCAGAAGGATGGCGATTACATCGAGTCCTGGCAGCCGCATCATATGACTGAGGCCCAAATTGCTCAAGCAGAGTCCATAGCGCAACGCATCACCGATGAGCTGGGCGGTTTTGGTATTTACGGTGTGGAGCTATTCATTACAAAGGATGGCGTTTTGTTTAGTGAAGTATCGCCGCGTCCACATGATACAGGCATGGTAACGATGGCGACTCAGGATCTTTCAGAGTTTGCCCTGCATGTAAGAGCTATTTTAGGATTTCCAATTCCAACTATTCGGTTGCTGTCACATGGTGCATCACATACGTTGAAAGCAGACCGTGAATCTTCCGATTTCCGCATTGGCGGTATTGAAGAAGCTTTGTCGGTTCCTAATACACAGGTTCGCGTTTTTGGAAAACCAGAAACGAAGGTTGGACGAAGAATGGCCGTTGCGCTGAGCACTGCTCCTGATGTAGAACAAGCACGAGATTTAGCTCGTAAAGCTGCAGAAGCTCTTTACGTATCGTATACTAACGAATAGAAAGTTTATTTTAAGGCAGGTGCAGCAGCAATGGGTAAAAAACAGAAAAAAATAACGTCTTCAGCTCCTAGATCATCATCAAAAAATGCTCCAAAAAATGAGTCGGAAAACGGCTTGACGCTCAAGGATTTATTAAGCAATGAGGTGCTTGGCAAGCTAAAAGCACAAGCGGATGATATGAAGCAGGCTGAAGCATCACGTAAAGAAGAGCTTCGCAAACAGGAAGAAGAAAAGAAGAAGCAGGAGCAAAAGCGTTTGGAAAACGATTTTTCTTATTTGCTTGAGAATAGCGACCCTAACTGGTCGAAGCATAAGTAATAGGAAGAAAGTCTCAGTTCGCATTGTTCTCAAAAAAGCACCTTAGGGTGCTTTTTTTTGTTCGGAATATCCCTAATTCACTAATTTCAAAACTTTTGATATAATCTTATTTTTTATGATTTTCTTTTGTTTCAAAATGCATGCAGGGTTTGCCAGATGAGCGAAAAACCATTATGCTCGGCAGTACGCTTGTTTTAAATCCAAAAGCTCTGCAGCCTTTAGGTGCACTTGGCTCCCATGTAATAAAATAATGTTTGCATTTCAAACAATCAATGCGTTCATTCGTATTCATTCGGCTACCTCGAATATGATTTTGGGTGTGAATTTGAATCGTAAACCATATTACGAAGGTTGAGCATTAAAGTCAATCCTAATCGATTAAATAGGCAAAGCTGTGCCTCACAATCGCCTTTTTTAATACAAATTGTTACCACGCATACATAAATCTAATGATTCTGCAAAACATGCTAACAACAGTTATTAAAGCGATGTATGTGCATTCCATTTTATTTTCGAAGGATTTAGCTAATGTCATTGCAGTAAATTCTACATGTACGACAAGCGTATAACGCAATGTTTCGTGGTCGAAGCTGGTAGAAACGCTCAAAGCGTGGATACACACGAATAACTTTAAGCGTTTTATTGAAAATGAGTTGTAGAATTTGTGGAACAAAAAAAGTTTTTTTGTTATTGTGTTAATTATGCTTGCGCTTATTCCGATTATTACATACGCTGAGCTGTAGGTTATGAATAAGTAGTGCTGCTGTTGAAACAAGACAGGAAACTATAGAACCCCTCCAAACTAATCGTTGGAAGGTTCTGTTAAGCAAGGATAGTGTGTTATCCTTAAATGTATCTCTTATGACCATTAGCAAAATAAGGCTTGAAGATCGTGTAATTGCACTAATCGTTTTTTTTGGAGACTTTACGAAACATGACAAATTGAATTAAAATAGCTTGAAGATACGGAAACGTGATTAAAGATAGGGGGACGCTCATGTCTGAGCAAACAGATCTCTTCGCAAATACAGCGGCCGCAGACCGAAATTATGAGGCCGATGATATACAGGTGCTTGAAGGGTTAACAGCAGTTCGTAAAAGACCGGGCATGTACATAGGAAGTACAAGCAGTTCGGGATTGCATCATCTCGTTTGGGAAATTGTCGATAATGCAGTCGATGAGCATTTGGCTAAATTTTGTTCGGCCATTGAAGTGACGCTGCACAAGAACGGAGCAGTAACGGTACACGATAACGGGCGTGGTATTCCTACCGGCATGCATAAGACCGGTATTCCTACACCGCAAGTCGTATTTACGATTTTGCATGCGGGCGGTAAATTTGGTGGCGGCGGATATAAGAAATCCGGCGGTCTGCACGGCGTTGGCGCATCCGTTACAAATGCTTTGTCAGAATGGCTTGAGGTTGATATTTACCGAGACGGCAAAATTCACAGACAACGCTTTGAATATTGGATCGATGAAGCGGGACGTGAGCATGTTGGTGAGCCGGTACGCGGACTTGAGATTATTGGCACTACGAATCGGACAGGCACTAAGGTTACTTTTAAGCCGGATGGCCGCGTGTTCCAGAATGGCACAACATTAAGTTATGATACGCTGGCAGAGCGTTTGCAAGAGATTGCTTTTCTAAACTCTGGATTAAAGGTAACAATTAAAGACGACCGCAGCGGTAAGCAGGATGTTTTTCATTATGAAGGCGGCGCTCGTCAATTCGTTCAGTTTTTGAATGAAGAAAAGACCGTACTGCATGATGTTATTCACTTTGCCAGTGAGCGCGATGATATTGAGGTGGAGGTAGCCCTCCAATATAATGACGGATACACGGAGACGATCGCTTCCTTCGTCAATTCCATTCCGACACGCGGCGGCGGTACGCATGAAACCGGTTTTAAAACCGCTTATACTCGCGTCATGAACGACTATGCCCGTAAAGCAGCGATGCTTAAGGAGAAAGACAAAAACCTTGAAGGCAACGATTTGCGCGAAGGCATGATGGTCGTTATTAATATCAAAATGTCTGAGGTTGAGTTTGTCGGACAAACAAAAGACCAGCTCGGAAGCTCATCTGCGCGAAGCGCTGTTGACGCAATTGTTTCGGAGAAGATGCAGGTGTTTCTTGAGGAAAACCCTCAAATCGCACAAATGCTGTTAAAAAAATCACTTCAAGCCTCGAAAGCGAGAGAAGCAGCGCGCAAAGCGCGTGAAGAAATCCGCAGCGGCAAGAAGCGGAGCGAGAGCTCTAATCTAAATGGCAAACTAACTCCTGCGCAGTCAAAAGATATTACTCGCACGGAATTGTTTATTGTGGAAGGGGATTCAGCTGGCGGTTCAGCTAAGCAGGGCCGTGACTCGAAATATCAAGCGCTGCTGCCGCTTAAGGGAAAACCGATGAATCCAGAGAAAGCCAAGCTCATCGATATTTTGAAAAACGACGAGTACAAGGCCATTATTTCTGCGATAGGCGCAGGTGTGGGTTCTGAGTTTGTCGCTGAGGAATGCAACTATAATAAAATTATTATTATGACCGATGCGGATACAGACGGCGCTCATATCCAAGTGCTTCTTCTTACTTTTTTCTACCGTTATATGAAGCCGTTAATCGATTTGGGACGCGTTTATATCGCTCAGCCGCCGCTTTACAAAATTACACGTAAATCTGGCAAGCTGGAAACGATTCGATATGCGTGGACAGATGAGCAGCTTCAAAACTATTTGAAGGAATACGGTAAAAATTATGAGCTTCAGCGTTATAAAGGGCTTGGTGAGATGAATCCTGATCAATTGTGGGAAACGACGATGGATCCAGAGAAAAGAACGCTTCTTCAGGTTCAAATCGAGGATGCAGCCAAAGCAGAACGCAGAGTATCGACGCTTATGGGAGATAAGGTAGATCCGCGTAAACGTTGGATTGTCGAGAATGTCGATTTTATGGAATATGAGGAATAGGGGGATTTCTGCATGAGTATGCTGGAACAGTTTTTACCGGCGTTTTTGGAGGAAGTGGTAGGCGACCGCTTCGGACGCTATTCAAAGTATATAATTCAGGACCGTGCCATTCCTGACGTTCGCGATGGTTTGAAGCCCGTGCAGCGTCGTATTCTATATGCGATGTATGATTCAGGAAACACACCGGACAAGCAATACCGCAAATCGGCTAAAACTGTCGGTGACGTTATGGGTAATTACCATCCGCATGGTGACTCATCGATTTATGAGGGTATGGTACGGATGGCACAGCCTTGGAAAATGGGACATCCGCTCGTTGATGGACACGGAAACTGGGGTTCTCAGGATGATGATCCAGCAGCAGCTATGCGTTATACGGAAGCGCGTCTATCGCCAATTGCGATGGAGCTGCTTCGTGACATAGAGAAAAGAACGGTACAATTCAAGGATAATTTCGATAATACAACGAAGGAGCCGGTTGTGCTGCCGTCGCGGTACCCCAACTTGCTCGTAAACGGGACCAGCGGCATCTCTGCCGGCTTTGCCACGGAAATCCCGCCTCATAACCTGCGTGAGGTTATTGATGCGTGTATCGCCCTTATGGGAAGCCCAGAGCTGACGCAAGAAGAACTTATGACCTATGTGAAAGGTCCGGATTTCCCTACTGGCGGCATTATTATGGGCGAAGAAGGCATTCGAGACGCTTATGCTACAGGTAAAGGCCGCATATACATTCGTGCTAAGACGGCTATCGAGGATATGCGCGGAGGTAAGCAGCAGCTTGTCATTACTGAAATTCCATATCAGGTCGTTAAATCACGGTTGGTTACCGCAATGGAAAACATTCGGCTAGAGAAAAAGGTCGAAGGCATTGCGGAGGTGCGTGATGAGAGCGGACGCAATGGTCTGCGCATCGTCATTGAGTTTAAGAAGGATGCCGATGCACAAGGTATATTGGCTTATTTGTTCAAGAAAACGGATCTGCAGGTAGCTTACAGCTTCAATATGGTCGCAATCGTGAACAAAACACCGATGCAGCTTGGTCTTAAACAAATATTATCGGCGTATATCGATCATCAGAAGGAAGTAGTAACTTTCCGCACGAAATATGATCTTGAGAAGGCGGAAGATCGCGCTCATGTTGTAGAAGGACTTGTCAAAGCGCTCAACATATTAGACGAAGTTATAGCGACGATCAAAGCATCCAAAAATCGCGGGGATGCACAAGACAACTTGGTTGCGAAGTTCGATTTCTCCGCTCGTCAAGCAGATGCCATCCTTACTTTGCAGCTTTATCGCTTAACGAACTTGGAAATTACGACACTTGAGAAAGAGCTTAAGGAAGCGATGAAGAAGATTGCTTACTTGAAATCGATCTTGGCTAGCGAGAAGAAGCTGATTGGTGTTATTAGGGATGAACTGCTTGAGATTCAAACCAAATATGGCATTGATCGCCGTTCTGTTCTGCGCGGTGAAATCGAAGAGCTGAAAGTTAACCTCGAAGTTCTTGTTACACCAGAGGATGTTCTAGTTACATTAAGCCAGGATGGTTATGTAAAACGGACAAGCATGCTCTCGTTTACGAGATCGGGAGGCGAGCTGCAAAACGCAGGCGTCAAGGAAGGTGACTTCGTACGAGAGTTGCTTGAAGTCAATACGATTGACAATTTGCTGCTCTTTACACGCAAAGGTCAATATTATTTGCTGCCGGTCCATCAAATTCCAGAATTCAAATGGAAGGATACCGGAACAGCGATAGTGAATGTTGTACCTATTCCGAAGGATGATTCGATCGTAAGCGTCATTCCAATTAAAGATATTTTGGCATCTACAGCATCACTTGTTTTCGTAACGAAACGTGGCCAAGTCAAGCGTACGGAGCTTAAGGAATACGCAACTACAAGATCCACTGCGGTTGCAGCCTGCAAAGTTTCAGAGGGCGACGAAGTCATTCGGGTTGTTTTGAGTGATGGTTCGAAGCAAATCATGCTTATTACTAAGCAGGGAATGAGTATTCGGTTTACAGAATCCGAAGTTAATTCGATGGGTAGAGTTGCAACAGGCGTAAGAGGTATTCAGCTTAAGGATGGAGACGAGCTTGTCACCGCGGAATGGGTTGCTGAGGATGAAGGCGAATTACTCGTCATTACCGATATCGGTTACGCCAAACGTACTTTGCTGCTGGATTATCCAATTCAGGGCAGAGGCGGCAAGGGTGTACAAACGTTCGAATTTAAAGAAGGCAAACGAGTGCGTCCAAACGGTTCGTCACTGATTGGGGCTTATTATTGCAAGGCAGCCAAAGAGATCGTAGCGATTACCTCATCTGGAGCGAAGCTTTCTGCTACATCGGAGAAAGCACCAATTGAAGATCGCAAATCGATAGGCAAGCTTATTTTCCCAGTAGAGAAAACCGACGTTATTACGAGCACGCTTGCACGTTCCATAACAGACACTAATCAAAAGGTCGATTAGGCGGATCAAACCGTTCAATGACTTCCAAAATAGCTTCAAGCATGACCCACAATGGTACCAGCTCATCCGGGCGGTCCAGCCATTGTGGGTCTTTTATAATGCCATAATTTTTAATTTTTTGAATGATTACAGCTTTTCTTTCTTCCACTGGGTGCACGCTCCTTACTATTTAAGCATGAATAGACATAGCGCTGGGCTTTCGCCTTATTGTATGTCTAACGCTGTCATAATGTTCAACAATATATCGATTAATAGCGCAAATTATTAATTGGGTTAATCTTTTATTCGACAATAAAGACTGCTATAATAAATAGCAAATAGATGGAAATTGACAGAGAGCGAGTGTGGGAGTATGGTGTCTGGAGAATTTACTCGACTATGGACGAAGCTTTCGCGTGAATGGAAAAACAACTTGGAACAATCGCTAGCTCCTTTGACAGAAGGGCAGCTGAATGTATTAGAGCTGATGCTTCAGCACCAACCGATGAAGCCATCTGATCTGCTCCAATATTTAGCGACTACGCCTGCTGCAATTACAACATTGTTGGATCGAATGGAAAGAAATGAGCTCATTGAACGTACTAGAGATGATCATGATCGAAGAATTGTGTGGGTTTCTGTTTCGGAGAAGGGCAAAGCTGAGGCGGAGCGCGGTACAACGATTCGGACTCAAATGATCGAACAATCGCTGGACCGCATTTCCTCTCATAACCAGCAGCTGCTGGTTTACTTGTTGGGTAAAGTAGCAAATCTGTAATCTGATTTCGCCATTCAACGCTTATTTCATAGAATCGAGCCGATTGCGCAGCATATCGTAATTTTTTTGGAGCACCTCGTAGTCGGCTTGCGTTAGCAAGGTATCATTTGAAGCAGCTAATGTTTCTTCGATTGGCAAGATGCGATATCGAAAGGAACGATCAGGCTTGTAGCGATGCACCCATGTCGGAATGGATTCAACATCAGTAATAGTAACTGTGCCTTCTGTCATATTTTTACGAACATTAACTTTAAAAATAACTCCGTAATCCTTCGATTCGCCCCGCTGATTAGAAATAAAATTTCCCATAGAATAAATAATAAGTCCCTTTTTTACATGACCATTCTCATCGGTTGTTTCAAGCACTTCATATGGCTGGACAACATGGGGATGAGAACCGGCAATAATATCAGCACCCGCAGCGACAAGCGAACGAGCGAGACGTTTTTGTTCTTCATTCGGTATAATCTGATATTCAGTTCCGAAATGCAGAGAAACAGTAATAAAGTCAGCACCTGCTTCACGCAGCCGAATGATGTCTGCCTTAATTTTCTCTTCATCAATAAGCGAAACGAGGTAAGGTTTGCCTTCTGGAATTGGAATGCCATTTGTACCATAGGTGTAAGCTAACAATCCCATAACGATGCCATTTTTCTCGGATAGGACAGGATGGTCTGCTTCTTCTTGCGATGCGGCTGTTCCCTTGCTTGGAAGACCAAGTTTCTTTAAATTCTCAAGAGTGCGAAGCACACCTGACTCACCTTTATCAAGTGAATGATTGTTGGCATTTGTTATTAAGTTAAATCCAGCATCCTTGATTGCTTCTCCAAGTTCGGTTGGCGCATTAAACGTTGGATATCCAGTATAGCCATATTCCACACCAGCAATTGGTGTTTCTAAGTTGGCAATAACCCAATCTCCTTGCTTCAAAATCGGTTTAACCTCTGCAAAAAACGACTTGAAGTTATATCGATTCGTCTTCTTGTCAAAAGCTCCGGGCAGCTGGGGCGTATGCATCATGATGTCGCCTACGGCCATCCATACGGCATCGGCAAAAACAGGCTCTGGTGGTGCTGTCGGTTTAGGAGATGGTGAAGGGGTTACGACTGCTTGCTCAGTAGGAGTGGGGTCAATTGAAGCTGCAGGAAGCGAGCTGGCAGGTGCAGAAGCCCTCTCGTAAATGGAGGGCATTAAAAAAATAACCAGTAAGCCAAGTAAACTTAGTAATAATAGTATAGAATTTGTTTTTCGGTGCCTTTTACGGCGCATTAGTATTTCGTCCTTCCTTGTTACGTATTGCTCAGCATACTGGAGGCGTCTTCAAGCTGCGAACTAGTCCACCAATTCCAAACATCAGAGCCGGTTGGGACGGAACGAAAACTCATCCATTCCTTTGTTATAGGATGAGGGGCTGAAACCGAGGTTGACCATAACGCAATTTCGGATATGCCGCTTGTTGGTTTCGCGCCGTATTTCAGGTCGCCTACGAGCGGACAGCCGATATGAGCCAGCTGTGCACGGATTTGATGAGGCCTTCCGGTATGCAGCTTCACCGCAATCAATGAATAACGGCCAGATACAGCTGCTACCTCGTAATCCAAAATCGCTTCTTTAGCCTCATTCGTGGGTTTGTTATAGACGGTTACTTGATTTTGTTTGCTGTTCTTAACAATATAATGAGTCAAACGCGATTGAGATTGTTTTGGCGTACCTTGTACAACACAAACATAAGTTTTGCCAAAATGTCTACTGCGAACCGATTCGGATAATCTGGACGCAGCTTTTGAGGTTTTGGCAAAAATCATAACGCCGCCAACCATACGGTCAAGACGGTGAACGAGGCCGAGAAAGACGTTTCCCGGCTTGTTGTATCGTTCCTTTATATCCTGTTTAAGCAGGGTAAGCATATCAGCATCGCCAGTGTCATCCTCTTGTGAGAGGACGCCAGGCGGCTTAACGACAGCTATTACATGATTGTCCTCGAACAGAACCTTGATCGTCATTACTTAGACTCCCAACGTCCCAGTATTCCGCACGGCAAATTAAGGCCGGATTTCGTAATCGGCAATCCGATTTCTCCACAGTTGATCTCGCCGCCATACTTGGCATTCATTGTCATATGCAGCAGGTTGTGCAGAACAGATTGCGATAATCCAGTTGTATAGGAGTTGATGAGTAGGAACAATGGATTGTCAGACAAAATCGATGTACAGGATTGTAAGAATGGAAACAAATTTTCTTCGAGCTTCCATGTTTCACCATTCGTGCCACGTCCATAAGAAGGTGGATCCATAATAATCGCATCATACTGCTTGCCGCGGCGTTGTTCGCGTTGAACGAATTTGAACACGTCATCCGTAATATAGCGAATTGGAGCGGACTCAAGTCCAGACAGCTGGGCGTTATCTTTTGCCCATTGGACCATACCCTTAGCTGCGTCAACGTGGCATACCTCAGCGCCTGCTGCTGCGGCTGCAACAGTGGCACCGCCCGAATAGGCAAAGAGATTCAAGACACGAATAGGACGTCCTGCATTACGGATTTTGTCCATCATCCAGCTCCAGTTAACGGCTTGCTCAGGAAATAATCCTGTATGCTTGAAGTTTGTCGGCTTGATATGGAAGTTTAGTTCGCCATAAGAAATGGTCCAGCGCTCAGGCAATGATTCGCTCATCGACCATTGACCGCCACCGGAATTGCTTCTATGGTAATGGCCATCGGCTTTTTTCCAAAGACCTGTTTCATTTGTGATCGGCCAAATAATTTGTGGATCTGGACGGCGGAGTGTATAATTGCCCCAACGTTCGAGCTTATCTCCGTCTCCTGTATCTATAACCTCGTAGTCTACCCATTTATCTGCTATGTACATGTTATTCGTAACCCTTCCTTGACCTTGTTTTTGTAATATAATAATGTCAACGATAATTATATCGAAGCTAACACAATGAAGCAATGAAACCGACGCATTTAGAGGCTGGTATTTATTCGTAAGTTATGAAAATGGCTGTTTATTACAGCAAATAAGTAAATGCTGTTGCTGACAGAGCAAAAATCAGTGTAAAAAAGAGCATAATTTAGTAAATCTACAATAATAGAGGAGCAACAATATCATGATGAGTTTTGAGTGCGAGTGCGGGAATAAAACAGTAATGTTTGCTACGGGAGATCGGGACGAGCAGGGCAGAGAGTATATTGAAATCGAGGACGACGAGAGGCTTACTATTAAAGTAGGCGATAAAAGCGTATTATTTCGTTGTTCGTTTTGCGGCTATACATACCGACTGGAACAATTTTGATTTTCTTTAGAAATTTTATAGGGGCTGCATATTGAAAACATTTATGGTTCGGAGTATGATAAACGTGAGTCAAGTTGTATGTACAAGTGCATCGTCATACCAGTGATAACTAGCGCTAATGTCCGTACAAGTTGAGAAGAGGCGTTATCTCTAAAAATACGTTTAATACTCGGTGAATGCTTACATAGCTGTTTTGCATTCGCAAAACTTGAAGCGGATGCTTACGTAGCTGTTTTGCATTCGCAAAACTTGAGGAGGAACCATTCCATGTTACAAGTTAAGCCCTATCAATTTTGGTTTGTTACCGGAAGCCAGCACTTGTACGGACCAGAAACATTAGAAGAGGTTGCACAGCATTCGCGTATTATTGCTGCGGCGTTGAATGATGATTCTGTTATTTCATCCGAAATTGTATTTAAACCTGTAGTAACAACTCCAGAAGAAATCTATAAGCTTTGCTTAGAAGCGAAAGCGGATGAGAACTGTGCAGGCATCATCACTTGGATGCATACCTTCTCACCGGCAAAAATGTGGATTCATGGTTTGTCTGAGCTGCGTAAGCCATTACTACACCTTCATACTCAATTCAACCGTGATATTCCTTGGGAAACGATTGATATGGACTTTATGAATACGAATCAATCCGCGCATGGCGACCGAGAATACGGCCATATTTTCGCCCGACTAGGCCTTGAGCGCAAAGTCGTTACGGGTCACTGGGAGGATGGCGTTACTCGTTCGCGCATTGCTAGCTGGATGGGTACTGCAATTGCAGTAAACGAAGGCCGTCATCTTAAAGTAGCTCGCTTTGGTGACAATATGCGTCAAGTTTCGGTTACGGAAGGCGACAAAGTTGAAGCGCAAATCAAGTTTGGCTGGTCGATTAATGGTTATGGTATTGGTGATCTTGTTGCTCGTATGAATGAGGTTTCAGATTCAGAAGTGAAGCAGCTGCTTGAGGAATATAACGAGCAGTACGATATCTCGTCAGAGACACGAGGCAATGCGGCTTCATGGGCTTCCATTGGCGAGCAAGCTCGCATTGAGCTTGGCTTAAAAGCATTTTTACAAGAGGGCGGTTTCTCCGCATTTACTACGTCATTTGAAGATTTGCATGGCATGAAGCAGCTTCCAGGTCTTGCAGTTCAGCGCTTGATGGAGCAAGGATACGGCTTTGGCGGCGAGGGCGACTGGAAAACATCTGCACTTACTCGCATGATGAAGTTGATTGCCAATAACAAAGGTACTTCATTTATGGAGGACTATACTTATCATCTAGAAGAAGGCAACGAGCTCGTACTTGGATCACATATGCTTGAGGTATGTCCTACAATCGCGGATAGCCGTCCAAAAATCGAAGTTCATCCGCTTGGCATCGGCGGCAAAGCGGATCCAGCACGGATTGTATTCGATGGACGCTCTGGTGCTGCGCTTAATGCTTCACTCATCGATCTAGGCAATCGTTTCCGCTTGATCATTAACCAAGTGGATGCAGTGAAGCCTACTCATGAAATGCCGAAGCTTCCAGTAGCTCGTGTGTTGTGGAAACCAGAACCATCGCTTCGAGATGCAGCAGAGAGCTGGATTTACGCTGGCGGCGCTCATCACACCGTATTCTCATATGTCGTAACGACTGAGCAGCTTGTAGACTGGGCGGATCAAGTTGGCATTGAAACCGTAGTAATCGATAAGCATTCAACGGTACGCAGTGTTCGCAACGAGCTTCGTTGGAACGATCTCAGCTATCGTATTCGTTAATCATCCTATCATCTGATTGCTTCTTAATAGAGAAGACTGCTGCTTAAAACCGTACAAGGTTAAGCAGCAGTCTTTTTCTCTATTTATAGGGGCTTTAAAGTTATGGCTTAATAGCTTTTACTCTAATCCGCACATAATCCACATACCATGTACCATCATGGAATAAATCATTTCTTACTCTTGCGGCTATTTTAGCGTATAGCAACTTTTTATCTTCTTCCGATACATTAGCGAAAAAATGATTTGCGAAACCAGATAACCAGTGATTTAGTCCTTCTTCACCGTCTTCCATCTTCGTAGGCCGATCAAAAAGAACGGCATAAGTTACTCGAAAGCCTTGTTGTTCAAGTAGAGCGCTATATTCTGAAATGCTCGGAAAGAACCAAGGATTTAACTTTTCTGCATCAATAGCATAATCCTCATCAAGCACAGCTGTTGTTGCTTTTACTATTCGATTAACATTTCCTTTGCCGCCAAACTCAGCAACAAATCTGCCGCCGCTGTTTAGCACATTCCACACATTTTCAACCACTTGTTTCGCATTTTTCATCCAATGCAATGCCGCATTAGAGAATAAAGCATCAAATGATTCATCTAACTGAAACTGTTCACCATTTCCAGTGAAAAAATGAATGGTTGGATATTTCACTCGTGCTTTTTCAATCATTTCCGTAGAAAAATCCATGCCTACAACTGTTGCTCCCGTTTTCGATATTTCATAGGCCAAATCTCCGGTGCCACACCCTACATCTAATATTTTCTCGCCTGGGGCAGGACTTAATAATTCAACAACTTCCTTCCCGTACTCAGATACAAAACCCAGTTTGTTGTCATATAATTCGGTTTTCCAAAATTGGCCGGAAGGCATAATATCATCCCCTAACTATTGGTAACCCTATTCTCACACAAAGATTGTATATAAGTAAAATATATTATTCCTATCTGCTTTATAGTTTAAAGTTATAAAGTTCGATCAGAAAAAAGCTTTACTCCTATTGGTTAGAAGCAAAGCTCATGGTATACCTCAACTATGAATGGGTTTATTCTGATTTTTCTTTTTGAATTTTCGCAGGGTTATTGATTTTGTAAGGAATAGGGTGCTTAGTAAGCTTTTTAGCGACTATTTTTCCTTCAAAATGAAGGATGTCGCCGATTTCCAGCTCAAGCTTTTTGAGGGTAGCACTATGGCTAGACCACGCATCGCCGATCTCCAAAGCAGGATCTTGAATGGCTACAGCATTGTAAATAACAACCTCGTCATCTGTATCAGAAAAATTGTTAGGTACAGTCGTAAATTCTTTTACTGTTGCGACCATCTTGATCTTATCTTCAGGAAGCTGCAGTTTTGGCGCCTTTTCTTTTTTTGTTTTTTCCTTTGGAGCTGCTGCTGTTTTAGGTTCTTTATGTACTTCTTCTACTGAATCAGGCGCTGGTATCGTCTCCGAAATCACTGCTGCATCATTATTTTGTGATGTTTCTAGCAGAACGTCATTTTTATCAGCTTCAATCTCTTGTGCAGGTGCAATCTCTTCAACTGCATTGGAAGTCTTCTGGCCATAACTAGAAGCTTGCATTTCCTTTAAGTAGGAAGGGTGAATACAATGCTTTTGTTCATTTTCAAATGAAATGACAGCAGTCATTTTATCCACATATCCAATAATAGTGCATTCGAGATTCACGCCGTTTCCTTTATAGAAAAATACTTTTGTTTTGGCAGCCTTCTCAGAAAGCAAACCCCATTCCTTGCATTTTTCTATTTGCTCTGCCTCGTTTTCGAAGCTAATGTACGATATCGGTTCAATAATGAATGGATGTCCCATGTAATCTCCGCCTTTTTGGTATTATCATCATCTATTTTATCATTTTTTTGACATGTTAGTCGTTACTTGCTGACGATTAATAAAATTTTAGTCGTTTATTTAAATAAGAAGGGGAGGGGAGAAAAATAAGCCACCTGAATAGGAACATTTTAACAATGTTTATTTGACAATGAGAATCGTTATCGATATAGTTAAATGGTAGTTTTTAAAATGATATAGGAGGGATTTCTGTGTTCATTCAATTGAGATCAATTGTAGTGGAAAAGGGAAATTCACAGCAAGTTGTCGACAATTTTGGGCAAGAGGGCTATATTGACGGCAAGGAAGGTCTTATCGATATTAATATTATGGTGAATAGAAAAGCAAAAGAAACGGAAGAAGTTTTTATTATGATCCGTTGGGAGTCTGATGAAGCTTGGAAAAATTGGGAGAAAGATCCCGTCCATATTGCTGGCCATCGGAACAAAAAAGATGAGCAGCGTCCTTCATATATCGTTGATTCATCGGTAAATATGTATGATGTAAAAAAAATCAAACCAGGTACTTTTGGCAAATAAACAGAAAGCGACTTACCCTTGGCGGGCAATGTCGCTTTTTTTATTTATTCATTTTAGGGAATCTGGAATGATACCGTGGTTCCAAAATTAAGTTTGATTGTAATGACAAGCCCATAGCCATATAACTGTTCTAATCGACGATCCGTATTCAATAAACCAATTCCACTTTGTTCGTTATACTTCCCATTCAACAGTTGCCCCAATTCTTCTTCGTCCATTCTGATTCCATCATCTGCAATCGATATTTCGATGTACTTCCCAGACAATCTCTAAACGTTCAGCAAAACGTTCCTTCTCGATATACAAGTAAGCTTGAACGAGCTCTAGCTCATGTGCAATAGATACAAATTGATTCGTATTTTTGTGATCGGCAGCCTGATCTGAGCGCTCCATGATGGATTGCGTCTCGCAGGGGAGTTCGCAGCTCATAAGAAGTATTCACCAAAAATCATCTTTCGTTTTATCAGCCTTTTGCAAGCTTGATCATACGATCGGCATTTTGAAAATAACGCTTAAACCAATAAGCAGCAAATCTGAGAAAAGCAGCAAGCATATCAAAAGGGTATTAGCCGATTTTTATTAATCCAGTGGATTTGATGATACCCCAGATGATACCTGATGCGACACCCGCAGTTGCTAACAATAATAAAATGGTATCTTCATATTTTGATAATACAATTTTTATAAATATCATCATTAACGCAGTAGACGAGAAAGTCATAATGAATATGAGAAGCACACTAGTAGAAATGATGATACTGGCTATGAATGTATAATGCCAAACTCATATGATGCATATAGTAATGAACAAGCTGCATCCCGTGAGGAGGTTTTGAATGAAATCCAGCATTTCGGGAAAAGTGATGGTCATTTACGGAAGCACATTTCTGCTGATTATTGTCTTAACCTTTTGGTTGTCCTATCGGGGTACGGTTGGTCCGCTTGAGGCGGATCTGACCAATACGAATCTCGCGCTACTCAAGCAAGTAGACCAAAAGATTGAAGTGGCGTTCCGTCAAACCGAGAAAGATTTGCTCGCGCTTATGGAAGAACTCGAATTTGTCTACTTCATGCTGGATAGCTACAATGACGATGCCCAAAAATACAGCAACTATTATGGGCTTACGACAAAATTAAAAAACTTTATTAACGCGAATCCCACATTCTCATCCATTTTTGTTTACTCTGCTGTAAACGGCGATATTTTGACCGAAAAGGCTTATATGAATGATATTTCATCGGTAGACAACTGGCTAGCTGATTATATGGACATGCCGGGTTACTTCAAGTGGATGACGACCCATCCGGTGTGGGATGGAACGACAACTCAAAACGTTGTGACACTGGTGCGCTCCTACCCGACGCTCAGCAGTCCCGGTTATCGCAACGGCATCGTTGCCGTTAACATTAACGAGGTTGTTCTCTACGATATGATTAAATCGGTCTATGAGGAAAGCTCGGCTGGCCATCTGTTTATATTCGACGCAGATGGAAAAGTCGTCAGCCACGATGACAAAACGCTCCTTTACCAAAATTTAAAGCAATTACCCTATATGAAAAACGTACTCTCAGCAGAAGGCAGCGGCTCCCTATCAGTCAAGCTGGACGGGATCCCGCAAACTGTTTTTTACAGGACTTCCGCCTATACGGGGTGGAAAATGGTCAGCATCATGCCGGAATCACAAATTTACGAGCCGCTTCAGATTACCCGCAATCTTTTATTTATATTGGCTGGCGTAATGATCGTTCTAGCGCTAATTGTATTGTTCTACATCAATCGATTAACCTTTAAGCCGCTTGATCGACTGGTCAGCAAGCTTTCAGGGACCTACCAGCCAGATAAGAAGCGCGGATTTGATACGGCGGGATTCACTTATTTGGAGACGGTGTTTGAGCAAATGATGGAGGATCGGGAGCATTTGGAGAAGCATGTGCGGGATTCCAAATCCGTGCTCAAATGGAGACTGATTATGGATATGCTGACCGGCTACCGAACGGACTACCAAGCTTTGCGGCATCACTTTGAATTTACAGGCATTAAGCTCTATTCAGAGCGCTACCTTGTATGTACGGCAGAAATTGCGAAACCAGAAGGCTGCTTAAGCCTGCGTGATGAAACGTTGTATACGTATGTGTTTTGCAACGTGGCGGAGGAGATGATGGGCAAAGAGGATGCTGGAGTCGCAATCGATTTAGGCGGCGGACGAGCGGCGCTTGTCTTTAGCTTCGCAGAAGGCGAAGCGGAACAAAACCATTTGCGCGCGCTCGCAATTTTGGAATGGATACTTGAGGTGATTAAGAAGCAATTCGGATTAGTCGCTACGGTGGGTGTAGGCAGAGGAGTCAAGGAACTCGGCGATATTCAAAGCTCCTACGGCGAGTCGCGCAAGGCGCTCCGCTACAAGATGCTTTTTGGCAGCCATTCCGTCATTTCAATCGAGGATTTGCAACCGCCGGACAGTCAAGACTATTACCGTTTGAATCGGAAGGCAACTCGAATTATGGAGGCGCTCAAACAGACGGATACGGATAAAATAAAGGAGGATGTGCACCAAGCCTTTGAGAAGGCGGTGGGACTAGGCTTGCCTCCTGACCTCATCCGCCAGTTTTCGTTCGATTTAATCGTGAAGGCGCTGCAGGTTGCTGATGCAATCGGAATCGGTCCCGAGGAGTCGATGGGCAACTTGGATAGCATTTATGAGAAGATTGAGCACAGTGAGGATTGGAAGCAAGCAGAGGCCCTCGTCCTCGCTGTTCTTGAGGAGCTAGCTGCTAAGCTTACGAGCAAACGAAGCCTGAGAGGGAAAAATGACACGATTGAGCGAATGCTTACCTACATTCAAGCCCATTACCATGAAAATGATTTGTCGCTCGATCGGCTCGCTGAACAGTTTCATTTGAGCCCAACCTATATTAGCAAGCAGTTTAAAGAATACACCGAGCGAAATTTTATCGACTATCTTATCGAAATTCGAATTGACGCCTCGAAAGCACTGCTCGCTAACAAGGATAAAAAAGTGAACGATATCGCCGAAGCGATTGGATATATGAATACCCGCAGCTTCTTGCGGACGTTTAAAAAATTTACAGGGATGACACCTACAGAGTACCGAGAACATGCCATCAGCAAACAAACAGGGCAAGGCACAGAGCGAACGTAAGACCGGTGGCACACTTCCTAAGCGGAGGCGTTGCCCCGGTTTTTTCCTTGTACTATAAGAATCTATAAGTTTGTTAGCTTATAAAAGGCTTACATTTCTCCGTCAAAGCTACTTCAACATCCAGAAGTTGAAGGGGTTTTTACTTGTAATGGCGGGATTTCTTTCGTGTCACAGCAAAAGAATGAACCTGGTCAAGAAAGGTGACTGGGCCATTTCACAATAAAAGACACCTGGCACAGAACATGTCTATATTCAGCTTCCCGAGCTTTGTGTACGATCGAATTGTAGACGGAACATAAAGGGGGGGGAGGACGATTTGGATACGGCTTAAGCGGGATCGTCACTTATATTTGATGCTTCTGCCTGTCATCTTGTTTTATGTCATCTTTAAATACGCACCGATGGCGGGCGAAATTATCGCATTCAAAAATTACCGGTTTATTGATGGAATATGGGGAAGCGAATGGGCCGGTTTTCATCATTTTCAAATGCTGTTCGCAAGCTTGGATTTTTGGAGAATTCTTAGAAATACACTGCTGCTGAACATCTATAGTCTCGTGTTTGGTTTTCCGGTACCTATCCTCCTTGCCTTGCTGCTTAACGAGGTGCGCAGAGAATGGTACAAAAGGACGGTCCAGAACCTGTTGTATTTGCCTCACTTCATCTCTTGGGTTGTGCTGGGCGGTATCGTTATTGCGATCCTATCGCCGAGCACAGGCGTCGTGAATCTGATTCTAAAACAATTTGGCATCGAGCCCGTCTATTTTATGGCGGATTCGACTTGGTGGCCTGTTGTGTATACGTTATCCGGTATTTGGCGCGAAGCGGGCTGGGGGACGATTCTCTATTTAGCAGCGATGGCTTCGATTGATCCCCAGCTTTATGAAGCAGCCAAAATCGACGGTGCAAACAAGCTGCGGCAAATTTGGCATATTACACTTCCCGGCATTCGCAGCACGATTGCTATCTTATTGATCCTTCGGATGGGGCATATGATGGATGTTGGTCTTGAACAAACGCTGGTGCTTCAAAACCAATCCGTGCTGGATGTAGCGGATGTCATCAGCACCTATGTATACCGGGTCGGCTTGCAAAATATGAATTACAGCTACACGACAGCGCTTGGATTATTCCAGTCCTTGATTGGGTTTATTCTAGTCGTAGGCGTTAACGGGCTCATCCGAAAGTTCGGCGAAAGGGGGTTATGGTAACTGTGAAAAGGAATGCTGCCGCAGCTTTTGTGCTGTCATCGATTAGCAAAATCATCCTTTATACGTTTCTTGGCCTCTCGTCCTTAATCGCCCTGTTCCCGCTATGGTATGAGGTGGCGGCATCCTTTAGCAGCAGCCGGGCAATTACAGCCGGAGAAGTGATGCTGTGGCCAATTGAATTCAATCTGCATGCTTACGATCGGCTATTTGATGACGGACAAATTTTGATCGGCTTGCGAAATACGGTCTTGATCACGGTTGTTGGTACCGCGTTGAACATGATCATGACGATACTGGCTGCCTATCCGCTTTCAAGACGCCGCTTGATGGGACGCAGCGGACTGCTAATGTTCGTTACGTTCACGATGTTATTCGTTTCTGGGATCATTCCGAGCTTCATTCTCGTCAAGACACTGAGCTTAATGGACACCTACTGGGCATTATGGCTGCCAGGGCTGATCAGCACGTATAACATGTTTGTGATGAAAACGTTCATGGAAGGCCTTCCGGATGAAATTGAAGAGTCGGCTGCTATGGACGGAGCTGGAGATTGGCGGGTTTTAATGCAGATCATGCTTCCGCTTTGCAAGCCGATTATCGCCTCCTTGTCGCTGTTCTACGCCGTTGGCTGGTGGAACTCCTATTTCAGCGTTCTTCTTTATATAACAAAAACGACGTCACAGTCCTTGATGGTGAAGCTGTATCAGATGATTAATCAAGTGGATGCAAGCCTGCTTAACAATACTGGGGGAAGCGAGGGTGCGGGGCAAATCTTGTTAACGCCCGAAGGCATCAAAGCTGCGGCCATCGTCATTGCGGTCACGCCGATTCTATGCGTATATCCGTTCCTTCAGAAACATTTTGTAAAAGGTGTCTTGATCGGTTCGGTTAAAGGTTAATAAGGAAAAGGGGATGATGTATTTGATGAAATGGAACAAAATTCGTAATTTGATCATGATGGCTAGCTTAATTGTTGTACTGCTGGTTGGCTGCACGGGGAAATCCGAGCCGACTAAACCTTCTGCTGCACCGAATAAGACTGATGCGCCAGCACCAGTGGTAGAGCAAAAGAAAGAGATTAGCGTATCTATCCTTGATCGGGGCGAAGTGTCATCGGAGGAAGGCAGCTATGAAAACAACCGCTGGACGAAGTGGATCAATGAGAATGCTCCTGCAAAGGTGAAATGGGTACCCGTGCCGCGTACGCAGGTACAGCAAAAATTAAACACGCTGATTGCATCGGGCACGGCTCCGGATTTCATATGGGAATATGACCGCAGCTATATCAGCCAGCTCGCTGCGCAGGGCGCGATCCAGCCGATCGACGAATATATCGAAAAATACAGCACAACGTACAAAGCTTATTTGGCTAAGCATCCAGAACTTAAACCCTTCCTAACGATAAATGGAAAAATGTATGCGGTTGCAAGTGCGCGTGGACAAGAAACGATAGCCAATCATGGCATTATGATTCGTCAGGATTGGTTGGATAAGCTAGGTTTGAAAGCTCCGACAACAGTTGAAGAATTAATTGAGGTTGCACGAAAGTTCAAAGAGGGCGATCCGGACGGCAACGGCACGGCAGACACGGTTCCAATCACCTTTAATTACAACGGAGTGCAAATTTTAAGAGCCCTTTTCTTCAATAACGAGAACCAATGGTATCTGGAAGATGGCAAGCTCACGTTCGGACGGATACTGGATCGATATACCGATTCGCTTGCTTTGCAGAAGCAGCTTTTTGACGAAGGGTTAATCGATAAGGAATACATTACGGATACGAATTTTCAGCGCTCGCTGCAGCTTTGGACGACAGGCAAGTCGGGTATTTATCTTGGCTCATGGTCAATGGGCGCAGAGTTTGTTGATTTGAAGAAAAATGTGCCGGATGCAAAAGTGGTGCCATTGGAGCCTGTCTCTTCGAAGTATGGAAAAAATGGCCTTTATCAGGAAGTTCCGGCCAATATGTATATCGCTTTTAATACGAATATGAAAGAGGACAAAATCGAAGCAGGCGTCAAATTTTTGGACTGGATGCTGGAGAAGGGCTGGGAGCCGCTCAGAATCGGAGAGAAGGACGTTCATTATAAGCTCGTGGGAGAAGTTCCGCAGAAGACCGACGCTGATAAGTTCAAGAAGGAAGTGTTTTATGCTAGAGAGTATGCGATCTTGAACGAATGGGATCCGAAGCCAGAATGGTATGCGGTGATGGCGGCGCAGGATCCGATTTCTCAAGAGCAGGCCGTGCTTAAAGCAGCTGGTCTTGAGATTGCAATGAAAAATAAATACAGACGGGATATTGCCTATAATCCTGATCTGCCTGAGGTAAGCCAACTGATTGCTACCTTCGCTCCGATTGCGCAGCAAATTGAAGCCAAGATCGTAACTGGAGGAGGCGCGCTTACGCCGCAGGCTGGAATGGAGGATATTCGCAAGGAATGGAATCGTTTGGGCGGTGAAAATGTAGAGAAGTTAGTGCAGGAGTGGTATGAAACGAACAAAGAGCATCTGAAGTAGAGGGGAAGGCCCTTCCCGAATGCGGGAGTTACTTTTTCGGGAAGGGTTAATCGCCGATCCGAGTAGCAAAGGATGGATGGAAAATGATGACCATGAAAAAAGTTTTTTCATTATTCCTCGTCTTTGCATTGATCATGACAGCATCTGGTACGCTTGGCAAAAATGAACATGCAGCGGCTGCAGAAGCGGTGGTCGCAGAGCTGCAAGCAGGCGATTATGAAAGCTCCGACGAAGTATGGGACTTCCTGCTGGGCGCCGAATTTCCCGGGGCGCAAGGAAGCTTTACAAGAGATCAGTCTGTATTCAAAACAGGTCTTTCTGCGGCCAAGGTGACTGGCGATTTTAATGGCGGCGGCTCTTACGTTGCACTGGAGCGGTATCTGACGAAACGAATAGTTCCGGCGGATGCGGTAAGCTTATCCTTTTGGGTGAAAACTGCGGATGCTGCATCGATTTATATTGTACTAATGGACGGAACGAACCAAAACCACTCGCAAAGGCTGGTGCTTCAGCCGACAACGGATTGGCAGAAAGTTACCGTGAATGCTTTTAATGCCGGCAGCGAATATACGCACTGGGGAGGCGCCAATGACGGAGCCTTTCATCCGTCACTTAAGAAGATGACGATCAAGGTAGCACGGGCGGGACTGCGCACGGGGCTTAAGAGCGGCTCGGTATGGCTTGACGATCTCCGAATCATGGTGACTGTACCTGATTTAGCCATCGCTCAAACGCAGGTTGGCAACGTATTTGCTGGTGCAAACAAAGGCACTTTTGATGTATTAACGACGGGAGACACCGTCACATGGCAAACCTATGATGCTTGGGGAGAGCCCGGTTCAACTGGAAGCGCGCCGGTTACCGGAGGCAAGATCAGGCTTGAGGTGCCGGTACAATCAGATGGCTATTATCGTTTAAAACTATCAACTTATCAAGCGGGAACTTTGCTTAAAACAACAGAGACGACATTCGCGGCTGTGCCAACGTTTGATTTGGCAGCAGTGACGGCATCACCGTTTGGCGTACAGACGCATTTTGCACATAGCTGGAACCGTGAGATGCTTCCTTTGGTCAAGTATGCAGGAGCCAAAAGCGTGAGGGATGCGATGTTTTGGTCTGAGATCGAGCTAAAAAAAGGCATCTACACCTATAACCCGAAATTTACACTCTATATGGAAGGATTGCTGGAGAACAGCATCGATCCGCTGATGACCTTCGCTTTTTCCAATCAATTTTATGATAATTTTCAAACGCCTTATTCGGCAGAAGCTCACGCCGCCTATGCGAATTATACGAAATCCGTACTGAACCGATTCGGCGGCCAAATCAAATGGGGCGAGATGTGGAACGAGTTCAACCTGCCCGGATTTGGAGGGAATGGGCCGGCTGCATCACAGCCCGATGTATACTTCAATCTAATGAAAGCAGGTTATGAGGCTGCCAAATCGGTGCGCCCTGATCTGAATGTGCTTGGAGGCGCGACCGCAGGCATTCCAACCGAGTGGCTTGAAGATTTGTTCCAGCTCGGAGGGTTAAACTACATGGACACCTTATCCGTACATCCTTACCGTTATCCCGACAAGCCGGAAGGACTGCTTAACGAGGTAAACTCGTTAAATCAACTGGTGAAAACCTATAACAACGGACAGACGAAACCCATCTGGTTCTCGGAAATTGGATGGCCGACGCAGCTTGACCCCCGCGGGGTGGATGAGAAGATGCAGGCTGCCTATTTGATTCGCACCTATGTACTTGGCATGGCAGCAGGAGTGGAGAAAATCTTCTGGTACGATCTGATGGACGACGGAACGGATAAGAAATATAACGAGCATAACTTCGGTATTATTCATAATGGCGGTGATCCGCTCGGCGCGTATACGCCAAAACCGGGTTATGTGGCGTTAGCGACGGTAGCGCGGCAGTTGACTGGCGCAAGCTTAACCGGTCAGGAGATTACGAACGGCATCTATCGCTATAAATTTAAGAAGGACCAGAAATCGATTCATGTGCTTTGGTCAGGGACGGATACCGAAACCGATCTGACTTTGAAAACAAATGGACCGCTGGTCGTAACGGACATGATGGGCCGTTCAGCTACCTATACACCGAAGGACGGGGAAATTTACATTACGGCTTCAAGCGAGCCTCTATTCATCCAAGGGAAAATCGATAAAGTCATTCAAGGAAGCAAATATAGGCTTAAGAGCGAACCTTCCTTTACCGGTGATCCTATCAGCGTAACGTTATCCGTATACAAAGCATCATCTTGGAATCCGCTAAGCGCCCGCATTCAATTGCAAGGATCCATTCAAAATATACAGGCTTCTTCGGTCGGCACCTATCCTGTCGTATTTCTAGGAATAGGTCAACCTGGCAGCTACACAGCGACGGCGGAGCTTGTCGTTGGCGGCAAAAAAATCGGAGCGTTAAAAAATACAGTGGTGATCAAGCAATCGGAGGAGCTTTCTGTCAAACATGTGCTGAAGGAGGGCAGCAACTTCCTGAGAGTTCGAATCGATAATACAAAACCGGTCGATAGGCGGTTGACACAGATCGATTGGCAGGTGGGTGCAAACACCGAATCAGAAACTTATAATACGGTGCTGCCTGGTTTTACGGATTATACAATTGATCTTCCAATACCGGCACTGCCCGATGGAACTTTAACGCCTCACCAGCTTACCGTCTATTTGGATGATGGCACCGTATTGTCTTCTTCAGGCAACTTGAACAATATCGCTGTCGCAAGTATGACGCCCATCGTTAACCGCACAGTGCAGGTGGATGGGTCGCTGGACGATGTAACCGATCTCCCTGGCATCAACCTGTTTGAGGAAGGCCATTCAAGAGTGGTGCCGCATAATGGGCCGGAGGATTTGAGCGGTAAGCTGTGGGTTACGTATGATAATGACCACCTCTATCTATCAGCAAAGATCCATGACGATCTATTCTCGCAAACCAAATCAGGAGATGCGATTTGGAGCGGAGACAGCATTCAATTCGCTATTTCTTTGGGAACGCCGGGAGAGGCGGCGGAATGGTATGAATACGGAATGGCGCTGACACCAGATGGACCGGAATTATATCGGTGGATGGCGATGAGTGGCGTATTGACCGGACCGGTTACAAATCGCCAGCTCCAGATTACGAGAGATGAAACAAACAAGGATACGATCTACCGGCTCGCATTGCCTTGGAAGGAATTGTCGCCGATTGCTCCGAGTGACGGGATTTTAAGCTTGTCTGCTCTTGTGAATGAGAATGACGGCAATGGACGCAAAGGATGGCTGGAGTGGGGCGGAGGCATCGGGTCCAATAAACAGTCTAAACTATTTAAGCCTATGTTGATCGGCGGGGCTGGATCAGCAAGCGTTAGCGGTGTGACGCTTGACAGAAGCCTACTTGAGATGACTGCAGGTGACCCTGCAGTTGCACTTCTTGCCGCGGTGACGCCAGTGAATGCTGCGAGTAAAGAGGTAACGTGGACAACAAGCGATCCGAATGTTGCGACAATAAATGCAGGGGAAGTTACGCCTGTCGGAGTGGGTACGTCAACGATAACGGTAACGACGATGGATGGTTTATTTACAGCCAGCTGCATCGTTACAGTCACAGCTGCTCCAGTTGTTGACCCGGAGGTTGGGACACCTGTGCCTACTGAAATCGTGGAGCCGGGGTCAACAGAAACGCCAGAACCAAGTGAAACGGAAGTGCCAGTACCTAGTGAAACGCCAGAGCCGGGAAGCTCTGAAGCTGCTCCGAATCCAGTGACTCCGGCGCCAACTGACTAAAGCGCCAACTGACTAAAGCGCCAGAGAACGGAGCTTAATAGATACAGGTTGAAAGGCAGGAGATGAGCAGTTCGCCTTAATGGCGGTCTGCTCTCTGTTACTTCATTGGCGCCAACTAGGATACCGTTATTGAGAGGATGGGATATATGGATAAGACGAACAATCCAATGGATCATAAGCTGCTGCTGCTCGGAAAAATCCATCACTGGGAGCCGTTTTTTGACTCGGAAGTCAACATGCTTGAGCTGCCCTTTCATAGTCCCGGCTACCATACGACGCTTACGGCTGAGGAGTTCCCGCTTGTTCACCCTACATATCCTTCTCTTCTTTATGCACTGGCTTTGCTTGACAGCGGTTTGCCGGATTATAACACACGAGCTTATGAAGTCATACGCAAAGTGATTTCACTGCAAGACCAAAATCCTGCACACAAAACCTATGGCATATGGTCATGGTTTTACGAGGAGCCGCTTGCGAAAATGTCCCCGCCAGATTGGAACTGGGCTGATTTTTGCGGGAAACAGCTCGTTCAAATCGAAGTCCGGCATGGGGACAGATTACCTATGGAACTGCGAGAGCTGATCCGTCAGGCTGTATTCTGCGCATGCGATGCCATTATGAAGCGGGATGTAGGTCCAAATTATACGAATATCGCACTAATGGGTGCTTTGGTCACGCTTATCGCGGGCGAAGCATACGCTGAGCCAGAATTGGCCGATTATGGTATTCGAAGGCTGGAAAAGCTCCATGCATTTACGAATCAGCTAGGGACGTTTCATGAGTTTAACAGTCCGACTTATACGGTTATCGCCATCACCGAACTGTCCAAAATTTATACGATGACGGCGAGCGCTCAGGCTAAAGCGCTTGCGGAAGATTTGCTCGATAGCGCATGGCGCATGGTAGCAGAGCATTTTCATCCGGCGACGAAGCAGTGGTCCGGCCCGCACAGCCGGAGCTACAGTACGCTGCTAACGGATATGGCGAAGTCGTTTTTGCAAATCGCTACAAACAATAGGGTTGTGTTTACATTTAAGAATGAACAGCCGTATGATGCGGAGTGGTTTGGGAGCGGGATTTGCTGTCCGCACAAGTATGATCCGTTCTTCACACAGTCTGAGGAAAGGCTGCTCCAGCAGCTCTATTCTAGAAATGAACAGACTGGGCAGGAAAAGTGGGCAACAACCTACATGACCCCTTCCTTTGCGATTGGTGTGTCCAGCGAGGAAATTATGTGGAATCAAACAAGGCCGCTGCTTGTTTTCTTAGATAATGGTGGAGAGGCGGCCTATTTGAAGCTGCGTGTCCTGCATGACGGCTATGATTATTGCTCAGCTGTACTGAACAGTAGAGTAGAGGGGAGCAGACTGCTGCTCGGTATCCGTTTTCTAACTGATGGAGGAGATACTCATCCGAGCCTTGATCGAATAAATGGCTGCATAGCTGCATCTGATTTGCGAATTCGGGTAGAGCTTGGCGGTTGCTTGGATAATGTAGACGCGGAAGTGAGCGGGGAAAGAGCGGAGGTTAGAATCGGTGACTGCAAAGTTGCTCTGCGTATTTTGTTTACGGCATTTGGTGCAGGGACGGAGGAGCATGACGATAAACAAAAAGACAATTGGAAGTGGGAGCTCGCGAGGAACAGCAGCAGCTTTTGCTTCGACCATATTTTACATGCAGTAGAGGACAGTACAATTGATTTTGAGAAGATGGGCAAAGCAGCTTTTCTTTTTTCTCTAGTAATTGGTGAAGCAGAGCCGGAAATTATAGTAGAGACCTATGATGATGCTGTAGCAGCTAGATTTTCAAGCAAACAGAATGCTGCCGCAACCAGTGATGATCCTATTAAGCTATCCTTAGCATTGAAGCCTGCAGCATCACCATCAGCATAAAACGGTGAAGCTGCATCATTTTATGGAGGTGGAGGAGCAGGCATGAAAACGAAGTTATCGCGGGAAATAGTGAAGCAGGCGGCTGATCGTGTATATCACTATATGCTGGAGGATCATTCCGGTAGTTGGGGCATGGATTTGAACCATTGGGACTGGGTGCCGGGAGTCGGCGTCATTGCCATGCTGTCTTATTATGAGCTCACAGGTGAAGCAGAGACGATGACGGAGTTAATAAAATGGTCGCAAAATAATTTACACCTTGCGGAGAAGGTCAGAGTCATCAATGCGATGGCGCCATATACGGTTTTTCCAGCGCTTTATGAGCATACGCATGACAATGTTTTTTTGGAGACAGCAGAGCGAATTGGACAATGGATGATGAAGGAGGCGCCCCGTACAAGGGAAGGTGCCTTCGAGCATACGGTTACGGAAAATGTGAAATTCCCGGAGCAGGTATGGGCGGATACTATTTTTATGGCGGTTTTGTTCTTGGCTAAACTTGCGAAACTCATTGGGAATGTGGATTATGCGAAAGAGGCCGTACGTCAGGTGGAGCTGCATTTAACGCTGCTGCAAGATAAGGATACGGGTGTGCTGTTTCATGGCTGGAATTCGGAGGCACGGAACCATCTTTCGGCTGCCCGCTGGACGAGAGCTAATGCGTGGATAGCGGTGGCGGTGCCAATGATAGTAGTTGAGCTGGAAGGTTTAGCAGTTGTTCCGAAGGAAACACTCGAACGTTATCAATTGCTCATGCGCAGCCTTATTCGCTTTCAACATGAGGAAGGCCTATGGGCAACGGTGCTTGACCGTCCTGAATTTTATTCGGAGACGTCGGGCAGCGCCGGCATTTCTTGCGGCATTGTGAAAGCGGTACGTCAAGGCTTGCTCGATGCTGATTATTTGAATGCTGCCTACCTTGCGGCAGATGCTATTCTTCTTAAAATAAAGCCGAGCGGGGAAGTCATGGGCGTGTCCGGCGGGACGCCTATCATGCCTTCAATCGAAGCTTACAATGAGATCGCTTGTTATCCAACGCTTTATGGGCAGGGACTCGTACTTATGCTGCTGTCGGAGCTATCGGACATCTCAAGCTGATTGTTAAAGGACCGTTTGCATCACGATGAGGTGAGCAAACGGTCCTTATGTGTGCCCAGCTTCGGCTTTATCAGACGCTGTCGATAACCATCTTTTTGAGCGGTACCATCGATTCTTCCGGGACATAAAATTTGAATTTATTGTCGCTGATTTGTCCAAGCAGTTGACGGCGGATCGGATCGGCATCCTTTAATAGATGCTCGTCTGCCTGATGATAGTCAATTGGACGCATCCAGATCGGGCTATAGCCGAGAAAGAGCTGCCTTCTTGTAAATTCGGATTGATTGATCGATCCGGCATGCCATAAATTTTGTGCGAAAATAAATACATCACCCGGCTTTCCGCACACTTGTACCTCGCCATCCAATTGCTGGCGCACATCCTTATGGTTCGGATTATAGGGCTGCCTGTGGCTGCCCGGAATAACCTTTGTATTGCCGCGGTTCGGCTGTGCCATATCGCTCAAAATATAACAGACTTTTATATAATAAGTAGCTGTTAAGCCTGCAATAACCGGAAACTGTGGATGAGGGCCGTCTTGATGCCAATCGATAAAGCTGTGGGAAGCCGTCTTTATATCATTTGGATTAGGTTTTCTCACGGTTAGATGAGAAATATGCAGCTGAATATTATGTCCAAGCAAATTAACGATTAAGGGAAGGATTTCTTCGTGATCGATCAATGAGGCAATTTCAGTGTGCCGAGAGACGCTGTTATAAATATTATGAGCGAACGTATCTTCCTCCTCTGCAAGGACCTCATCGATAGCTGAATTCAGGAGGGATACCTTTTTCTGTGAAAGTATATCGGGTAAAACCAAGTATCCTTGTTCATGAAAACGGCTCATTAATTCTGGAATATTTAGCGAAGCTGTACGCATTAGCCTCTCCTCCTTCTTGTAATTAATTTTATTATATGCGACAAATTTTCGTTGTATAATGTATAGATTAATCAACTTTCTTGTAAATAATTTCATAAAAGGGATGATGGAATTGGACAAGCCTTGGTTTCGCGAGCCCGAGCTGATTTACCATGTGTTCGTGAAGGATGCTGCGCATTTTCAGAAGACAGAGGATACTTACGATCACTGGGCTTTATTCATTGTTGAAGAAGGCGGCTTTGAGTATAGAATGGGAAATTCGAGGAGCGAGAGAGCTGTAAAAGGGGAGATGGTGCTTTGTCCGCCCCATATGACCTTTTACCGTAAAACAGATGGCTTGTCATTTCATCTCATCGGGTTTCAGTGGCGGAATGCAGATAGCGCTGCCGGGGAGGACAACACCACATTGCCCCCTACAGGAAAGCTTATTCTGCTGAACAAAAAAAGAATGAGTTCTACACTTTCGTTGCTTCGCGAAGCTCGTTATGTGAAGGATAGTCTGGCGCTGAAATACAAGCAACATCTGTTAAGGGATTTGATGTATGTCTATCAGATTGAAAGCATGAATCGTAAGATAAATTATTTATATAGCGAGAACCAGGTCCTGCAGCGCGCGGTACATATGCTTCAGCAACAAGCGGAAGAGGGCGTTTCCTTGAAGGCGATCGCGATGGAGCTTGGCCTCAGCCAAGTGCAATTGACCAGGCTGTTTAAGCAGGAATTTCAAACGACACCAAGTTCGTACGCCGCTAATCTAAGAATGGATAAGGTTAAGCTTATGTTAGTTAATTCTTCATTAACGCTTGCGCAAATAGCAGAGCAGTGCGGGTTTACGGATGAGCATCATTTGAGCAAAAGCTTCAAGAAATCGTTTGGCATGAACCCGTCCTCTTATCGGAAAGCTTATACGATTTAAGCGAATCTATTTCGACAATAAATGCCATATAAATTTCCTTAAGGAGCATAAATAAAAAATAACCGCTGGTTTTAACCAACGGTTACCGGACAAGCTGGTATCAATAACAATAATAACGCTCCCAAATTTTGAATGAATCGTCCTTATGCTTATCCCACCAACAGATATCATCCCACCAATCATCATTGTCGAACCAATCATCATTGTCGAACCAGTCAAACCAGCCTTTCTTGTCCCAATCTTTGTCGTTCTTATTTTTGCTTGGTTGGTTTGAATGATTATTGTTATTAGTATTCTTGTTGTTGTTTTGCTTATTATTATTGCTGTTGTTGCTGTTGTTGTTGCTGTTGATTGTACTTTTCGTAATGGAGAACACAGACAAGATACTTGATAAGAAACCTTTCTTTTCATCGTATGGTTCTTTACTGGATGCAGCAAATGCGGAAGCAGGATACATACAGATGGTGATCAGCAACGTAAGTGATAAGATTTTTTTGAATTTGGACATGACATCAACACCTCCCGTCCCCGCTCTAATTGCGAACTTAATGTTCGTTATAAAGAATTTTATAATAATTATATCCTTTTGTAAACGAACATTTTGAAAAAAATGGATAGTTTGGAGGAGGACTTTAGCCATAGTTTCGTAGATAATAGAGTGAAGAATACTAGTTAAATCGAAATGGAGCGGGATGTATGTTATTGTCGAAGGGTCAAAAGGTAGATATCACTAGAGGACGCGAACTTACATCTGTGAGAGTTCAATTTGGTTGGACGTCTAGAGAATCATCGATGAGCATCGATGCTGCTGCTTTTCTATTATCTGATCGAAATATCTGCGAGAGAGATGAACATTTTATATTTTATGGCAATCCACAAGCACACGATGGTTCGATTTCGCATGATGTGACAGAGAAGAGCGGTGATAAGGAGGCAATCACGATACACTTGAAGCGGCTGAGTAAAAATACGGAAAAAATAGCTTTTACAGTGACGATTCATGAGGGCGAACGGCTTGGCCATTTTATGCAAAACGCATCGCATTTATATATTCGACTAGTAAATGGAAGTACAGATGAAGAGTTGTTCCGATTTGATTATGGCTTGGCGTTTACAAAGGAAACGGCTGTAGTTGTCGGTGAATTGTATAGATATAACGGTGAGTGGAAGTTTAATGCAATTGGGAGCGGTTTTTACGGAGGGCTTGAAGCGTTATGTACAAGCTTTGGTCTAGAGATTGAGAGGGAAGAAGCAGAGGTAGCAGCTGCTGCAGCCGAAATGACTTTATCATCCATTGATTTGCGGAAAAAGATCGTCCAAATTACGTTGGAGAAGAAAAAATTAACGAGTGTTGCGGCTAGAGTAGGTATTGTACTTGATATTTCAGGTTCTATGCAGTCATTATACAGAAATGGCACCGTGCAGGAAGTAGTGGAACGAATTCTCGCGGTTGCCAGTAAATTTAATGATAACGGGATGCTCGATGTCTGGGTTTATGATACTCATTTTAGCCGATTGCCTTCTGTTTCAGAAAAAGATTTTGATCAATACGTCCAACGAAAAATATTGGATAATAACAACATACATAAGTTTGGGCGCAACAATGAACCTCCAGTTATGGAAGATGTCATTCGTAAATATACGGTGGAAGAGGAAGCGGCCACGCCAGTATTTATTATATTCATTAATGATGGCGGAGTCGTAAAACCGATTAAAAAGGTCATTACTGCCGCAGCGGTTCAGCCGATTTTCTGGCAGTTCGTTGGCATTGGTCATTCCGATTTTGAGGTGTTGAAGCATCTAGACACCATGGAAGGCCGGATTGTCGATAACGCAAACTTTATACATTTGGATGATATAGCAGCTGTATCTGATGAATTATTGTATGATCAGCTATTAAACGAATTTCCGAGCTGGTTGGAAGCTGCGAAAGCGAAGAGGATTGTTAGACCAAATTAATTAGCATTTTTTATTTACAGTAACGACAATGGAAAATCAAAGCCACCAGATCAATAGGTCTGGTGGCTTTTGTTTATTTGCTTATGGAAATAACTCGATTATCAGGATCCCAATCAATTTTACGATCAAGGCCTTCAATAACAAAACGCAAGGGAACCATGGTCATTGTATCAATAATCATCGGAGGATAGTCTAACGTTATCTGCTTGCCATCGATAAACGCTTCTTTCTCTCTAATGGTGAGATTCAGTGTATGGTTAGCATTCGATATGGTCATTTTCCCTTTTACGTATTCCACTTTTGCGCCTAGTTCATTAAATGTACTGCGAAGCGGAACGAAAGTAACGCCTTTGTAAATATAGGGATTAGAAGTGAGCGTTATCGTCTTTCCGTCGAGCTTTACTGTTATGGCTTTCTTCACTTGGCGCAGCTTTGAAACCATTTCACTTGAAGGAATATTCATTTGATTGTAATAGTCCATAATGGTTTCACTGCCTGTTCCATATCCGAATGGTTGTTTAGACCATAGAGTTCCGTCTACCTTCAAAATAATAAAAAAATCTTGATTAAGTGAATGGATCGCAAATTGTTTCACATTTGAAATGCCTGCAATGGGTGATGGATCAACTAAATCTTTAGAATTATTATATAAACCCCATAACGTTCCATCGGAATGAAGTGCTGCGCAGCTAAATGTTCCACAGCTTATATCAGAAGCCGATGTTAGAAGTTTATTGAGTTTTAAACCTTTGTTTATTTCCCACACTGTACCATCCATGTCGAGAACAATCGATTTTTCCCATGTGGCAGAAACTTTTTTAGCATAAATGCCAGGTAGCTTAAATGGACTCATCAAATCTCCTGTATCGCTGCCCCATCCATTGTAATGACCCCAAATCCAAGTTTCTCCTTTCGCATTAATTGCTGCTGAAAGGAAGCTTCCTGCGTGGACGGAGACAATATCTTTTAGTCCAGCAACTTGCTTTGGAATATTTTGTTCACTGACGCGTTTGCGATAATCTTCAGGCTTATAGGCGCTGATGTCCATGCGACCCAATTGACCCAAACCGCCGTTCCCCCATGACCATACCGTGCCATCTGACTTTAATGCTAGATTATGGTCTTCTTTTGCAGCAATATCGATGACATCTGTAAGACCATTAACCATTTTAGGTTTTGTTACAATAGCTTGTGCGTTTGTATCATAGGTATCAAAACCGCTTACGCCATCACCGTTCCCGCCCCAGAACCACACTGTACCATCTTTTTTGAGTGCGAGGCTGTAAAAGCCTGTGACTTGAACTTTAGCAACGTCACTGAATACAGGTACCGCAGCCGATTTGAAACCAATTGTTCCATCTCCCAGTTGACCAGCAAAGTTATTGCCCCATGCCCATACCATTCCTTGATTGTCTAACGCTAATGCTACGTTACCAGCCATTTCGACCTGAGTAAATCCTGTGAGCGAATTGGAACTGCTTTCTGCAGCCTTTAAATTACTGAGAGGTGTTAGTGATAATGCTAATAAAACCGCAAGGCATACTTTCGTGAAAATACGTTTTTTCAAAGGTTAGCACTCCTTTTTTTGCATTTAGGCGATTACAATTGTTTGAATGGGTATTTAATTGGTCCTAATGTATAGATGCCGATGATGTATGTTACATTCTAAACGATAAATTTCCATTTTTTGTTTCACTTTTTTTTCGAAACTTTTGGCCGCGCATAAAAAAATAGCTAATGAATAAATAATTGCCAACTTGTTATATAAGTCATTCAAGAAGAAGAGTACTATTGTAAGGAGAACGAAATAGGAAAGGCGGTTTTGTTGATCATGTCATTTGGCGTTTTTTTGGAGAAAGGTCCTGTGGCTTGGGAAATTATTCAGCAAGTAGACGGAAGAGGTAAGTTTGCGTTATCGGGCACTTGGGAAGTGGACCAGGCAGTGCACATTGGTCCATTCCAAGTGTTTGCAAGAGTGGTTCATGAGAATAACGGTAGAGATGTATTAAGCTGGACACCATGTGAAATGGTGAGTGAGAATGGATGGCGAGTTACCTTACATGTTCCGACTGGTGGTTTATACCGCTTGGAAACTTGCTTGCAGCATGATCAGAATGCGGTACTTGGTTCAGGAGCGATACGCGGAGATATGATCCATCATATCGGTGTCGGAGATTTATGGATCATAGCCGGTCAAAGCAATGCGGCAGGTTATGGAAGAGGAACGGTAGAAGATAGTCCGATGCTAGGGGTTCATTTGCTAAGAAATAACGGATTGTGGGATCTCGCAACGCATCCGTTCAACGACTCCACGGCAACGATCCATGAGGTGAATATGGAGTGGGTAAATCCAGCACATAGTCCGTGGCTGCATTTTGGCAAGTTGTTGCAAAATGAGCTCCATTATCCTATTGGTTTCGTACAAACGGCTCTTGGCGGTTCTGCGCTTCGTGCTTGGAATCCTGATGAAGAAGGTCATCTTTATCGAAATATGATCGAAACGGTGCAGCGCTGCGGCGGCAAAGTGGCTGGCGTGGTATGGAACCAAGGCAGTTCCGACTGCAATTCTGAAAGCGCCGATACTTACTTGGAGCGTTTTACAAAGGTTGTTCAATATTGGCGTAAGGATTTGAACATAACTGAGCTTCCCTTTATAACGGTCCAGCTTAACCGCTTCACCAATATTCAAGAAGACAAAGAGCATCACGACAAACAATGGGGGAAGGTGCGCGAAGCACAGCGGCAAGCTGCAATATCCATACCTTCGGTTTCTGTCATACCTTCACTTGATTGTCCAATGTCTGACGATATTCACAACAGCCCTGCAGGAAATTTAATAATTGGGAGCCGTGCGGCGAATATAGCATTGCAAGCGGTTTATGGTTTACAGCGGCAGGCGTACTCGCCTAATTTGGAACATGCCATTTACATACAGGAACATGAATCGAATTCACATGCCATTAAGCTGCGCTTTAAGCATGTATCGGAACGACTATTTGCGATAAATCCACAAGCGGATTTGTTTGGTATAGAGGACGAAGAGGGTGCTATTCTATTGAATGGCTGGACCATTATATCGAGCAATGAAGTGTTGCTTAAATTATCGAGAAAGCCTAGCGGCAAACTTAGTGTTCATGGTGCATATCAGACGAATCCGGCATCTCAGATGCTGATTGATACGGGGACTTATTTGCCGATGCTGGCATTTTACAATGTGGAAGCGGTTGCTGAAATATAAACGATTTTTTTTCAGATTTCAGTGAAAGAAAGCGGTTGGAATAGAAATAGACGCTTATAAATTTGAAGTCAAATAAGCAAGGACTGTTGACCATGCAGGTAATGCTGAGGTTAGCAGTCTTTTTTATAATGACGTATATATCAATTCTAGACACAAAGATGATAATCAGAGCCATTGTTGAAGATGGATTGGCGCAGTAATATACAAGTATAGCAAAACATCTGCAAGCAGCGTCAATCACACTCGAATAATGGAGAGGGGATTATCATTATGCTTACAACACAAAGCGAACTTTTAAAGCCGCTATCTAACGAACAACTGGAGCAATATCATAAAGACGGATTTGTTATTATCAAAAAAGGCTGCAGTGCGGATTTAATCGATGCTTTTAATAGACATATTTATGAACTGCGTTCTACGCCGCTTGATGAAACGCCGGATTGGGCACGCACCTCCGAGAAAGCACGCTATTCTACTCGTCTATTCAACCCGCACCAGCATGACAGCTTCTCGCGACAAGTGATGAAGCTTCCGATCGTTAGGGGTGCTCTAGCTCAGGTGATGAAAAAGGAGGCCGTTTGCGTACAAAGTATGTTCTTCTATAAAGAGCCGGGTTCGCCTGGTCAAGCTGCGCATCAGGACTACTACTATATCAAAAACGATCCAATGACCATGGTTGCCGCTTGGATTGCGATGGAAGAGCAGGTAGATGTACAAAACGGCTGCTTATGGGTTATTCCTGGCACGCATAAGCTTGGGCTTCTGCCGCATGGCAAAGTGAAAAATATCGATGAGCATGAAGAATGGACGGACGAGACAGAGGGCATCGATTTAAATCAACAGATTCCTGTTATTATGGAAAAAGGAGATATTCTTTTCTTCCATGAGCTGTTAATTCATTCCTCTAACCGTAATCGGAGCACTGACCGCTGGCGTCGTTCTTATGTTTGTCATTACATTCGTGAGGATTCAGCAGTTACATTGCGTGAAGATCTGCGCGAGAAATATGCGTTGATTTAATGGCTAATACTGTATCGATCAACAGAATCAGATCGGCTTACGCAGGCACAGTTATTTATCCGGCTAACGGTCGTTATGGTCCTCGTGTACAAGAGGATATACAGCTCGTACTGCTGCATTCGGGCGAGATGAGCATTGAGATTGATGATGAGTTTCATGAGATAACGCCTGGGTCTGTCGTGCTGCTAAAGCCAGGGCACCATGAACAGTTTACATTCTGGAGGAAGGGTGAAACCTGGCATCGCTGGATATCTATTCATATTGAGGACTTATCTGAGACGGAAAAAGAGTACTTCGAGGAACTTCCGCTATGTCAGCGCATCTCGGAGGAGATGAATCGATTAACAGATTTAATGCTTTCAGTGCAATATGCTCATCCATCCGAAAGTGATCTGCTTCGCAGCTTGGGTATGTCGGCGATCCTGTTATATGTCTCTGAAATGTCGCGGACTCGAGCACTTGAGGAAATTCATCCGTCTATTCTAACAGCGAAAAGTCTGATTCATAGTACTTACCACGAGGAGATAACTTTGACTATGCTCGCGGAGCATGCAGGTGTCTCGCCAGAACATCTTGTTCGATTGTTTCGAATGAGCGAAAAAACGACTCCGATTAAGTACCTGTGGCATTATCGGGTGTTAAAGGCTGTTGAATATTTAACCCATACTGGTTTATCCATTACTGAGATTGCAATTAGATGCGGTTTTAAATCAACTTTCCATTTTGCAAGGATGGTTAAAAAGCAGATGGGGAAGACACCAACCGAAGTAAGGCAGTTCTCATGGAAAGGCAATCAAATCGAAAAAGCATAAAAAAGTTCGCAGTGAATACCCTGCGAACTTTTTTTCTTATTTCTTCTGAAGCTCTGCTTCTATAAAACGAATCCATTCGCGCGAAGCGAAGGATAAGTACTTGTCTTTGCGCCATATCATCGACAATTGCCATGGGATTACAGGCTGAACAACGGAAACCGAAGCAAAACGTTTTTTGTCCAGCTGCCTGCATATGCCCTCAGGCAAAAGCGTTACACCGTATTTTGCTGCAATCATTTCCGTCATGAAGTCCCATTGCGAGCTCTCAAACACGATTTTGGGCTCGAAGCCTGCTGCTTCACAATGTTCTTTAATTAAATGATGGATCGTAAAATCTTTGCGAAACATAATAAATGGCTCTGATTCTAGCTGCTTCATCTCAATCATGCTCTGACCAGCAAGCTTGTGTTCAGCATGAACAACAAGGCGTAAATTCTCGTTGATGCAGGGAAGGACATGATACCGTTCCACGTCCTTAACGGGAAGAATGACCATACTGAAATCCAGTTCTCCATGGAGAATATCTTGTTCCAAGCTTTTCCCGCCTTGTTCAATGACATGCAATCGAATTTGAGGATAATGAGACAAAAATTTCTCAATAATGAGCGGTAAAAAATATCCGCCTACCATGGGAGGAATGCCTAAGCGCAGCGTTCCTTTTTTTAATTTTACAACTTCCTCAAGTTCACTCGACATATCCTCAAAGGATTGTATAATCTGTTTCGCTGAACGGAGAATCGATAGGCCAGCATCCGTCAATTCGATCTGCTTGGAGGAGCGATCTATCAGCTGTGCACCAAGATCCTCTTCAAGCAACCGTACCATTTTTGATAATGAGGGCTGGGTTACATGCAGCTTGCGTGCGGCTTGTGTGAAGCTGCCCGCTTCAGCAACCGCGACAAAATAATTTAAATGTTTAAGATCCATTTATATTGCTCCTTCAGCTTTAGAGCAGGAATCAATTGATAATCTGCTTTATGAGCACCTATAGTGAAAAGGAATGAAAACTATGCGATATATGTATTTTACCTATATATAAGATGGGTGTAAACTTAGCGTTATCGAAAAATTTTATGAAGAAAAAAGGTGTTACCATGAACGTATTAGAAAAATTAGTTGTCCCTTTATCATCAAGACCAGCATCAGCATCACTAACCATTAAGGAATCGATTGTTCTGCCGCCAGATACCAATCATCACGGAACGATTTTTGGTGGAAAGCTTATGGCATATATAGATGATGTGGCTACGATAGCCGCAACGAAGCATGCTCGTCGTCCCGTCGTTACGGCTTCTACGGACTCCGTTGATTTTCTTCATCCAGTAAGAAAAGGCGATGCAGTAAGCTTATCAGCTTTCGTTACTTGGTCACATAAAACGTCTATGGAGGTGTTTGTCCGAGTAGTGACGGAGGATTTGCTTACAGGCGGTCGCAAGGTGTGCGCTACCTCATTCCTGACGTTTGTTGCATTAGGTGATGACGATAAACCAACAGTAGTGCCTGGCGTATTAGCCGAATCAGATGAAGAGCGGCTATTGTTCTCTACTGCACCAGATAGGAAAGAGGCAAGACGTATACGAAGACAAGAGAGTAAGCATTTTGCCAACTACATGGGAACAGATTATGCTTTTAAAGAAACGCAATCCAAATCAGTCCCACAGCATTCCATTAATAAAGGTTACGAATCTGCTTGGGGTTCGGACTGGTAAACGCATAATTGGTTTCACTAAGCTGCTGTAATTGATTACAGCAGTTTTTCTTATTCAAGGTGGTAAATTGTTTTGAAAATAAGGATAACCTGTTGCCGCATATCCTATAACGAGCAAAAATTCGTTCAAAGGAGCATGCGATGCATAATGCAGGGACTTTATTTTTGAAGCTGATCTTAAATCTCTTTTCGCTTCTTTTTATTTTTCCCGCAATTTTGTTCTCCATTCTGGTGCTATGCTTGACGGATAATGTGAAATCCGGAATGGTTATGCTTATTTCTGCGTTGATCCTTCATGTTATTGTGAAAATTAGCGGCTACTCGCATTCTTTATCACAAGGTAATCATGAATATCAGTTAGATAGGCGAGAAACCGAAATATTTAGTGAGTGGTCATATGAAAAAGAATCGCCGCCACCACTTGTGGACATTTATCGTGAAATTGATTGTTGGAATGGGGAATCTGAGGCATTATACCGCATGATTCGAAATCGTGAACAAGCTAATTACTCGGAGGATCGTACTGAACGATGCGCAGCATGCAAGCAGAATAAGTGCGGAAATAGGCATGATGATTAGAATGGGAAAAGCAGTGAAATGGATGATCAGAAAATATTACCAGCCATATTAATAAATATTAATGACGTTATGCCCCTGAATTCATATAAGATATGCGAAAGATATGTAAACAGGGAGGTTATATGATCATGGAAAAGAAACGCTGCTTATTCTGTTCTGAGATCGTACCCATCGAACAAAAAGGTGAGTATGAGCGCTATTTGGGCTGCAACTGCGCACCGGGAAGTTATTACAGTTTATTAAGAGATAGTTACCTTGCTATTAACTCATTGTCCTATCCTATAAAAAATAAACGTTTTCCCATTATATCGGGGTACATTAGAGAACAATTAGATTGTGGTGAAAAGATTACTCTTACAATTGATGACTTGGAAACGATTGAGAAAGCACCACATATTCCGCTAACAATTGAAGATAAAGAAGCACGGCTTCTTCAATATTTATATCGTCATTCCGATGATCCTGGACAACCGATCGTCATTCAGCCGCTTTCGCAAAATTTTAATTTAACTTATTCTCCAAACCTGCAAGAGCTCGTGTACATTGTGGAGAAACTAAGGGAAGCTCAATTGATTGTTAGAGAAGGGATTACTTTTAAGCTTACGGAGAAGGGATGGAACGAAGCAGCAGCAAGAGCAGGGGGAAGGAAGTTGAAAACCTGCGGTGTGCTGCTCCCAGACAATCAGCCATTGCGAGCGGAATGGTTTGAGCATGTATTTCCGAAATTAGAGCAGTTTGGTTATTTGCCGTTTATGTTTCAACAATCAGATACAGGCGGCAATGAAAATTATTCCATAACGAAGCTAGCTGAAAGCAAGCTTATCATTGCGGATATTACAAGCCATTCACCGGAGGTTTATTTTGCAGCTGGGTATGCGCTTGGCGCAAATGTTGAGGTCGTGTGGACGATGAATAGCACACAGGAGGACGAGCTGTGCGTTCAGCCGGAGTCCATTAGGCCAATGATATGGGATGATGCGGGGGAGCTTGCTGCGCTGCTTCAGCAGCGGCTGAGCTTTAAGAAATAATCTATAGAATCAATACACAAAACACACGCTTAAAAAGGTGTGTTTTGTGTTATTTATGTTAATCTACGTCTAGCTGCACATCGTGGCAGGTTTTAAGGCGGCATTAAAAGCAGCACGATTTTCCCATAAGAATGAGTGAATTTGGCTTGACTCATCAAAGAAATGCTCCTGCTCATCCATGTAATCTTCACCTAATCCATGTACGCTGAATCGATCCTCACTGTTATTCATTAGAGTCCATTGTCCTCCACGTTTGCGATCTGCGAATACAAAATAAAATTTTTGACCGGTTGCATCCCACTGGGCTAGTTGCTTGAAGTTTTCTAAAATAAATGCAATATCATTTTTCTTTTTGATCAACATGGTTCATCTCCTCTTTCTTTATAAAAATAATTGTCATATTAGCGTGTATGCTCGCATAAGAACAAGACAAGAATATACGATTTTATCAGAAAAGTATGTCAAACGGTAGGAACGATTTATAGGATTGTTTGACGAATAATGGCGTACTTGATATATGGTGAAATCAGTTATACTATAAATGTCAAATAACATCAGCAGTTGAAAGAAAGGATGTTTGTAGATGAGCATTTATTTTGCGCTTTTACGAGGAATTAATGTTGGCGGCAATAATATGATAAAAATGGCTGAGCTTAAACGAATGTTTGAGGAGCTTGGCTTTGCACGTGTGCAGACGTATATTAACAGCGGGAATGTCATTTTCGAATCAAACGAGAATGCAAACAAACTAGAAGAGACAATTGAGAAGCAGATTAGTGAAGTGTTTGGATTTAATATCGCTGTAATACTGAGGACGTCGGATGAACTTGTAAGCATTATTGATAAATCACCATTCAATGCGGCTGAGTTGACCGAAGGTCAGAGTATACATCTCACTTTACTAAAAGAGGCGCCTACACAAGAACAAATTAATAATTTGCCTGATGTAGACCTAGGCAATGATGAATATTACATAAGCGGCAAAGAAATTTATGTGCTTTATCGAAACAGTATTCTTGATTCCAAGCTGCCCAAAAAATTTCAAAATTTACTGCCAGCTACAGCTCGAAACTGGAAAACAATTATGAAGCTTGATGCGATGGCAAAAGCATTAAAATAAGTACAGTGTTAGAACGAAAAAAAAGGATAGGGTACTATTCTTATGAAAAGAATAGACCCCGATCCTTTTTAACCTTAATGTTTGTTAACCGTTATCTGCCTCATCTTCAACGTTCAGTTGCCACAAGATGCCAAGCTTGTCCTTTACTTGGCCGTAGCATTTGCTCCAGAACGTTTCTTGGAGTTCCATTAGAACCGTACCGTTTTCCTTCAGCTTATGAAATAGTGATGTTACTTCATCTTTATCTTTGCTGACGATCGAAAGGCTTATATTGTTTCCTTCAATAAAGGGCATTCCAGGGAATACATCAGAAAACATAACATTGCTGCCTAAAATGTTTAAGCGAGCGTGCATGACTAAGTTTTTTGCTTCCTCAGGAAGGGGATATTCTGGGTTTGGTGGAATATCGCTGAAAGTAGTGAAATTTGTAATTTCAGCCCCAAACACTTGCGCATAATATTCGACCGCTTCACGACAATTCCCATTGAAATTCAAATAAACATCAACTGCCATTTTATTCACTCCTTCATGATTATTGGCTCATTATTGCTCCAATATTTTCATTCCAATTGTATCATTAGATGGTCTGGAATCAAATTTTTTTTGAAAATTTAAGATGTTATTTTAGAAAAGATTAGGCAGGATGACAAATAGAAAAACAATAAGAATGATGATACTGCTTATCCGGCTCATTAGTATGTAAGCATCGCTAGGTTCTGAATTTCCTTTAACCATCCAGCCGTATCTCATGTACCAACCGAACTTAGGGAAGAAGATATTAAGGAATGCAATGATGACAAATAGGATAACAAACAATACCACAAGGATCAGCCCCTTATTTGTGTATTCGCGATTAAATGAAGGAATTAAGAAAGTTAAAAATAGTTGATCGGTATTTCTTTTATTGTACATGATAAAAGGCTACAGCAGACTAATAAAATGGAATTAATTCCTTATTATTATTGATTTATGTAATGGAAAAAAGGAAGACCACAAGGCCCACGAAATGGTCCTTGTGGATAATATAAACGTCTATATACTCGCACCGATACGGGTTAGACCTTCTTTTTAGTATCCTTTACCATGACCAGTGCCAACTCCGCCAACTCCACCATATCCACCGTATCCGCCAACTCCGCCAAATCCGCAACTGCAAGCGATAATCACCAAGAGAATAAAGAGGACTAAGATGATCCCTAAGCTCGAGAAAGCTCCACCAACGTGACCAGACATTTTTCAATGCACCTCCTTACGTTCTGTGTACTGTGTAATTTATGCTGGATGGGTATTTGTTGATTGGGTGTTTGTTACCTAGCTAAATGAATCATGTCATAAGCCTAGTTATAAGTTAGACAGAAGCGAAAAAGAAGTATGACTGTCTTGGGGGTGACAAACTTGAACATGAAAATGCATTACTTTATAATGTGCTTAATAGAAATACAATTCATAATATGATGTTTAAGCCACATAAGTGGCTGAAGGAGTGATTGATATGAGTACTGCAAATCGTGGAGTTAATATCGGACCTCCTAGATTTAAAATAGCGGTTCATTCCATTGTCTGGTTAGCGCAGAGCGGCAGCATCTTATCAAGTGCGATGATTGCAAATCAGGTGAATTCGCATGCAACTTTTATGAGAAGAGTTATGCAAGCATTAGCGGCAGCCGGCATTGTGGAGTCAAAGGGCGGTAGAGAAGGCGGATATATTTTAAGAAAAACGGCGAATGAAATTACATTAGGCGACATTTACGCGGCAGTAAATACATGTACAGCTGAACCAGAAGGTGATGGTAATTGTGGAGAAACAGGCCATAAACTGGACGTAGAGCTGGAAAAAATTCTGTTTGAAGCTGAGCAAAAAACGATTGATTACCTTCGTCAGTATACTATTAATGATGTGATGGAGCGTGTAGATTTTTTTGTCGTTTAATTTTTTCAACAAAGTACTAGTCAAACGTTTTGAAACGAATTATAATGTGCTTAAATGAGTTGCAGTTAAAACTGCACTTTTATTTTTGTATTATATGTGCTTATTACAAGCACAGTTAACTTTGAAGATTATGGGGGTATGACCTAAATCGGAAATAACAACAGTAAGCATTAAATATTTGAAAAGAATAGTCTGTTTTATAATGTGCCTTCATAGGTTGCATTAACCGAGAAAAAAAGGAGAGTCTACAATGGAAATATTAGCGTTGGTATTGCAGGGACTATTAGGTTTGATGTTTTTGATGGCGGGATTCGGTAAAGTATCGGGGTCGAAGATGCACGTTGACGGCTTTAAACAATGGGGCTTGCCGCAATGGTTCCGAGTTGTAACGGGTGTTGTTGAATTAATCGCTGCCATTGCTTTAATTATTGGATACTGGGAGCACAGCTGGGCAGCAGCTGGCGCGTTATTGCTTGGCATTACAGCTATCGGAGGTACATTAACTCATGTACGTGTAAAAGATTCTTTCAAACAAACTTTCCCGATCATCCTCGTAGGTGTTTTATCATTTGTACTATTTTTTATCCGACTATCCGATTTATCTGATTTTCCTGGGTTTAACTAAGGTGTACTAGAGTAAACATAATTTCGTAATCTTCATATCTATCGTTAATAACAAAATAAGGAGCCATCACAAGTGATGGCTCCTTTGCTGTTCATTAAGTGTTTTAGTATGCTGACCAACCGCCATCTGCGGTAACTACAGTGCCGTTGATAAAGCTAGAATCATCTGAAGCTAGAAATAAAGCAACGCTCGCAATTTGTTTCGGATCTGCCGCTTCTCCGCGTTGTAAGGACATACCAGCCATAGCTTGTTCGATACCAAATGGATCAGCATGTGTCATACCTGCACCAATGTTTGTAGCAACAGCGCCAGGCGCGATAGCATTACATCGAATGCCGAGCTTGCCATATTGGAACCCTACATTTTTGGTAATGCCAACAACAGCATGCTTGGAAGCCGTGTAAGCAATGCCTGCGCGTGAACCAAATAGACCGCCGACAGAGGCTGTGTTAATAATGACGCCATGGCCTTGCTTCGACATGAGGGGAATAGCTTTGCGAATAGCTCTCATAGGACCAGTCACGTTAATGTCCATTACTCTGTTCCACATTTCATCGGTAACGGATTCTGCGGGCAGCATTTGATCCATAATACCTGCATTATTTACTAATATATCAAGTTTGCCAAAATCATTTACTGCAGTGTCAATCATTCGAGCAACGTCTTCTTCCTTTGTAACGTTTGTAACTACGCCTTTGGCTTGTCCACCAGATGAATTAATTTCCTCAACAACAGAAGTTACTGCCGCTTCATTAATATCGGCTACAACTACTTGAGCACCTTCTTGTGCGAATAATAATGCCATTTCCTTGCCCATACCTGACGCTGCGCCTGTGATTACGGCTGTTTTTCCTTGTAATTTCATTTGTATCATCCTCTCGACTAGGCAGATTGGTTCTTTCTTTATTTGACGACGTCCTGTCGTATATACTTAGGATAACAAGTTAAGTGATTATTACTATGACATTTCGAGTCAAAATGTCGTTTAAGGTATAAATTAGTTCAACAAGCATGTGAATGAACGAGGGGCTGAGCAAATGACAAAAGTGTACAATACCTTAGATGTACGTGGTGTCCGCACCCGTACATTTCTCAAAGAAGCGCTGTTATCACTGATGGCTGTCAAAAGCTATAACCAAATAAAAATTAAAGAAGTTACAGAAATAGCGGGTGTAAACCGCGTTACCTACTATGATCATTTCTCAACGAAAGATGAGCTCCTTATGGAGCTTATTGAAGACGTGCTAACTGAATACGCCGATATTATTGAAGGCGTTACAGAATTTCCAGCGTCAAAGCGACCGTCCATTGAATATATGAAGACGATCAGGCTATCCGTTGGTCATATAAAAAAACATTCCGATTTCTATAGCATCATGCTGCTTGGAAATGGCGTTCTTAACTTCTCGGATCGACTTCATGATCAAATGTTTGAATCTTTGCTTCAATTAGTACGCCGGATGGGGCAGCAGAATCCGGAAATTGAATCGGACCTGCTTGTGAACTGGATTGTTGGAGGGGCTATAGGAATATATAAATACTGGCTGCAAAATGGCATGCGGCAAACCGAGGAAGAAATTTCACGGCAGATGCTGAAAATAACGATGGCTTCTAGTCAGGTTTTCAATTTGCGTACATATGTCATTCCATAAGGAAATGAAAAAGCTGCCTCTAATTAGTATGGCAGCTTATAGGTGAATCTTATTTATTGAGAATGCTGTCTACCCATAAATAACAGCTTTCTAATTGTTGTTCGCTAATACGATCAGACCTGTGCTCGAACATGATCCTTACTTTATTATTTTCTTCTCTAATAATGTTCAAATAATCTTCTATCGGTGCCCATCCCTCAACGGGACTGAGTTCGGGGAGTGCCGGATGATGTCTATTTTGAATGGTATCGTTAATTTGCATGTTTGACAAATGAATCGAAGCAGCATATTTCGTATACTTTCTAAATATTTTTCTTGCATCTAACGAAGGATCTAACCTCTCTTGATGAAATAGTCTTGCCGTATCCAGGCACAGCTTAATTTTCGGGTACTTTAAAAGCAAATTTTCCAAGAAATCCGTATCATAGATATACTTATTTAGTGCGTCAAACTCCAGTAATGGGGTGAAATGATATTGCTCGCTTTTTTCCGTAAGCCAGTTGAAAAGGTATTCGCTTTTTTCAACAAATTGCTCAAAACAATAATTGCTTTCTAAAATGTATTCCGTGCTATTCGTAAATTTCCATGTATCCCAGTTGACGCTGTCATCCAATAGGACTGGTTTAGGATAATGGAACAAAATATAATCAAGTGGGGCTGTTGCTAAATAATTCAGCTCTTCTTCGATATTGTTGAATGCGTCAGTTCTAATCTTATCATCTAAGGATAAAATTAATGCATCTCTTAGTCTTGAAGCATTAGCTCGCATAGGAAAATGTACTCCGATATGAAACCCTCTTTTTTTTGCTTCTTCAACAAGCTTTAAATAATCTTCATGGGTATGGAACAAACATGCTTCAATCCCGTAAAAACTATCTCTAAAATCCTTTTCATATTTACGGTCATCGAATCCTCCGTATTGCCCGATCATAAATTGTTTGATGAAAATCTCCTCCTCTTCCATAGACGTCATTACAATTCGACAGAAAACCCCATTTTCCTGTTATTGAAGTCATAAATTTTTCTTTTTTATGGAAGTGGCTACTTTTGTTTAACAAGGAACAGCCCAATAACGATAATCACTAAGCCAACCCAGTTTTTCCAATTGGGGAATTCTTTTAGAAACAAGTACCCCATAATTAACGAAATCAAAATTTCCAAACACTTAGCGGCTACTAAAGTAAAGCTAAGATTCCCGGAAGATTTGAGACCATACTTTACACCATAACCAATAGATAAATTAGCCATTAAAAAGAAGGGTAACATTAGCAATTGAAACTTTAAAGTTGACCAAAATTGGGGCTCAATATGTTTCCCTTGATAAGAAAAAATAAAATTAACTACAAACAATCCTCCAAATAAAAGCGCGAAGCTATACAGGTAAGTCATAAGAACCTCCAACTATTGTTTTTAAATTCGTTTGTTTCTTTATGAATTGCATGTGAAAAATCTTTGATCGCTTTCGTCGATTAATGTTTCCTGAAGCCAACTTTTTTATCCATGACAAAGATTTAATCTGACAGAACACTTGAAAAATCAAGCTGTTTTAAAATAATTATCATAAATAATCAACGAAATCATTTTCGTACAGGAGGCAAGAACTATTTACAATCGATTCATAATGCTATTCCTTACAAAGGAAGCACACTTGCGGTTGGTGAAAACCATTTTTTATCATTAAAGGAGATTGAAAGGGCATGGGATGGAATTGATCTAGAATATACGCCTGAAAAAGCTGTAGACGCGGTTAAAGCAGTTCTTCCTCAAAAAATATACGAAGAACTGTTTCCAAACCGCTTAGGTTCTCCTGAATGGTATAAAGTAGCTAAAGGCAAGGAGTATTTTAAAGAAGACCAATCTGATTATTTCTCTTATGATCATTTGATCGCTGCTGTAACTGAGGTGTCAAATCATAAGTTAAAGGTTAGCACACGCAAAGGAGACAACAGCGCTCAGGAAATACATAGATTGGATAAGGATGCTAGAATCGAGACATTGATCTCCCGTTCGGCCGAGTTTAATTCGCCAGACAATTTGAAGAAAGAAATTGAAACGGTTATCATCGATTTTGGCACATTCCTCAAGGAGGGTTTTAAGAAAGATCGTAAGCGTGAGCTCGCCGCATTTCTTGCCAAACTTGCACATGAGACTGGCGGAGGCTGGGCTACAGCACCTGGCGGTGAACTGAAGTGGGGACTGTTCTGGAATGAAAATATTGCTGGAAGAACGGGTGTAAATGAATCCGCTTTCGTGGATGAAGCAAGCAGTGCTCTCTATCCGGGCGTAACGGGCAAACGTTATTATGGACGTGGACCGATCATGTTGAGTTGGAATTTCAACTACGGCTTGTTCAGCTCTATTATTTATGGAGACAAAATTGTCCTTCTTAGCAATCTGAAATCGTCGCAGCGGACGGTAAGGTTGGTTTCATGACTGCTATTTTATTTTGGATGACACCGCAGGCGCCTAAGCCATCAGCTCATGATGTTATCGTGAACAAATGGAAGCCATCGAAAGAGGATATTGCAAAAGGTTTAAAGCAGCCAGGGTTTGGCATTACATCATGGTGCTTAGATTAGAAGCGTTTTATTGATTTCTTCCAGTTTAACTTTTAAATGAATTAATCGAAATGGATAACATACTATGCATTTTGTGCAAATTTCTCTGTTTCAGAAGGAGTAAGCAAATGTTCAATGACACAATATAGAAAGAAAATAGAGAAAATGATTGACACAATATACGGTAGGGGGGTATAGTGTGTTTATGAGAAAGAGCAATAAACTTCTTAAACATTGTATTTTCAATACGAAGATAAAAATAAATGATTCACATAAAGGAGATATGAACAATGAAAAATGTAACATTAAATGTTGAAGGAATGTCTTGTAATCACTGTGTTAATTCCATCGAAGGAGCATTAAAGACGATAGGTGCACAAGGAAAAGTGGATCTGGCGAGTGAATCGGTTCAAGTTGTGTTCGACGAAAGTAAGCTAACACTTGAAACGATCAAGGAAACCATAGAAGAACAAGGATATGAAGTTCATTAATCGAGAAAAAAAGAGGTGATCATCATGGAAGCGACTAGCTCAGATACGAAGCAAACTTCCCTGCAAATTATTGGAATGACTTGTGCAGCTTGCGCGAATAGGATTGAGAAAGGATTAAATAAGCTTGAAGGTGTTTCGGAAGCGAATGTAAATTTTGCAATGGAACGCGCTACCGTTATTTATGATCCAAGCAAAACAAACATTGCAAATATGGAACAAAGCATACAGAAGCTTGGGTACAGCACTGCTAAAGAAAGCGTTGATTTGCAGCTAGTTGGGATGACTTGCGCAGCTTGTGCACTTAAAATCGAGAAAGCATTGAATAAACTGCCTGGTATCACGAATGCTACCGTTAATTTCGCAATAGAAACTGCTCATGTAGAATTCAATCCTTCAGATGTAACTTTGTCAGATATGCAAAAACGAGTCGAGAAACTCGGGTACAAAGCAGTGCCAAAACAAGAGGTTGGCGATCCGTCTGAGCATCGTCAAAAAGAAATTAAACAACAAAAGCGCAAGCTTCTCATATCTGCCATCTTGTCGCTGCCGCTGCTTTGGTCCATGGTGACTCATTTTTCATTTACATCATGGATTTGGATGCCAGAAATTTTTATGAATCCTTGGTTTCAGCTTGCACTTGCCACTCCGGTTCAATTTTATGTCGGAAAACATTTTTATGTTGGAGCCTACAAAGCACTACGCAACAATAGTGCCAATATGGATGTTCTGGTAGCTCTAGGCACGTCAGCTGCTTACTTTTATAGCCTATACCTGACAATAGATTGGGCAACGATGTCTGGAAATATGCACCACAGTCCATCCATGTATTATGAAACAAGCGCAGTTTTAATTACACTCGTTATTCTCGGTAAATTATTTGAAGGTTTGGCGAAAGGGCGTACTTCTGAAGCAATCAAGACACTAATGGGATTGCAAGCCAAGACGGCGTTAGTCATTCGTGATGGTCAAGAGCTAACGATTCCTGTCGAGGAAGTGCTTACTGGAGACTTTGTGCTGGTAAAACCGGGTGAGAAGGTTCCGGTGGATGGTAAAGTCATCGAAGGTACATCAGCGGTGGATGAGTCCATGCTGACTGGAGAAAGCATTCCAGTGGATAAAAAAATTGGCGACCATGTAATCGGAGCGACGATTAACAAAAATGGTCGGTTGAAAGTGAAAGCGACAAAGGTCGGCAAAGAAACGGCTTTAGCACAAATTATTAAAGTTGTAGAAGAAGCGCAGGGTTCAAAAGCACCAATTCAGCGTGTTGCTGATGTTATCTCAGGTATCTTTGTACCGATTGTTGTTGGAATCGCACTTGCAGCTTTTGTTGTATGGTACTTCTGGATAAGTCCTGGCGATTTCGCTAATGCTTTAGAGATTGCGATCGCGATTCTTGTCATCGCATGTCCGTGTGCTCTCGGTCTCGCAACACCTACGTCGATTATGGCAGGTTCTGGTCGTGCTGCAGAGCTCGGAGTTCTCTTTAAAGGCGGCGAGCATCTCGAATCAACGCATAAAATTGATGCAATTATTTTGGATAAAACAGGAACGGTGACTAAAGGCAAACCCGAATTAACGGATGTATTTGTGGAGTCGATGGATGAAGATGCTTTCTTGCGTCTCGTCGGCGCTGCTGAGAAAAATTCAGAGCATCCGCTTGCGGAAGCAATTGTATCTGGCATATTGGCTAAAGACATTGAGCTTCCAAACGCTGATGAATTTGAAGCGATTCCTGGGTATGGTATTCGGGCAATTGTGGATGGCAAAGAGATTTTAGCCGGAACTCGGAAGCTGATGGGGAAATATAATATTCAAGCAGAGCATGCTTTTGAACAAATGTCCAACCTAGAGCAAGCAGGAAAAACAACGATGTTGTTCGCGATTGATGGTCAATATGCAGGCATGGTAGCTGTTGCTGACACCATTAAGGAGACTTCGAAAGAAGCCGTTTCTCGTTTGAAGCAAATGGGGATTCAAGTCGTTATGATTACTGGTGACAATGAACGTACTGCCCAAGCTATCGCACGGCAAGTTGGCATTGATCATGTGCTGGCAGAAGTACTTCCAGAAGGTAAAGCTGAAGAAGTGAAAAAATTACAAGCACAAGGCAAAAAAGTAGCGATGGTTGGTGATGGGATAAATGATGCACCGGCCTTAGCAATGGCGGACATTGGAATGGCTATTGGTACAGGTACAGATGTTGCGATGGAGGCTGCTGATATTACACTAATGCGCGGTGATCTGAATAGCATCCCGGATGCCATCTTTATGAGCCGTAAAACGATGGGCAATATTAGACAAAATCTATTTTGGGCGCTGGCTTACAACTCGTTGGGTATTCCTATTGCAGCAATCGGATTGTTAGCCCCATGGGTCGCTGGCGCTGCTATGGCACTTAGCTCCGTATCCGTTGTGTTAAATGCACTTCGTTTGCAGCGGATGAAAGTATAACTAGCTAAAAATTCGATATTAATCAATTGATTTTCATAATAAATTTGGTTCTTAAAAAAGGTCGCCATCGGCAACCTTTTTTTTGTATCTATGTTCTTATTCTAATGATGGGAATGATTCAATCGGATTCGTGAAATCATATGGGCAGAAGGTGGGGGCATAGTGGATAAGAAAGCGATCGTTTCAGCGATAACAAAATCAAAAGGCAGGAAAAGCCTTTACCATTTTACACGAGTAAGGAACTTGCCTGCGATCGTACATCATAATGCACTTTGGTCGAGCAAACATCTTTATCCATTTCATATCGGCGAGCGGCGATCAGAGGTCAAAGAAGTTAAATATTTTGAACATACGGTTGTCATTAATGCGCATTTAAGGATTGTTGAGAGTATGATGGATGCGAATTGTACACATGAACAATTTCGGGCTTATCTTGATCAACATGTGTTCTTTTGGCCCACATTAAAGGATTGTCGCAAAATGTTGGATACATACAAACGAAGAGAACAGGATGAAGCATTTGTTATTTTACAGTTCGAAGCATTTCCATTATTGATGGATCATTATTCGGCCGTTAAATTGTCCAAATACGATTCGGGGAGTTCACCAAGGTTTCCAAAGAGCTGCAAGTATAAGAAAAGTTTAGAGATGTTTCTTTCTTTAGATGAATTCCAGAAAAAACGGAATAACACGGTTCCTGTGAAAGCTTCTGAAATACATGAGCTGCTGTTCAAAGACCAAGTTATTAATCTTAATCAATATGTACAGGTCATTTATGCTGATCATGATAATGGATTACCTGAGAACTGGAGAAAACTTGTGAAGCCGTTGGAAAGTTTCTCTTAGAGTTTATGATACTTCAATTACATATGAGGTCATTTCTTTTATTTTTGCTTGTTTGGAGGCGCTGCTAAACACATACATAGTACAAAAAGCATAACTTTTGTCGTTCTCAAGTTTTATAACTCCATTCGTTGCTGCCGTGTTTCCGTGTGTGACGATATTTGTAATTTGTAATTCGATGGTCTTGCTTATATTCATTTGAGTGAGTGCTTCGAGAAATTCATTTTTTCCGTGTATAGCGGGAAATGAACCGACAATGTTCCATTGCACATCATCTGTAATTTGATCCGCAATAAAAGGCATATCCTTTTGAGCAAAAGCAATATTAAATGATTTAAGAATCGATTTTCTAGGCGCGTTTCCGCAATCTACTGGACACAGTATTTTTAATTCCTGATTTTGAGGAGCCATATGAGACATTATTTTGTTCCTTTCTTATTCCATACTGTGATGATAGCAGATTGTAAGCTTTTATGCTAAATCTAACAATACAAATTATTTTTCTAGAGCGGGGGCTGCATATGTTGATCGTAAGTTTTCTTATAATCGCTTGGATATTAAGTTGGTTTAAGTTTAATCATTTATTCGTAAAGGCATTTAAAGAGCTATTTAATAAGGAAATTACTACAGCAAGTTATTATTTCATATTTTTTGCTATTGGTGCTATTGGCGATTTGATTTTATTTGTTAATGGAACCTATAATTCCGTTGTGATGTCATCTTGAAAAAAGCTGATCAGCTATAATATAGCACATTATGAAGAATTGATTTACTAACCAGATGGGATAAAATTAATCATTTACATTATTTGGACATTCACAATAATTATTATTGACCGACGGTCAGTCGATGAAATGGAGGCATAAGTCTGATTTGAATGCCAAGGAGCTTAATAAAAAGGTTGGCGATTCGCTGGTTTTATTGAATGATGGGAAAGAAATAAACATGACGGTTAGCGGTATTTATCAGGATATAACAAATGGAGGCCGAACAGCAAAAGCAAGGATGCCTTTTGATCCTAAGACGGTGTTGTGGTATGTCGTAGCAATGGATGTGAAACCTGATATTCGGTCGGCGAGAAGATGGATCAATACACGAATACATTTTATCCTGCTAAAGTGACTCATCTGGAAACTTATTTATCCCAGACTTTAGGAAATACGATCAAGCAGCTAAAGATAGTCATCCTATTGGCTGTTACGATTTCTATATCGATTTTGATACTAATAACCTCTTTGTTTATGAAAATGCTGTTTGCCAAGGATTCTATTCAAATTGCTATTATGAAAAGCATTGGTTTTACGATAAGAGATATTCGAATTCAGTATTTGGTAAGAATACTGCTGATCGCTGGTTTTGGAATTATCGTTGGAGTTAAAGCAGCTAGCATAATCGGACAAAATCAAGTGCAATTATTAGGGTCTATGTTGGGGGCATCAAAAATTCAGCTTGAAAGCAATCCTCTGTCTACTTATATACTTCTGCCGATCGTAGTAATGATGATTATCGCCATGACCACATTAGTGAGTACTCTTTTCATGAATAAGTTTAGCATTTCTGAACAGATAGCCAAATGAGAGGGGATGATCAGTTGTCAATTTTGGAAGCGAAGGGATTAAGTGAAGATTATTTGACAGGACATAGAACTCAGCAATCGGTTTTAAAAGACATTCATTTGCAAATTCGGTAGGGTGAATTCGTAGCCATTATGGGGCCATCCGGCTCTGGAAAATCTAAATTTCTCTATACCATCAGCGGCATGGACAAAATGTCTGGAGGAAGTGTTGCCTTTAATGGGCAGGAAATCACTGGTCTTTCTGAAAATGAGTTAGCAAGTTTGCGTCTAAATCAAACGGGATTTATTTTTCAGCAGATGCATCTTATGAAAAACTTGAGTATCCAGGATAACATCATCCTGTCTGCTTATCGGGCAAAAAAAAGCAGTCGAAGCACGATCAATAAGAGAGCAGCTGAGCTAATGAAGAGAACAGGAATAGGAGAGTTAGCTGATCGTGATATTACGCAGGTTTCAGATGGCCAGCTACAAAGAGCAGCTATTTGCAGGGCTCTTATTAATCAGCCTGATATTCTTTTTGGCGACGTAACAATTGGCGCTCTGAACTCCAAAGCTGCGGGTGAAAATCACTCCTAAGGACACTAACGCTCAGTTGGTGTTTTTTTGTTTTGTATTATTCCTTTTCGTTAGCTTGATCAAATGATGATCTAGCCAATTCAACAAGAGAATAATTTGTTCTTGTCCACTGCTTCAAGGCACTCAGTGGCTCGAGCAAAGACTCGCCCAACTTGGTGAGCGAATACTCAACGATTGGTGGAACAGACGGAGTCATATCTCGCTGAACCAAGCCGTCACGTTCCAATTGCCGCAAGGTTTGTGTTAGCATTTTTTGGAAATTCCATCAATCCGTCTGCTAATATCTCCGTATCGAATAATACCGTCTTCCAATGCATAAATGACCAATGCTGACCATTTGTTTGCAATGATTTCAAGTACTTTACTGTAAGAGCATTCAGATATCGAAATGTCGGGTTGAACGCTTTTAGCTGGAGATGATGTTTTCATTTAAGGTCCTCCTTATGCACTTTTTGGTTCAAGGTATACGAAATTAACGGTGAATTTGGAATTGATCGATTGAAGGCATCCGACCGCCTAATACCAGTGCCCCTTCAGGTACATGAACTACCCCTTCTTCTGGCAGCACAACAAATTCAGCGAGCAATCCATTCAACGGACTGCCTAGTGTACTTACCCAGTTTTGTTGTGTCGGCTCACCCGTAATCCAGCTTTGAGTGAAAATCCCACTTACTCTATCCCCAATTTTGAATTTGTTTGAGTTTTCTCCGAGGGACACATATTTTTAAGTAAACATGATTCTTTTTATACAATCACAAATGCAACATATCCTCGTTCGATGAGGAGAAAAACACAAAAAGCCCATTCAATGGGCTTTTTGTGGTCATGCTATTTAAGAAAATATTCACTGTCTGAATAGATGGAAGGCATTAAGCATTCTGATTAGTAGCCACAGCCGCCGCCAAAGATGCCGCAACTACAAGCTATAATGACCAACAAAATGAACAGAACCAGGATAATACCAACACTGTGATTAGCACCACCAACAAATCCACCCATCAAACATTCACCTCCAATGTTTAAAGTACACTGTAGTTTATGTGCGTATGGTACGGTATGATTGGACGTTTGTTCTGTAAGGATATTAGCCCAATAAGCGGTTTGTAAGAAAAGAGAAAGCTCATGGCATGGACTTTCTCTTTTTTACTATGAGATGTTATAGGTTAAATGAGCATACATTGTGGCAGGTGCTGTTATGGTTTTATTCATTCGACGTATGACAGAACAGGGTTTGTTATCTATACAGTTTTTGTTCTAAGCGCGGTCACGGCAGTGAGTAGCGATAATAACCAACAAAATGAACAGAACTAGAATAAAACCGATATTTCCCATCAAACATTCACCCCCTGTGTTTTGACTACACTATAAATTATGTATTGCTAGAGCGAAGTGATTGGATGGTTGTACTGGTATGATAATAGCCTTATAGAATACAAACATAGCAGCTCATATTATTTTCGGTGTTTTAGATAAAAAATCGTTTAAGCGAGCAAAGACATCGACATCACAAAGTCTTATATTAATAGGGAAAGCATTTACAGAGGAGTGATTTCGATGGAAAATACAAAAGTCATGTTCGTGAGACCCTTACAAGTTGAGACGGTTAAAGAGAATTACACTCTAAAAAAATTGAATGAAAATGAAATATTTGTGCAATTGATATATTCCCTCATTAGCCCAGGAACTGAACTAGCAATGTTAACGGGTAAAGAAGAATGGGCTAAGCTTCCGCTATGTCCGGGATATGCAAGCGTAAGCAAAGTATTGGAGACAGGTGAAGGCGTTAAAGATTTGCAGCCAGGCGATATCGTGTTTCATTATGGACAGCATAGCAAATATCAAGTTGTTAACACGAATGAGCTATGTATTCAAGTTCCTGAAAATCTGGATTTAAAATGGGTGCCATTTACCCGTATGGCTACGGTTGCCTTCACATCGGTACGCGTTTCTGAAATTGAAATTGGTGACTTTGTAAGTGTGACTGGGCTTGGATTAGTCGGTAATTTGGCTGCTCAGCTAGCTCGGCTTCAGGGAGCTACGGTTATTGGAGTCGATTTATCAAAAGAAAGAATTCGGACTGCCGAGGCATGTAGCGTGGATTACACGGTTGATGGTGGAGTAGATGATATAAAGCAACGGATATCAATGTTAACCAAGGGTGCTGGTGTATCCACACATATTGAGGCAACTGGCGTACCTGCTGTCGGAGTTGACAGTTTGAAGTGGATTGCTAAGCTTGGCGAAATCATTTTCTTGGGAAGTCCTCGCGGAGAGTACAACACAGATGTTACTGATATATTAAACTATTGTCATCTTTATGGCCGAGGCTGTATTACGTTTAAAGGCGCGCATGAGTGGCGTTATCCAGTTGAACCTAATGAATTTGTTAAACACTCATTAGTTAGAAATTCAGAAATTGTATTTGATCTTATGAAACAAAATAGGCTGCAGATCGAACCATTAATTAGTCATGTGATTAAGCCGGAGCAAGCACAAGAAGCGTACGAGGGACTAAGAGTTAATAAAGATCTATATAATGGTGTATTGTTTGACTGGTCTTAATCGGATAACAGCTGAATGATCTATTCTAGCGGATTAACAGATTTAATTATGAGTAATTTTAATATGCTTCATTTATAATGGGAGGAGTGATAGAAGCGTTTCGATAGCAGGGGTGAAAGCAATGGATGAGTCTTGGATGAACAGCATATCGCCTTTCGTAAGGGTGGTGAGAATGATGACGACTTCATCCTTAGCCGGTGAATGGATGGATCACGATCATGTGTTTACCTATATCGAACAAGGTGAAGCTGAGTTTTTCTTGAGCGGTGTAAAATATATTGCTCAAGAAGGCGATGTGCTGTTGATGCATCCTTTTATGCCGCACATTATTCGATCGATCTCTGATCAACCATTAATTCAATATATTTTTCATTTTGATCTGTATTATGATGAGGAAAGAAGTTTATTGGATTTCACAACAGCTTCCAAAATTCATAATACTTATACTGCAGATAAGGAAATGCAGTTATCATCCATTATTCCCATTTCACACATACAGTTGGCAGACAGGATCGAGCTGAAAAAGAAGTTTTTGCAGCTTCACAAACATTTTCAGGAGAAAAGAGCTGGACATTTTTTATTAACAAAATCAATCTGCTTGGAGCTGTTATATTTATTTTTTAAAAATCAAACGGATCGCAATGAAGGGAAATTGACTAAAGGCTGGGCATTCATTGAAAGAGCAATCCATTACATCCATGACAGCTATCAAGATCCTGAATTAAATAATGTTTCTATAAGTAAATATGTCGGGGTGTCTACGAATCATTTATCTCATTTGTTTAAGCAGCAGCTTGGGATATCCATTCATAAATATGTAACGCATATTAGAATTGAGCATGCAAAATTACTGATCATGGAAGGGAAGTATACCGTGACAGAAATTTCTGAAAATGTTGGTTACTCCAGCATCTATTTATTTAGTCGTTCATTTAAAGCCGCTGTAGGCATAACGCCCAGTGGCTTTGCGGGTGCACAAACTAATGTCATACAATTGTGAGAAATGCCGCCAGTGATCTGGCGGCATTTCTGATTTGTGTTGTATTCCGTTGTTATGGGGAGCCAATTCGTTGTTATTTTTTAATTTTAAGTCCTAAAGCTTGCATAAGTTTATGAAATACATCTGTATTTTCGTAGATTCCTGTAAACAACTCAGCATTTGGACCCATAGCTGTAATCGGAATATCTACGGCAGTATGGCCTGATGTTGTCCAATCCACAACAAAATTAAATTTGCTGTTAGCAACGGCGAAAGGACCATCTTCTTTGGAAATTCCGTCGCCGGACTCATCATCAGCATTCACTTCTTCGATGGAGAAGCCGCCAGTTTCATGATCGGCTAATACGAGGACAAGTGTATTCGGGTTTTTCTTGGCAAAATCTTTGGCGACTTGAACGGATTTATCTAATTCTTGACCGGCTTTGATCGTCATTTTGGCATTGTTTTGGTGAGCAAACTCATCCGTTCCTTCTTCCTCAACCATTAGGAAAAAGCCTTTATTATTTGTAGCGAGCGTATCTATCGCTTTTTTTGTCATCTCTGCTAGAGATACAACGGGGTTATAAATATCGCCTTCGCCTTCAGGTTTTTGTTGGAACATTTCTTCATTAGCGAACAGACCAAGCAGCTTGCCTTTTTTCACTTTTTGCATTTCTGTTTTGCTTGAAACGTAACTGTACCCTAATTGTTTTGCTTTATTTACGAGATTTCCTTGTGTTCCTTTGCTTTTTTCAGAAGGATCTTCGATCGGCTCATCTGGGAATTTACCAGGCTCTCCAGCTGGATACCAGAAATCTTCGCCTCCACCGAGAATGACGTCAACTTTGCTTTGTGTCAATAGCTGCAAAGCGATCTCACTTTGTTTAGAACGATCATCAACATGTGCGCCGAAAGCAGCTCCCGTTGCATCAGTTACTTGACTTGTAGTTACAATTCCAGTTGATTTTCCAGATTCCTTGGCGTATTCCATGATCGTTTTTACTTTTACTTTATTGGCATCCATTCCAATTGCACCATTGTACGTTTTCACACCGCTGGCATATGCCGTAGCTGATGCAGCTGAATCGGTTACAGGAACAGTAGAGCTCGTGTGCAGCAAACCTACGTAAGGCATTGAATCCATAGCGAGATTGCCTTTTAAGCCGACGGTAGCAAGTCGGATAGCATCACGTTGAGCCGTTCCCATCCCATCGCCAATAAACAAAATGACATTTTTCGTTTTTGTAGTAGCTGCTTCAACTTGATTAGGCGATTGTGTACTGATAATGCTCGTAATCAGAAGGGCAGTAGCTGCTGTACCTACAATCGCGGCCTTAATTCCGTTCTTTTTAACAAGTTTCATAAATTCCCTCCTAAAGTAAGTTTACTATTTTATAGTAGAGTAATTACATTAAGAGAGTGTTTTCTTCATTTCTTGTTATTGTAAAAGATGGTTTCTCAACCTCCGTACATTCAGATAACATTACCTTTAATCATGGTCCATTCTACTTGGAAATCTTCATTCATCAAAACAAGATCGGCATCTAATCCTGTTTTGATTGTACCTGTCATATGATCCATTCCTAATATTCGTGCAGGAGTCGTTGAGGCCATTTGAATAGCGTCGAGCATGGAAATACCGGTTTCGGTCGTGAAGCGGAGTGCTTCATTCATTGTAACTACACTAGAGGCTAATGTTCCATCCGCTAGCTGTGCAACGCCATTGGTTACTGTTACTTGATGGCCGCCAAAGAGATAGCTGCCATCTCCTAAACCCATAGCTTGTAATGCATCTGTGATCAGTACCATGTTTTCGGGTCCTTTAATGCGATGCATCAAACGAACAATAGCAGGATGAAGGTGGACACCATCGACAATGGCTTGAATACTCACATGATCTGCTTCAAAAGCAGCAGCGACGAGCCCGGGATCTCGATGATGAATCGGCCGCATGCCATTAAAGCAATGTGTAACATGGCTAGCTCCAGCATCAAATGCTAACTTAGCTTCCTCATACGTTGCATCAGAATGTGCGACAGCAATGATAACTTCCATTTCTTTCAAATAAGAGAGGAGTTCCATTCCACCGGGTAATTCTGGGGCTATCGTTACCATTTTAATAAGTCCATCTGCTTCTTCAAAAATTCGCTTCATCTCACCAAGATGCGGATGACGTAAATACTTTTCATTTTGCATCCCTTTGCGCTTCGGATTCAGATAAGGTCCCTCTAAATGAAGTCCAGCAATTTTGGCGCCGACCTCAAGCCCAACGACACGTTTTACACTACGAATCATAGCTAATAATTCATCCATTGTAGAGCTTACTGATGTAGCAAGAAACGAGGTGCAGCCCGTTGCAGCACATGCACGAGAAACCTCTTGAATACTCGCTTCGCTTCCATCCATCATATCGAACCCATTAGCACCATGTATATGCACATCGATCATGCCGGGGATTAACCATTGCCCGTTCCCATCTATAAGCTCATATTCCTCCTCTGGAAGAGGCGAAAGGGGAGTATGATTATTTTCTATTTTTTCGATGATTCCATTTCTAATCCAGACGGTACTAGCTGGCAAAATAACATCAGGCTGAACGATTTGAACGTTATGCACGATTTTATAAGTCATCTTTATTTTCCTCCTCGAGTTTGTTGTTCATCTCAGAGCAAATCACTGTTATATTTTTCTGATCAAGTATTTCTTCTATTTCGCTAGGCACTTCTTGATCGGTAATTAAAATATCAATATAGTCAAAATCTAAACGATAAACCGACTTGTTTTTAAACTTCGTAAAATCAGCTACAGCGATAACCTGGTCTGATCTGCGTGCCATCTCTTTTTTGATATGAGCATCCTCTTCAAACGGGTAGTAGAGCCCATCTGATTGAATCGCAGTGGCGCCAATAAACACTTTATCAGCTCTCATTTCACGAAGCTTTTCAATGACGGAGGGACCATACAGCAAGCGGTTCTTTACGTGTAAATAACCTCCGAGTACATAAACTTGCAGATCATCTCGATCAGAGAGAATTCTTACGATGTCTATGGACTGAGTAATAGCTGTAATATTTTTCGCGGAGATTTGTTCGGCCATAGCCTGCACCGTTGTAGAAACGTCTAATATGACCGTCTCATGATCATGAATGAGCTTTGCTGCTACCAAACCAATATTGAGTTTGCTGTCTGACTCATCAATTAGCCGTTCCTGATAGGAAGCAAGCTCCTTCTGTAATTGAGGAGAGGCTACTCCACCATGTGTTCGATTGACTACACCTTCTTGCACTAATTTAACGATATCTCTTCGAGCTGTATCCCTTGATACACCGAGATGGGTGCAAATATCCATGACACTCATCGTTTGATGTTCTTTTAAATATTCGAGTATTTTTAATAATCTCTGCTCTTGATAGATGATGAACACCTCCTTGTAAGTAAGTTTATCGCATTTTTTAAGTAAATGGAAGTAATAATTAAGTAATTAGAAGTAAGTTATAAGTAAATTGAAGTGAATTATTGGACGATCGGATTGGAATAAGGATAATCAGTCCATATGTCAATTACGAGATTGACTTAGCAATCGATGTGATTTATTATTAGTTAGAAATCTAACGATTATGCGGAGGCTGATGGAAATCGAACATACTCTACAGTATCAAGTGCGCGCGATTGGCCACAAACTAAAAAATTATGCGGACAAAAAGCTTGAAGCTCATGGAATCACGTTCGAGCAAGCCAAACTCATCGAATATGTATTTCACCATGAAGAGAAAGGTGTGTCTCAGAAAGATTTGGAACGTGCATTTCAACGTAAAGGGTCTTCCATTAGCAGTATCGTTCATAATCTAGAGAAAAACGGGTTTATTGAAAGGAAGACGGATGCGAAGGATGAACGCAAAAAAATAATACGCATGCAAGCAAAAGGAAAAGATGTTGTTTTGGATTTTGATCAGTTTTTCAGTGAAACGGAGCACCTCATGATGAAGGGATTGAGCAGCGAAGATCAAGTGAAGCTTTTTGCATTTTTGGATACAATCAATCAAAATCTTGATCAGGAAAATAAGCTGTTATAATA